>DUQP01000010.1 GCA_012837735.1 Bacillota bacterium
CAGTTGACCTGTTCCCAGATCATGGAACCCTTTCCCCTCCACTGCCCCGGCATAGACCAGGGGGCCGCCGGGACCGCTTCTATGTACGCTGTGGCGGTGAATGTGGCCCAGGGCCGTGTAATGATAATTGGCGGCAGCCAAAGCGGCGCTTTGCAGCGGCAGACTGCGTTCACCCGGGTTCCAGTCCAGGGTGCCGTGGAAAACCGCAATATGGAATCCTTGCTCATCGCTGCGGGGAAATTCCGTCAATGGATCGCTGGGGGTGAGACCACCGGTATAAGCGAGGCTGTAGAAATGGCAATCCTGGCCCTTGATGGACAATGTGGCCACCTTGTCGACAGTCGGGTTTTGCACCAGGACGCCCGGCCAGTCGCCTTGCCGGTAAACAGAGTCGTGGTATGTAATCTCATCATGGTTGCCGGGGACAGTCACCACAGCCACGCCGGCCTGGTCCAGGCGGCGTAAGTCCCGCCGCACCGCATCAGCCAAATCCGCCGGCGGGCGATGGGTTTCAAATAGATCCCCGGCAATGATCACCAGGTCCACTCCGTTTGCCAAGGCATAATCCACTATCCGGCGCAGCAGGTCATCCCTTTCCCGCTGGCGGTGCGCAGCACGCGGACCGAGAAAAGACGGTTCCCAACCCAGGTGCAAGTCCGCCAGGTGCAAACATCTGATCATTCGCTCCACCCCCTGGTGCTGGTGCAATTCGCCACCACCGGGGATCCCTCCTGCCCTGATCGGGATGGGCAAAACAAAAGGCCGTTCCGAGCGCCGGAACGGCCTTCCTTGCTTCGTTTATGCCGATGCACATGACCCGCAATCCCCACCACTACAGCTGCCACAACTGGAGGAAGAACCCGCGCAATCTTTGCTGGCATCTGCCTTGTAGCTGGCATCGCGGTAATCGGTGGTATGAAAACCAGAGCCTTTGTAAATCACGGTCAGACTGGAGGAAATCAATTTGCGGATTTCCTTCCCGCCACAATGGGGGCAAACCTGTAAAGGCCCCTCAGACATCTTGTGTACGGTCTCGAAACGCCCGCAGTTTTTGCATTCGTATTCGTACGTCGGCATTTGCTTTCCCTCCGGATCAGTCATTTCTTCCAGACATTATTTTATTGATTACCACGGGCTTGTCAAGTTACCGGCGGTGGGAGTTGCTTACCCCACCGCCGGTTTCCTTTTAAACGGTCGGTCCGACCCGCCAGATGGCAAATTCCCGGTGCCCTAAAATCTCAGCCCGGGTCTGCTTACCGTTCGCCACCTTGATGACCTCGGCCAGGATTTCCTTACCGACATCTTCCTTGGTAGCTTTTCCTTGCAGGATGACACCGGCATTGATGTCGAGATTTTCGCGCATCTTTTCCCAGGTCTCCGGGTTGCCGGTCACCTTAATCACCGGGGCAATCGGCGCACCGGTAGGCGTCCCGCGGCCGGTGGTGAAAACCACAATTTGGGCCCCACCGGCAATCATGCCTGTCACAGACGGAATATCGTAACCGGGGGTGTCCATCACCACTAAGCCCTTCTTGCTCGGTCTCTGCGCAAAAGCCAGGACCTCATTAATAGGGGTCGTCCCCGCCTTATAAATGCAACCCAGGGATTTCTCCTCAATGGTCGTCAGGCCGCCCGCGATGTTCCCCGGACTTGGCTGGCTGCCGCGCAGGTCAACGCCCATCCGCAGGATATCTTCTTCCATCTTGTTGACGATATCGACCAATTCTTTGCCAGTGGCAGCATCACAGCCCCGTTTGGCCAGCACATGCTCAGCACCCATCAGCTCGGTCGTTTCAGAGAGAATCACAGTTCCGCCGGCTTCCACCAACAGGTCGGAAGCGACGCCCAAAGCCGGGTTAGCAGCCAAACCGGATGTGCTGTCAGAACCGCCGCACTCTGTGGCAAGAATCAGCTCGGAAAGCGGGAACGGCTCCCGCTTCATCTGAGAAAGCTCAGAGCTCATTTCAATGGCAATCTGCGTGCCGCGCCGGACGGTGGCCGGTGTGCCACCCTCCTCCTGGATCACGATTCCCTCCACCCATTTGCCAGACGGCTTGATTGCCGCAACCAATTCATCCGGCTGCAGACCTTCACAACCCAGACCGACCACCAGCACCGCCCCCACATTGGGATTAGTGCCGAATCCAACCAGGGTGCGTTTCGTCTGCTCGAAATCGGCGCCAACCTGGGCACAACCCGCCGGGTGTGGCAAGGCGACAGCCCCCGGTACAGCCTCCGCGATTTGCTCCGCTACGCGGTTGGCACAAACCACGGAGGGAAGAATCAAAACGTAGTTGCGAATGCCAACCTGACCATCAGGACGTAAATAGCCCATGAATTCCATTCTCTATCCCCCCTTCTCAACCTACCCGCTGCCCACTGCGATCACCGCGCCCACGCTGGCTTTCCACATTATGCACATGCACATGGTTGCCTTTTTTGATGGGCTGGGTGACGACCCCGATCGCCTCCCCGTATTTGATCAGGGGCTTGCCGACCGGCACGTCCACCAATGCTACTTTGTGGCCGGACGGAATCTCGTCCAAGGTCGTGATTTCCATCTCCTCGTCGCCATCATTCATGATTTTCACTGTCGTCCCAGCAGCGATATCTACCACCGCCGTGGCGACCATGTCACCCGGGTGCACAACCACCAAACGCACTGCGACACTCCCCTTTCTGTTTAGAATTTTGCCCCGTAAAGAAAAAATATTGAGCTGTTTGCCTATTTCACCATACGTGATAGCTCAACCTTTTTTTCGTTTCAATATTCATTATACATGCTCACAAGTATTATGTAAGCTTGCCCTCCCCTCCTGCCACACCCCTAGCGGCAAATAAATATTGCCACCTTAATGACAATAGAAGCAAGAATAACAAGAACCGGACGCACAAACGTCCGGTCCTTGTTTGTCCCGCTAATTGCGCCGCTCAACCACCTTCATCATCAAGGCCGCCAATGTGTTCCGTTCATCTGGCGAGCCTGCTTGCCAGAGTTCTTTCAAAACCTCATACTGCGGTGTGCTAGGGTCCACGTGCTCAGCGAGATAATCGCCGAAATTCACTGCCAGCTGCTGCACGCGATCGCGCGGGACACCCAATTCCTGGGCGAATTCCACCAAATCACCGAGGTTTTCCTTCCATCGCTGCCAGTTTGACATATCAATGCGGGATAGAATGTGGCGCAAAAACCTCACCTCCTTATTGCTAAATTCTCTCCGCCGAAAGCGGCATTATGCAGGAAAACCGCCCCCAGCGCACATTCAGGCGCTCTCACCCAATTGCAGCTTGGGCTATTGCCTGGTGCAGTCAGTTTTGTCCCTATTCCGCTTGCATAGCAAGTGTGTAGTCATAAAAAGACCTGGCAAATGGTTTTCCTGCCAGGCTTTTCGCACTGATTAAAGTATTATATACATTCAGGGGGTGGTATTATGCCTGGAACAAAAAAGGTAAAAAACAAAAGCTCATTAATTAGATGGAGTATTGTATTACTAGCAGTACTGGCGATCTTGGTATCTTGTGCTGATATATCAGATCAAAATCACCTTCCGGACGGGTTTGTTTATGTAACCGATGAGATCCCGACCGCATTGCTTGAGATACGATATTTTAGTGAGGACAACTTTGTGGGCGCAGTGATTGATGGTTATCATGCGCCAAAGGCAATCCTTACTCAAGAGGCGGCCCAAGCACTAAAAAAAGCCGCTGATAATCTATATCAGCAGGGATACTACATAAAAATCTTCGACGCTTATCGCCCGCAGAGGGCAGTTGACCATTTTGTTCGCTGGGCCAATGATGTCGCGGATACAAAAATGCAGGCAAAATACTATCCCGATTTGGATAAATCCGTTTTGTTTGAGTTGGGATATATCGCAGAAAAATCTGGCCATTCCCGGGGGAGCACCGTTGACTTAACTCTGGTTGATATATCCACGGGCAAAGAATTGGACATGGGAAGCGGGTTTGACTTTTTTGGCGCAATTTCCAATCACGGCACTGATTTAATTACAAATGAGCAGGAAGCTAACCGCAATATCCTGCGCGACGCTATGGTTAGTGCCGGTTTTGAGATTTACCCGGAGGAATGGTGGCATTATAAATTAACAGATGAACCCTATCCGGATACGTATTTTGATTTCCCGGTTCAGTAGGACAAGATGTGGAATTGGTTCAGGGCAGCTGAAATTATGATGCCCTGCCAGTTATTTTGCTAGATTGGGTTAGGTTGATGTCACCGGAACCATAATCCGCAATCTCCTGCCCAGCATTTTTTCTGAAAAAGCATTGCGCGGGTGGGTAGCCCTAAGGTGCTAAAACCGAAGGGAGATTACCCACCCATTGACATTAACCCAACAACAGGCAGGACACTTAAGGCAGGGCTTCCACTAGGGCGCGGATATGCTGCGGTGTGGTACCGCAACATCCTCCCACGACCCGCGCCCCAGCAGCCACTAAACGGACCGCCCATTGGGAGAATTCCTGCGCCCCCATGGGATAGATGGTACGGCCATCTTCTAAGTATGGGATGCCGGCATTCGGGAAAACCGTCACCGGATGATCGCCAGCAACGGCATTCATTTCCTGCACCACAGGCACCAACTCCGCAGGGCCCGCACAGTTGGCCCCCACCGCGGCTGCACCCAGATCCAGCAAACGACGCGCCGCCTGGCCGGCGGAATCTCCCCAAGCCGTCACCCCTTGTTCGGTGAAGCTCAATTGCACGATCACAGGCAACCCACAATCCAAAACCGCCTCCAGGGCCACCTCGGCCTCAGCCAGAGAAAGCATCGATTCAATCAGCAGGATATCAGGCTCATCCATTAGTAAGGCTTCCGCCTGTTCCCGAAAGACATCCCGGGCCTGATCAATCGACAGGTCACCATAAGGGGCCAGGATCTCTCCGGTGGGTCCGATGGCGGCGGCCACCAACGCCCCTTCCGCAGCGGCCTGCTTGGCCAACATCACGCCACTGCGGTTAATCTGCACCAGATCTGTGGCCAAGCCGGCTCTTTTCAACCGCAAGCGATTACCACCAAATGTGTTGCTTTCGATCAGCTGGGCGCCGGCCTGGAGATAAGCTTTGTGCAGGGATAATATATATTGCGGTTGCTCCAAGTTCCATATTTCCGGTGCCTGCCCAGGGGGCAACCCTGCTGCCTGGAGCATAGTCCCACAGCCCCCATCACCAACCATCACTCCCTGGGGCAGCCAGTCGCTTGCCAATCCTTCTCCATCCTTTCTAATAACCAAGATCCTCATTTACTAATAAGACATGGAATTCAGTGTCCAGTGGCGCCCGTTCAATCAAAACTGTTATCCGGCAACCACGCTCCTCGACATTGCAATCCAGGCAGCGCCCCGCTTTAATGCAGGGAGTGCCGCCCATACCAACCCGGTGCGAATTGATCACCGCTGCCACTTCCCGGGCCCGTCGCTGGCTGTCGGCTAAAGTAGGGGCCAACTTGTTGCGGCCCACCACCAAAATCACCTTCGGCACAGCAAAAATCATCGCCGCGATCCGATCCCCAACACCGTCAATATTCACGACCTCGCCGGTTTCGCTCAAGGCATTGGCACTGGCCAAATACCAATCTGACGTTAATGTCTTGCGGCGCAGGGCCAAACGTTCTGCAGTGCCAAAGGGGGCCAGCCAATGGTGATTGACCATCGTTCCGCGCGCTTGTAAAGCCTCAATGATGCCCGCTTCGCGGATGGAAACCGAGCCACCCACCCCGACGGTTTCATCCGGCCCTACCAGTTCCAGCACTCTTTGCCTGGCAGCAGCCCGGTCCGGGACCGTTTCCGCCAAGAACCCGTGCTGATTGAGCGCTTTGGCAGCACGGTTCAATCTCATCTCCCATACCTTTTGCTTCGGAAAAACGTAATCCATTTATCTCCCTCCTGTTTTGTCTGTTGAGTACACGCTGAGATGGGGATGTCCCTCCAACGCCTGTAACAGTCGATGATATTCCTCGTGGGCACCTTCCTGTCTTTGCAATAGAGCCATCGCCCGGGCATGGTCCTGGGCGCTTGCCCAGTGGCCAATCAGCAAATACTCCTGCGGGTCATCCAACGATTGCGCCACCCAGGCTCCTAAGCAGCCCTCAGATTGCCGCCAAAATTGGGCATGCCGGTTTGCAATCCCACTGCCCTCCGGACAGCTTTGCTCTGCGAAGCGGTAAATTGCCACATTGATTACCATCTCAGCCCCCCCATGCTATTGCTTTTTGTTCTGTTCCCCCCGCCAGTCCCGGTTCAAAAATCCATTCGCCCCCTCTATGATCGCGGCGTCCAAATCTATTTTCCCCTCCCGCACCTTGCAATTTGTGGAGGCCACCTCTGCCCCGAACAAAAGCATGCTGGCACTGAAATAAATCCAGAGCAACAAAACGATCACCGTTCCCACTGAACCCCAGAACAGATGATACCGGCTCAGAGTCGTCACATACCAAGTAAAGGCGTGCTTGCCCAATTCAAACAAGAGCGAACCGATCAACGCTCCGGACCAAATATCCGTCCAAGGGGTCTTGGCATCAGGCACTAATCGGTAGGCAAACAAAAAGACCAAGAACGTAAATATGTACGGGAGCCCCATGACCACCATCTGCCACAGGAATGTCTGCGCTAAGTTCGGTGCATCAGCAGCCGTCAGTTCCACCGCCCCCAAATAGCGAAAGACCGTGCTGCTGGCCACAGACAGGAACACGAACAGACCCAAAAAAACCACCGTCCCCAGTGCCAGCAAACGATTATGTAGGGCAGGCCGGCCGCAACCGCCCCATCCCCATATTCGGTTCAAGGAATAGTTGATGGCCATGAAAACGCCCGAAGCAGCCCAGGTCAAAACCAACAAACCCACCAGTCCCAATTGGTCACGTAAAACAAAAAGTTGCTCCACCAACTGTTCAATCAGCCTGGCGGAAACAGGCAGATAGGCTCCCGTGAGCACCATCAGTTGGTGCTGCAACACGACCGGTGGCACAACATAGCTAATCACAGAGATAATCACCAACAGCAGCGGGACAAACGAAAAGAGCCCGTAATAGGCAATCGCCGCTGCCATTAACGGGCCCTCGTCTGCACCATAGGCCCTGATCGCCTCAATTAGCACTTTGATTAGTCTGAAGGGCTGCATCCCAGACCCCTTTCCCGTCAAGAACCGACCATTTGCTAATGATTCGCAGACAACAGCCCGAAATCCTGCCACTGGCCTCCCAGCCAAGTTCAGCGCGCCCACAGGAAGAGGGAGGCGCCCTTCGGCAGCCTCCCTCAACTGATTCTACTCTTGACAGTTTTCCTCTCTCGCCTACGCGCCCACCCCGGCCAGTTTGGCCTCCCAGTGAAACCGAAAGGTCGTGAGGCTCTTTCCACACCTTGGGCAACAGGGGGTTTGCGGCTGATCGGCCTCGCAGGTCTGGTTAGGCACAGTTACCAAGCCCTGTGACCCACAAGCCAAGCAAAGATACTCAACGGCCTTTCCCGTTTGGCTCATAAATTCTCCCCCTTGCAGTGTGCTTCCGTAGTTGGGCCCCTTAGCTGCGAATCTTCCCTTTATTTAATCTATTATTCTCCTCCCAAGAGGTTATCCCTTTCTATATTTTGATTTCTGCCGGTAAGTTTTTCCCGTTTGCGCTGGCACCGATCCCATCCCTTCCCAACACTAGCCGCTCCAGGGCGATTGCCAACCCATCTGCGGCGACGTTGCCTGTCACATAGTCGGCTCTGGCCTGTACCTCTTGGGGAGCAGACCCCATCGCCACCCCACAGCCGACATACTCCAAAAGCTCCAGGTCGTTGAAGCTGTCACCGGCCGCCAACACCTGTTGCGGCTCAAGCCCATACCCGGTCAGCAAAGCCTGCACGGCAGCACGTTTGGAGACTCCCGGACCCGTTATTTCAAGAAAATAGGGAGCGGAGGTGGTGATGTGGACTTGGCCCGGGCATTGCTTACGCACCTCGTCTGAAAACGCTGCCAGGACGGGCGGGTCTTCGAAGATCAACACCTTGGTGGGAGGCGCGGATAGCCAATAATGCAAATTCCCCACCGGATGGGCCGGGACAGCGGCGATCTGCATATAGCGGCGCGCTTTTTCGTTCAGCGCCCGCACATAGAGCCGGTCGTCCAGGTAGGCTTGCCAGTGCACACCCCATTCCTCCGCCAGTCGTGCCACCGCTTTCGCCACCGATAGATCCAGGGGACGATGATAAAGCGTTGCGCCACTGGCGACGTCCTTCACCAAGGCACCATTATAGGCGATTAGGGGCATGTCATGCAGTCCCAGCTGCAGCGCAAATGGACGGGCGGAACAAAACATGCGCCCGGTGGCGATCATCACTTTCACCCCCGCCGTGCGCAAATCAGCCACAACTTGCCTGGTGCGCGGAGGAATGGCCAGGTTACGATCGATAATCGTCATATCCAAATCAAGCACGACTAATTGATACATGGGCGCCCCTCCTTATATTAATCCGGTCAGCAAAGCCACCAGCACCCCCATCACGAGGGTCGCCAGCACAGGCGGCAGAATGTAGCTATAAGTGCGGAGCAAATCGGCATCAAAGAATTCCCGCGTCAGGATCAAACATAGGTGCAAAGGTGAAATAGTATAACCGACGGTACTGGTGATGAAGATCATGAACAGAGCGCTCGGCCACATCTCCCCTGGGTACAAGGGGTGAAAAAACGGGATCGTGATTGCCACGGTCGGGAAGTTCAAGCCTGTCACAAACCCGACCAATAATGGCAAAAGACCGAGCAGCACCACAAGTGGGATCCCTATCCCGAGCAGAGTATCGGATAAAATATTCACAGCACCGGAGTTCTCTAACACAGAGCGAAATAGCATGATGCCGTAAATGATCAAGGCCGGCCGCCAGCTGAAACCCTTTTGTACCCCCGTCCGGACGGTAGCCAGGAATCTGCCCCAGGCGTTCCGGAACCCATCGGCCCAACCAGCGTAATTGGCCAGCGCCAGGATGTTGCCCAGCGCTAAAGCGAGCGGAAAATAGAGATTACAGCCCAGCGTCAAGATCAAAATCAAAAAGATGGGCGCTAAGCTGCGCCCGGCAGTGGGTAGGGCTGCCCAACCGGTGGGGCCCGGGACGCCCTCCCAGACCACTTCTGCCCATGGTTTGTGCGGCCAAACGGCAATCAAGAAGGCCAAGGGAGCAGAAACCAGCACTGCGCCCACCCCCATCAAAGACAACTGATAAGGGCTCACCCCGCCAAGTTGAGAGGCCACGATAATACTCAGATACAACGGATAAGCAGGGTACCAAATATGGCGGAACAACATATTTGTAGCGGCTTTTTTCTCCGCCGTCATACCCAATTCATCGCTCAAGTCGTTAATCAGCGGCGCTGAAAGCACGGCCCCGCCCGGCACAGATAACAGGCCAATCAGAGAGGGAATCAGGGCCACCAAATAACGGCGGTCTCGAAAAGCCCCCCGCAAGGCACCCAGCATCCGTTCCAGCGCACCGGTCTCCTTCAAAACCGTCCCCAGCATGAAGATCAATGTCGTAATCAAGACCAAATCAATCGTGGTCGGATCAATGGCAGTACTCCAAACCCAACGGAAAAACGGCTGCACCCCGACCCGGGCTGTCACGGAAAGAATGATTGCTCCCAGGATAAGAGCCAGGCCGACGTTATAGCGCTTGTTGATCAGCAAGACCACCGTCAGAAAGCTGACCGCCAATCCTGCCAGCACCAACAAATCCTACCCCTCCCCGAGCAATACTCCCTGTTCCATGATTATCGCCCCCAGCGGTACATCATGCGGCCCAACCGGCACGCGCGCGATAATCTGGCAGGAGAAAGCCAAGCCCACCCGCTTGGCCGGCAAGCCACGCAAAAACCGATCGTAATAACCTGCCCCGTGCCCAAGGCGGTTGCCGCGCGCATCAAACCCCACTCCCGGCACCAGCACCAAATCTATTTCGCCCCGCGGGCAGACCCGGCAGCATTCCGGATCCGGTTGTTTGATTCCGTACGGGCCCGTCACCAGTTCATGGGGTCCCGTCACAAAATAGGGCTGCAACTGCTTGGTGGCCGGCAGCGTAACAGGCAGCACGGTTTTTTTTCCCATGGCACGCGCGATCGCCTGGCCGCGCCATGTATCCACTTCGCTACCCTGCGCAGCATAAAACATCACCACCCTGGCCGCCTGGAAAGCCGGCCAGGCGAGCAGGTGCCCTGTGATGCTTTCGCTGCCATGCTGCCGAGCTCGCGGCGCCAGGCCATCGCGGATCGCCAGCAGTTGTCGGCGCCAACGCTTCTTTTCCAGCAGGAAAACCTCCTTAGCAAACAAGAAGGAGGGGCCCGCCCCTCCCCCTGCACCTGTCAATGACTATGCTGTTGGGGCGCGCCCCAAAATAATTAATAGGGTATTCCATCCGGTCCCGGCCAATCCTGCTCGCCAGCAATTTTATTTCCAGGCTAGCCCCGGGATTTGTACGACAAATTTGCCTCCACTCACTTCCAATGTGGTACCGGTGATATAGCGGGCGGCTCTTGAAGCTAGGAATACCAGCGGCTCCGCCATCTCCTCCACATCTCCAAAGCGATGCAAAGCCAGCTGATTGAGCATTTCCTCTCCCAGTGCCTGCCGGGCCGCCGCGGTCATATCAGTTACAATGACGCCCGGAAGATAGGCGTTCACCCGGATGTTGAACGGCCCCCATTCCGCCGCCATGGTGCGGGTCAAATTGATTACCGCCTCCTTGGCAGCACCGTAAGCGGAACCCCCCACCACGGGCAGGACAGCCGCAAAGGAAGAGGCATTCAAAATCACGCCCCCGCCCCGTTCTTTCATGACCTGGGCAGCCAACTTTCCGCCTAAGTAAACAGAATATAAATTCACTTCCACCACGCGCTTCCATTCCTCGTTCGGAGTGTCGAGGATCCGCCCCGCATAGGAGATGCCAGCGTTGTTCACCATCACATCCAAGCCACCGAAGCGGTCTAAGGTAAAATCGATCAGGGCCCGCATTTGCTCGTCATCCGCCACATCAGCCGCCCGGCCGTCCACCGTCAGGCCTTCTGCCTGCAGTTCTTGCACAATCTCGGCTACTTTATCCGGTTTAGTCCCATTCACGATTACTTTCATGCCTTCTTGGGCAAAAGCCCGCGCTGTCGCCAATCCTATCCCCCGCGTGGAACCCGTCACGATCGCCACTTTGTCCTTTAACCCCAATTCCATAGTAAAACCCCCAATAGCCTTTTTTGCCCATTTTCTCGCCCGGCGCAGTTAAATCCTGCCGAAAGGACCAGTGGCCCGGTGCGCAATTCCTCCCCGCTAATTTACCTTCTCCTGCCGGCGTTCCAGCAGCACTGATTCCAACAGATTCACAGAACCCGTATCAGGCCGGTAAATAAACTCGATTACCTCCATCTCCCTGGGTAACAGGCTTTCTATTTCCCGTTTCCGGCCCGGCGAAACGATTACGGCATCCACCTCTGCCAAGAACGCTCGCAAGCGGTCCTCATTCCGCACCGTGGTGGTGACGATATCCAGTTCGCTGATGCCGGCATTGGCAATCGACTTCACCACCCGCTCCGCGAATGGCTCGGAGATACAAATCAACCCCACTCGCTTGCCCTTTGGCAACCGAGCGATCTTCACCATCGTCTCCATCTGGGCCACCAGCGCAATTCCCAGCACCTCTTTGCGGCGGTCATTCACCAATTCCCGCACCTCGTTCAAATGGAAGAATGTCGTGACCACCAAATCGGCGTCCCGTAACCGCAAATTCACCTCGGGCGGGGAATGCCGGTATTCCGACAGGAGCACCGGCACGATTTTGGCCCCGGCCCCCAATTCCAATTCTTTCGAAAAATAGTCCAACTGTTCCCGGTTGCATTCCACAAACCCAACCTTGATATGTTGCAGCAATTCCTTTTTTTCTTCTGCCCGCGCTTTCACCAGCGAGACGAACTCTTCCAGGCTAAACCCCAGGTTCAACGTCTCATCAATGGCTAAATCGATCATTTGCAGTAGCCGTTCTTTGCGCGATTGGCCCGGTACGGAAAAATCCGTTTCTGCCACAAAGGTCCCTCTCCCCTGGTGGGAATACAGGACGCCCTCGTCCTCCAGCTCTTTATAGGCGGTACTGATTGTATTGCGGCTCACGCGTAAAGCCTTTGCCAGTTCCCGCTCTGTGGGCAGTTTCTTGCCCTTTTCCCACAGGCCCATCCGCACCAGCCGTTCTATTTGTCTTTTCACCTGCAAATATAAGGGTACGCCGCTCTTGCGTTGGATCTCAATCTGCACCGCTGTCACCGCCCCATATACTATCTTTTTTTGTCCCGATGGCCTTTTCCAAAAGGATCTAAAGCATTGGCCCAATCAAAAGGCCCTATTATTTCCTTAGCATTATACCACGCTTACCGGTGTGGTGTCATAGGTAGTGGTCCAATTTGGCCCGTACAAAGACCGCCATTAATCACGCCGGCAAAACCAAAGCAGCGGCATGCCGCCTGGGGCACCCACCGCCGATCATCTCTCAATTGTCCCGCCGTCGGCCTGTCATCTTCTGAAACATGCCCAGCCCCAGACTGAGCTGGAGCGCTTTGTCAATGGCTGCCATGCCCTGGGACTGCACGATCGCCAACCGCCGACCGGCTGTCAAAATACCTTTGTCCAATGTGTAGATCTGTGATAACAGCGCTAAATGATCAGATCCCAGTCCATGCGCATGACTCGCCGGCACCGGCACCGCGACGGAAAGATTGTCCGGCACGCCTTCCACCAGCGGCGTGACGATTACCGTCGGTGCTACGCGGTTGGCAATATCATTTTGCAGCACCAAGACCTTGCAAGACACAGTTTCATCCCCGCAAGGCAGGGCAATATCAAAAACATCACCACGCCTGATGGCGTTTCCGGCAGTCCGCATCCCATTCACCCCTTGAGATGCGCGTCAAGGCACAGCGACTGAATACCAGCCAGTACTGTGGCGCGTCCAATCCGAGTGCCGACATGCGCTGGTAATCCTGGATGAGCTTTTCCCGCGGGTCCAGTCGCGCTTTCCAGCCTAAGCGTCGTAGCCACCGCAAAGCAATCACCTCACGGGGAAGTTGTTCGCGCCCCAGGCAGATCCTCCCTGCCGGAAAACAAAAAACCACCGACGCAAGGCCGGTGGTTAAAAATCCTACCATTATTCTTCTGCGGTTTCCTCTTGATAGTCATCACGGCGTTCCTCATGGGACAAGACATAACCGACACCGTTCTTTACCATCTTCACCTCAATACCTTCCGCCAGTCGCACGCGCAGGGTGTCTTCCCGCACACTCAACACTGTCGCATAAAAGCCGCCTCTCGTCACGATCCGGTCCCCTTTATCGATCTGGCTGACCATCTCTCTCCACTTTTTCTTCTGCTGTTGC
>DUQP01000011.1 GCA_012837735.1 Bacillota bacterium
AAACTTACGGTAGAATTAGAGTAGACCATCGGTTAAAACTCCTTTCTGGTTTGCTCATCACTTACCATTTTCGGAGTTGCCGATGGTTTTTCCTTTTTACTTTTGCGAACTTAATTGTACACTATCTGATAAGCCGTTCTTTTTATGATCCATTTGGGTTTGGGTGTCGTTAGTCAAAGCTTACGTTTATGCGTGGCAATGATTAGCTATCCGGAAACATTAGACAAAAACTGATTTGTTGGCGCTACTCAATCCGCGCGGCAATGCTGAGCCATGTTTCTCTTGTCAAAAAAAGAGCGTTTCCACCTGTGCTTCCAACTCCAAGAACCGTTTGTAAGGGATACTGAACGAAAGCAGATCTTTAGCGATGAACTTCCGCGCCGAGGGATCAGTCAGCAACCACACACTTAGGTTCCCTTTGCTTGGCTTGCGCTAAAGCATAAAGCACAGACTGCTGGCAACCGGAGCCAAAGTCTATTTTGACGTTGTCTTGTGTTGGTTTGTCATAATTGGCAAACCACATTAAAGCAGAAAGCTGATCCGCATCAAAAAGATAAAGACTTCCGGCCTTTCATCCTCAGCCAACGCCGCCAGCGGTTTAAAAACCAGATACTGTTTTGGCACAACCACTGGTAGCGCCGCTACAAACTGCGCGGCCAGCTCAGGATTCTTTTTGTAATACTCACCCTCCCGGCCACCAGGTACGCCGGTGGACAAAAAATATTCGATGAAACCCGCCTCAAACCGGGAAAAACCCAATCCCACTTTCCCTCCCGGACAACCGGTGGTCCGTTCGTCAAACACCACAATCTGTCCTTTCGCGGCAGCATCCAAATGGGAAATAACACAGCTCCATTTCCCCTCCGCAAGCGGCAAGGCACCTTTTGGTTGCACATCCGCCCAGAACACTGCCACGGGTTGGGTTTTCAGCCTGATGGCCTTAGCAATCTTACTGTCCATATGCGCACCTCCCGGCAAAGCCTTAACATCAGCATGTTGTGTTGTCATGGTTGGCATAGCAGTAGAGACACCCAGATGCGCAGGTACCATATCTCCCCATATCGACTGCCTGCGCACAGCCGCAACCGGTACGCTGGTGCTTGTCTTTAGCAAATAATTTGTCTATCCCAAATACCCTCTGCAGCAACTCCCCATCGATACAGGCACCCGCCTGCATGCCGATGGCATGCGGTTCACAACAACTGACCAGGCGCAAGCCATATGATCCCGCCAGCGCTTGCAGGTCACGGCAAAAATCAGCCAGGTGCTCATTCCAGTCCACATCAATACATGTGATGCCCTGCTTTTTTTCTAGCCCCGCCAACCGTTTTTTTGTCTTGCGGTAAAAATCCAGAAAACTGATTGTCAAGCGCTCGGTATGCCCCTGCAAGTGACCGGCCAGGGTATCGATGCGATCTAAATGATAGGCCAACGGGGTGGTATTACTGAGAATAATCGGATCATAACGCCAGAGCACACGGGCGGGCCCGAGGCGATCGCTCAGGCGTTGAAATGTGGTCAGGCGCTCTTTCAGAGAGCGCATATTCGGTTCGAAAACAGGGTAGTCATTCACAGTGAACTGGAAATAGTAACGGTAGCCCCGTTCATCAAGCTGGTCCAAAACGGGCATAAACGGCTGCGGGTCTTTGCTCCAAAACACGAAAGCCGTCACATCTTCCGGCTTTAGGCTGACCGTGCGCACGTGACTTGGCCGGAAAGGATTAACGGACTGAAAGAAACCTTCCCGCAGGCGCTCGGTGAACCAACCGCCAAACCAGGCCGGTAGATCAGTGCGCCTGCTAGCACTGATAATCACCCTGCTCACCCCCCTGACCGGGGTCTTTTTCCTGCAAGAACAGCGCTGCGTTCTCGGCCATTCTTTTCAACAAAGCAGTAGCCTGTTCCCGCTCTGTTGGTGAAAAACCCCTGGCCAGGGCGTCAGTCCAGGTGCGGGACAATTCCGCCAGCTTTGGTCCTATTGCCCGGCCTTTTTCCGTCACAAAAACCCGGTTCACGCGCTTGTCGTGCTTATCGAGGCACCGGGTCACATAGCCGGCATCCTCCAATCGCTTCAGCGCCCGGGCGGTCGTTCCTTTATCAATCTTCAACAGGCAAGCCAGCTCTTCTTGGCTGAGTCCATCCCGGTGCAACAACACATGCAAAAATATGAACTGCCCGCTGCCAAGTCCGTAAGTCCTTAGCTCCCGGTCCGAATACGCGCGCCCGTAGCGATACAAGATCGACACCCAGCGCCCAAATGATCCCTCTTTACCGCGACAGTCACCCACCGTCCTCACATCCCCCATGAGAGTAAGGTTAAGCGTTCGACTCAGCCAGCTGCTGGCTGCGCAGCAGATGCTTCAGCTCCATAGTAATCCAGATGGCCGTGATGGTGGAAGATCCCAGATCAGAAAGCGGCAACGAATACAGCAGGCCATCCAAACCAAAGAAGCGCGGCAGAATCAGCACCAATGGAATCAACAACAGCACTTGCCGTGATAAGCTGAGAATCATGGCCTGCTTTGGCTTGCCGACCGCTTGAAAATAGCTGGTAGAAATTATCTGGAAGCCGACAATAGGTAGAAAGATAGTAGCGATTTGAATGGCACGCGCACCAAGGTTAAGCAACTGCGGATCATTGGGATTGAACAGCGCGATAATGTGCCCCGGGAAAAGCTGCGCAATCACAAACCCTAGACTCGTGATACAAGTAGCGACTGCGGCCGCCAGCTTGAGCGTTTGCACGACGCGATCATAGCGCTGCGCCCCGTAATTATACCCAATAATCGGCTGCGCGCCCTGATTGATGCCGATGATCGGCATCATGATCAGCATCGAGGCACTGAACACGACCCCCATCGCCGCCACCGCCACATCCCCGCCGTAAGAAACCAGGCTGCGATTCATAATCAGATTCATTATACTGCCAGCCGTTTGCATGGCAAAGGGCGCCGAGCCAATCGCCGCAATCCGGAGAGCCACTTGCGGCCGCAAGCGCAGGTTCGGCAGGCGCAAACGCAGGACACTCTGGCCGCTAAAGAAATAATACAGTACCCAGGTAGTTGACATAAGGCGGGCGATCACGGTGGCGATCGCCGCTCCCCGCACGCCCCAGCCAAAGCCGAAGATGAAAATGGGGTCTAGGATAATATTGGCGATGGCCCCAATCAGCATCGTATACATAGCCACCTTCGGGTTACCCTCAGCGCGAATGATGTTGTTCATACCAAAACCTATCGACATGAACACGGTGGCAAAGATGATGATACTCATGTAGTCATAGGCAAACGGCATCACATCCGGGCTGGCCCCGAACACTTGCAACAGAGGTTGAAGGAATATTAGTCCCAAAGTCATGATCAACAGCGATACAAAAACCATCAACACCATTGCATTGCCCATCACCTGTTCCGCTTCCTGTTGCTTTCCTTCACCCAATTTAATCGAAATTAACGCCGCCGCGCCAAGACTGACCAACATATCACAAGCCATGACCAGCATCATGATCGGAAAGCCGATCGTGATGCCGGCAATGCCCAATGACCCGACCGCGTTGCCGATGAAAATCCGGTCCACAATGTTATAAAGGCTGTTCACAATCATTCCAATCACAGCCGGAACAGAAAACCGCCACAGGAGTTGCGGAATCCTTTCCTGCCCCATTTGCTCCGCCCGATCCGTTTTTGCCCCAAGTTTGATCATTATGTCCCTCCGCCCAGACAAAGCGTGTTCCACACATCGACCATTATAAAGTCTTTTAGTTGCAAATGCAATGGTTTCGCCTGCTCCTAGCAGTTCCTGCCGCAATTACCGCAAGGAGACTGAAATGACATAATGGTCCTTCGCCAAAGATTCAATATTGTGCCCTGCTCTGGGAATGATATCTCCTGCGGCGGCTGATACGACCAATGGCGATGATAAACCGCTGCCAGGAGCGTGACTAACGTGGGCAAGATCATTGAGATCGGTTACTGCCAAAAGTGTGGCAAACCAGTTCGACGCGACCGTTTGCATGTCGTCGAGCAATTGGTGATGATGACACTTTGCACGAAGTGCTATGAAAGATATCAACGCCTGCAATGGGGATATTGGTGAGGGATGGGGGAGGAGCCCTCCTCCCCCAAAAAAAGAGCGCCGGCCGGCGCCCAATCTCTACTCCTCTTCCAGATAAGCAAGCCACTTTCTGATGCGGGCCCGAAAATGCTCATCCCGTTCGATTAAATCCAACACTAACGGTTCCAATACATCTTCCAGCTCGGTGTCACCCACATAACAGCGGTGCACCAGCCGCACCTTCTTGGCATCATATGCCTGCTCCATACAACCGCCCCTCCGATCACTGGTAACTATTTACATTTTACCATCACGGAGGCACGGCGATGATATAATCCTGTCGATAAAAAATCGACAAAAACTTTCAGGAACCTGAACCAATCCCAGCCTGTTTTGCCGCTTCCCAAAGCAAGGGAATGCGTTTTTTGATCGCTAGCGGGCGCCCGGCTTGATCGATAAAACCGTGCATGGTGCTGCCGGTGGCGAGCAATTTGTCGTCTTTCACCCGATACACCTCATAATTAAAACGGACCCGGGCGGCAGTCATGCGATCCAGCCGGGCAACCACTCGTATCAAGTCCTCATAACGAGCCGGCCACAAATACTTGGCATCCGCAGCCACCACCGGGGAGTAGATCCCCTCTGACTCCAACTGCGAATATGTCAGGCCCAGCCGCTGAAACAATCTGGTCCGCGCTGCTTCGAACCAGATCAGATAGTTTGAGTGATGCACAAACCCCATCTGATCTGTTTCCGCATAACGCACCGTCAATTCCACTTCAGCAGCCAAACCAGCTTCCCGTTCTGCCACATTTTCCCCCTCCTTCGCTATAGCACACGCGCTTCGCCCCGGTAAATCAAACCCCGCCGTCCATCAACCGTTACGATTGTGCCATTGACCAGGCTCTTGGTGGCGCCCTCCACACCGACCACAACCGGAATGCCAAGACTCAAACCTGCCACCGCGGCGTGGGAGCTCATCCCCCCGACTTCGGTGATCAAGGCAGCCGCCTTGCGCAGCAAGGGGATGCTGTCACGATCCGTGGCGCTCATCACCAGGACGTCTCCCCGCTGCACATGGTCAAAGTCGCTCTTTTCCGTCACCACCCGTACGGGACCGCTGGCAACGTGACCGGTGGTACCAACGCCCCGTAATAAAACCTTGCCAATCGTGTGCAGTTTCAACAGATTGGTACTGCCCGGGGTACCGGTGGGCACACCGGCCGTAATGGCCATCAAATCGCCCTCTTGCACAAATCCTGCCTCCAGCACCGCTTCGATGGCGGCTTGCATCATTTCATCCGTGCTGCCGCTCCGTTCCACACAGAGCGCCTGCACCCCCCACACAAGACACAATGCCCGCGCCACCCGCTCCTGGGGCGTGATGGCGATGATCGGGGTCTGGGGCCGGTATTTTGACACCATGCGCGCCGTATGCCCGGATTGCGTAGCGGTGACGAGCGCCGTCGCCCCCAACTCGCGCGCCGTTACGCAGGTGGCGTAGCTGATGGCATCCGTGATCGTGCCCGGGGTGGCACCGCTATGTAAACGCAAAGGCAACTCCTCATAGGGCAAGGCTTGCTCAGTATGGACGGCAATACGCGCCATAGTCTCCACCGCCGGGCCCGGAAATAAGCCTGTGGCGGTCTCGGCGGATAACATTACGGCATCAGTGCCATCAAAGATCGCATTCGCCACATCGCTCGCCTCAGCGCGCGTCGGGTACGGCCTGGCCACCATCGATTCCAACATCTGGGTAGCAGTGATGACTGGCTTCCCGGCACGGTTGCACTGCGCAATCAAATCCTTCTGGATCACCGGTATTTCCTCCGGTGGAATTTCCACACCCAGATCGCCGCGCGCCACCATCAGTCCATCTGCCACTTGCAGAATCTCCTCTACATTATCCACGCCTTCACGGTTCTCGATCTTAGCAATGATTAGTTGGTCGCCACCGGCAGCCTCAATCACCTGGCGTGCCTGTAAAACATCTTCCGCCCGCCGCACAAACGAGACCGCAAAGAAGTCCACATCCATTTCCACGCCCATCCGGATATCTTCTCTATCCTCCTCAGTCAGTGCCGGCAACGGCAGACTGCCACCGGGAAAGTTGACTTTCTTACGGTCCTTTAATACGCCGCCATTCAAGACCCGGCAATAGATGGCTGGCCCTGCCACCGCCTCCACCCGCAAAGCGATGTTGCCGTCATCGAGCAACAACTTATCGCCGGCCGTTACGGCGGCCGCCAAGGCCGGGGTGTTCATGGAGACGATCTCGCTCGTTCCCACCACTGGTTCAGCAGTCAGGGTGAAACGACTATTGGCCTGTAGCTCCACCTGGCCCCCGAGGAAGTGCCCAACCCGCACCTCCGGACCGCGCGTGTCCAACATGATTGCCACCCGTCGACCCGCCCGGCGGGCCACTTCCCGAACCGTCAAAATGCGCTTTTGCTGTTCGTCCCGCCGGCCATGGGACAAGTTTAACCGCGCCACATCCAGGCCGAACGCCACCAATGACGCCAGCACCGCTGGCCCCTCACTCGCCGGTCCGATCGTGCAGACGATCTTCGTGCGCCGCCAGGAAGCTATTCCCTGTTCGGTCACCGGTCTCACCCCGCTTTTCACCTAACGTGCCAGGACCTCAACTAAATCCAACAAAGCCGCCGGGATTTCACATTGCCCAGTCAAGGCCGTCGCGAGCGGCACATTAGCGATCTGGCCCCTTTGCACCACCACCACTTGCCCATCGGTTGCCTCTCCGGCCAACAGAATCGTAACGGCCCGAGCACCCAGCTCAGCCGCCAGCAAGCGATCCCGGGCCGTCGGGGACCCGCCGCGTTGCACATGCCCCAGGACAGTCACCCTGGTTTCCAGACCTGAGGCCGCTTGGATTGACCGGCCAATTTCTATCCCGCTCCCGGCCCCCTCCGCCACCACCACAATGCCGTGTTTTTTCCCTTTCTGGAACCCGCTGCGGATGCGCTCAGCCACGTCCGCCAGATCGTAAGGGTGTTCGGGCACCAAGACCGCTTCTGCCCCTGCTGCTAAACCTGATTCCATTGCGATTGCCCCGCTCTCGCGGCCCATCACCTCGACTACAAATGTGCGCTCATGGGAGGTGGCGGTGTCGCGAATCCGATCGATCGCCTCAATTACCACATTCACAGCTGTGTCAAAACCGAGCGTATACTCACTGCAGGGAATGTCATTGTCAACCGTGGCCGGAATACCTACCACCGGCAACCCCGCTTTAGCCATGGCGGTCGCTCCCTTGAGCGAGCCGTCACCGCCAATCACCACCATGCCCTCTAGGGTGTGTCGGCGCGCAATCTCCACCGCCCGCTCTGGACCATCCGGTTGCCGGAACTCCGGACACCGGGCCGTGCCCAAGATCGTACCGCCGCGCTGCAGGATATCCGCCACCGAACGCGGTGGCAGCTGGCAAAAATCTTCTTCCAGCAAGCCCTTGAATCCATTCCGGATCCCCACCACCGCACACCCGGCGGCAGCGGCTGTTCTCACCACCGCCCGCACGGCGGCGTTCATCCCGGAAGCATCTCCACCACTGGTCAGAACCCCGATCCGCTTCACATCACCACTCCCCCTATGTTGGCAAAAGGCTGCCTGATTCGGCAGCCAAGCTTTTAACGGCACGACCGGGCAACGAGGATTTCAGCCGCTTCTTCGGCCTCACACTCCGGCACAAGCACCTCCACTGGTTTCTTCTCCGGCGACGATTCCAGCTCACCGATGGGCCGCAACATCACCATTATCCCTTCGGCATTTAGCAGCCCTTTGACAGATTCCGCGTTTTCTTCGTCTGGCGCGATGAAGATCACGGTCCACACGGGCAGTTGCCTCCCTATTGTGCGAGTTCTCCTGGTGTAGCCACCAGCATCAGTAACCCCATGTTGGGGGAAGTTTCATCTCCTACCTGGTGTGCGCGGAGAAAGCCAATTCGGCAAATCATAGCCGGACACTTCGACAGAACTCTCCGCATTCCCTCCCAACTGACATTGCCGGAAAGGATCTGGGAAGTGACAGGAACCGCTTCCCAACAGGCTTTCTACCTCCGCTTGCAGTTCACGGGATCCATCCACCCAATATAACGGGTCCACCGATAACCGCTCCCGGCGCTCGGCAAAGGCTAACAATACCGGCACCTGGCCAGGGTAGGCTGTCAGCACCTGGCGCAGCTCCAATAGCGGGGGATCCTGCTTGGGCAGTTTGATCTCCACCCACTGGGGAGGCTCTACCGGCGGCGGCTCCGGCACATGATAAGATGTCGCCTCCTCACGGGCAGCCGCCAACTCCGCACTGCCCGGGGTTGGGAGAGCGGTGATGCTTTCTGCGATCACCTTCACCTCATCCTCCTGGGCGGCCACCCGCCCTGTCACCAGGAAAGGACCGCCTCCCTCCAACACATCTCGCGCCTCCTGGAAAACGCGCGGGAAGACTATCACCTCCACCGACCCACCCAGGTCCTCCAGGGTAAAAAACAACATCGGATCACCTTTTTTGGTATTGATGCGTTTGCTGGCAATCGGCATTCCGCCCACCTTGACCGGCGCGCGGTCCGGCAGATCGGCCAATTGCGCACAGCGGTGGCTGGTGACGCGGGCTAATACGTCCTGATAGGCCGCTAACGGGTGGCCGGAAATATAAAAACCGATCATTTCCTTCTCATATTCCAGCAGTTGCGCCTGTGGCATCTCAGGCAAATCCGGCAGCTTAATCTGCACCGCCGCAGCGCTGAAGGCATCATCACCAAAATCCAGAAATGTCATCTGCCCGGCCTGACGCTGCCGGTGATAGGCCTGGGCACTATCCCACATCATGTCCATCCCAGCCAACAGACGTGCCCGAGGCTCGCCGAGGGAATCAAACGCCCCGCTCATAATCAGGCTTTCCACCGCGCGGCGGTTCAAATGGGTCGGATTGACGCGCAAGCAGAAATCTGCCAGGGAAGTGAAGCGCCCACTGTCCTGGCGGGCGGCTAGAATCGCTTCGATTCCCGCCAGACCGACATTTTTGACCGCCGCCAACCCGCACCTGATCCCGCCGGCGCTGACCGTGAACTGGGTCTGGCTCTCATTCACATCCGGCGGCAAAACGGCGATGCCCAAGCGGCGGCACTCCGCCACGTAATCCGCCACCTTGTCGCTGCTGTTTAAAACGCTGGTCAGCAAGGAGGCGAAAAATGCCTCCGGGTAATGGGCTTTCAGGTAGGCGGTCTGGTAGGCCACCAAAGCATAAGCGGCGCTATGGGCCTTGTTGAAACCATAGTTGGCAAAGCGCATAATCAAATCATACAGCGCTGTACCGGTCTCCACCGTGATCCCGTTGCGCTCACAGCCGGCCAGGAAAACCTGGCGCTGCTCGTCCAAGATCTCTTTCTTCTTCTTGCCCATCGCCCGCCGCAACAGATCCGCCTGTCCCAGCGTGAAGCCGGCCATGCGCGCCGCCACCTGCATGATCTGCTCCTGATAAACCATGACCCCATATGTCTCGGCCAGGATCGGCTCCAAATCCGGGTGCAAATAACTGGGTTGACCCTGCTTGTTTTTCACATACTCCGGGATGTTCTCCATCGGGCCCGGGCGACACAGGGCGACCGCCGCGATAATATCTTCAAAACGACTCGGTTTCAACTCGCGTAGCATCTCCCGCACCCAACCGCTCTCGAGCTGGAACACGCCATAGGTATTGCCATCCGCCAGCAGCTGATATGTCTGCTCATCATCCAGCGGCAGCTCATGCATATTCAGGCGCACGCCCGTGGAACGCTCCACCTCCTGGCAAGTGCGATCGATCACCGTCAAAGTGCGCAGGCCCAGGAAGTCCATCTTCAGCAAGCCCAACCGCTCCAATGTCTCCATGGGAAATTGGGTGATGATCGCCCCGTCCGCGGTGCGCTGGAGCGGAATCAAATTTTCCAACGGCTCGGGAGCGATTACCACACCGGCCGCGTGCACAGAAGCATGGCGGGGCATCCCCTCCACCGCCAGGGCCAGCCGCAGCAAATTAGCCATCGGACCGCCGCCAGCATTGATTTCGCGCAACTCCGGCACCGTCTCCAGGGCCCCCTGCAAACTCACCCCCGGCCCAGCCGGGACCAGTTTGGCCAAGCGGTCCACCTCGCCATAGGGCATGTCCAATACCCGCCCCACATCCCGGATGGCGGCCCGGGCCGCCATCGTACCGAATGTGATAATTTGGGCCACACAGTTCGCCCCGTACTTATTCACCACATAGTCAATCACTTCCCCGCGCCGCTCAAAGCAAAAATCCACATCGATATCGGGCAGTGTCACGCGCTCCGGGTTCAAGAAGCGCTCGAACAACAGATTATAGCGTAAGGGGTCCAGGTTCGTGATTCCCAACACATAGGCCACCAGGCTACCGGCCGCCGAACCACGGCCCGGCCCGACCGGGATCCCCTGCCGGCGGGCATAATCGATGAAATCCCACACAATCAAGAAATAGCCAGGGTATCCCATCTGCTCAATGGTAACCAACTCGTATTCCAGGCGGTCCATTACTTCCGGGCCGGCCTGCGGGTATCTGTGCGGCAGCCGTTCCAGGCACAGCTTGCGCAGGAAACTGGCGGCGGTATATCCTTCCGGCAGCTCATATTGCGGCAGGTGGATATTGCCGAACTCCAGTTCCACATGGCAGCGCTGGGCAATGGCCATGGTATTGGCAATCGCCTCGGGCGGAAACAAAGCTGCCATCTCCTGGGCGTCTTTGAAATAGAACTCGGCACCCTGAAACCGCATCCGGTTCTGATCATCGATGCTCTTGCCCGTTTGAATACAAAGCAGCACGTCCTGCAAAAGGGCATCCTGCGAGTGCAAATAATGGCAGTCATTCGTGGCCACCAATGGCACCGCCAAATCCCGGGCCAGTTTCAGCAAGCCCTCATTCACGCGCTTCTGTTCAGCGATGCCATGATCTTGCAGTTCTAGGAAGAAATTTTTCGGGCCAAACACGTCCCGATAAAACTCCACCCGCCGGCGGGCTTTTTCCGCTTGCCCCGCCAGCAGCAAGCGCGGGATCTCCCCCGCCAGGCAGGCGCTGAGCGCAATCAGCCCGGCACTGTTTTCTTGCAGCAACTCGTCATCAACGCGCGGCTTGTAGTAGAAGCCTTCCGTGAAACCGCGTGAGACCAGTTTTATCAGATTCCGGTAACCGGTTTCGTTTTCGGCCAGGAGCACTAAATGGAACGGGTCGTCATCGCGACCGGGCTGCTTGTCAAAGCGGGAACGCTGTGCAACATATACTTCGCAGCCCAGGATCGGCTTCACCCCATGGGCGCGGCAAGCCTGGTAAAAATCGACCACCCCGCTCATCACACCATGATCGGTGAGGGCCACCGCCGGCATGCCCAGCTCGGCGGCCCGGGCCGCCAGCGCTTCGATGCGCGCCGCCCCGTCCAGCAGACTGTATTCACTGTGGTTATGCAGGTGTACGAAACCGGCCATTCGTTGTGCTCCTTTCAGTTCAGACGGATATCTCGACCTGGAGTGGAATATAGATTAGCGCGCTTGGGGGTGATTTCATTGACCATCCCGGCCTTCGCCGCCGACATGATCCGGGCTTTCTTAATCGCTCTGGGAGTCGTAGTGGGGGGCTCCCTGGTTGGCTCCCTGAGCAGCATCTGCACAGACGGCCTGCCCCTATCGACGATGGCCATTTTAGCCCAACGCTTGAAAATCTGGGCCATGGCGGCCGCCCTCGGGGGCACCTTCGCCACCATCGAAAACATCGAAGCCGGCCTTCTGCAGGGTCATCCGCAGCTGGTCCTGAAACAACTGCTGTTCGTGTGCTCATGTTTTCTCGGCGCACACCTCGGATACCTGCTGATGGTCAACCTGGCCGGCGGCAAACCGTCGTGAAAAGCTTGGCCGGATTGGCGCCCCCCTTTTTCCTGGGGGCACTGCTGGCCCTGGCGGCGGCTTTGCCCCTTTACGGCACCCAGGTGGAACAGCTGACGCTGGAAAACCAGCGCTTGCAATTGCTGTTGCGCGAAAGCCAGGAGGGCCTGGCGCGCCTGGAAGAAAGTCTGCGCAGCAACTCCTGGTTGACAGTCTCGGAAATCGAAGTGGTAGTGGAACACCCCAGCCCGGCCGTGCGCATCGCCGTGGAAGAGGGCTGCAAACAGCTGCTGGCCCCTTTTCGCGGCCGCAGCGCCCGCCACCTGGATCCAGTGGCGCTGTATCATGTCCTGCACAATCGCCAGCTGGAGGTGGCCGGGGAATCCTACCTGCTGCAAGTGCGCTCGATCCTGGTCTCCAGCCGCCTGAAGGCCTATGTCACCGCTCACCCGCCTTAACCGGCGTTTTCCTCTTGGCTCAGCTCCTGCACGATCTCCCGGAAACGTTGCCCTCGGGCGGCAAAATTCGGGAACATATCATAGCTGGCACAGGCCGGGGACAACAACACCACCCCGCCGGGCGGCGTCACCGCCGCCGCCTGCCGCACCGCCTGCTCGAAATCTCCGGCCCGGTACACCGCCGGACCCGCCCCCTTTTGCGCGCGCACCGCGGCCGCCACCGCTGCCTCAATTTTTTCCGCCGTCGCCCCCAGCGTCACCAGTCGGGGCACGCGGCGGGCGATCAGTTCCCCCAACTGATCAAAGGGGATGAGTTTATCGTAACCGCCGGCGATCAATGTCACCTCATGGGTGAAGGCATCCAAAGCGGCCGCCGTGCGGTCCGGCGTGGTGGCGATCGAGTCGTTGATGAAACGCACTCCTCCCACCTCGGCCACCAGCTCCAACCGGTGCTCCACACCCGTGAAGGTCGTTGCCACTGCCTGCACCGCGGCCATGCCGGCGCCCGCCAACAGCGCACAGGCGGCCGCTGCCAACACATTTTCCACATTGTGCTGGCCCGGCAGCTGAATCTCATCCCGGCGGCAAATCTCCTGCGGCGCCTGGCCTGGCCTGGCGAAATACAGGCGGTCGCCCTCCAGCCAGGCTCCTTCCGGCAAAGGAGTGGAGCCGGAAAAATAGCAGACCTGCCCGGGAGGCTCGAACTCCCCTGGCCAGCGATAGTTCAACACGGCCCAGTCATCCCGGCCCTGGAAGCGCAGGATGTTCTCCTTGGCGGCTTTATATTCTTCCAGAGAAGCGTGGATATCCAGATGGTTCGGGCTGATGTTCAGCAAGGCGCCGATCCACGGGCTGCGGTCGAGGGTCTGGAGCTGGAAGCTGCTCAATTCCAGCACAACGCGGGCTTCC
>DUQP01000012.1 GCA_012837735.1 Bacillota bacterium
AAACTTACGGTAGAATTAGAGTAGACCATCGGTTAAAACTCCTTTCTGGTTTGCTCATCACTTACCATTTTCGGAGTTGCCGATGGTTTTTCCTTTTTACTTTTGCGAACTTAATTGTACACTATCATTGCTTTTTCTTATAAAGATGAAACCATTAGATTTTCACCCTATATATTGTTAAAGGATGGCAGTGTGATGGTTGGAGATAGGGGTGTAAATATCACAGATAGGGGCAGTGGATTCTAAAAAGGTGACCAAGGGGCGAGGTGACACTTAGTGTGATATCGTCCCTTTGTTTTTCATAGATTATTTTCTTTTCCAAAACTCGAGCCTGCCGGCTTGCCTGAGTTTGCGGATGGATCAGCCATTACAACTCAATAGGCCGCCTTCGGCCGGTCGTGATCTTCGATCAATTTGCCCCTCATATTGCCGACTTTTTTTCCTCAGCCAAATATCTTGGGACTGCTCACCACGAAATATCAAACGGTGCGCTCAAAAGACAAAGGTTTTTATGCTATTGAACAAGACGAAGTTTGCTGACATGCAAGAAGTGAAGTATCGCAAACTACTTCTAATGAGGCCCGCTTATATTCTCACGTTTTCTTATTATCCTCGCTATATTTTGATGTGGTTCCCAGACCTTGGATTTTCGCCAGGCTGCTTTGCTGGATGTAACGAGGTCAGGGAACCCTTTATTTTGAATCGATAATTCTTCTTCCGAAAAAGTCGAGCACCCAACGGCTAGTATTGATATCATATTGATATGAAAGAGGGGAGATTATGCTCAGAGAGTTGAATCAGGTGATGGACTATATTGAAACCCATTTAACAGACGATTTGTCTCTGGCCAGGATTGCTGAATACGCGGGAGTTTCTGATTATCACTTCCGGAAGATATTTTACTATCTTTCTGGGATGTCCCTTCATGAATATATCAAGCACAGAAAATTGTCGGAGGCGAGCAAGGATTTATGGGACGGGGAAAAGGTAACGGATGTGGCCTTTAAATATGGTTACCAGTCAGTGGATGGTTTTTCTCGGGCATTCAAGAAATGGGCAGGTTGCTTGCCCTCGGATGTGATGAGGACAGGCTTGCAGAAAACATTCCCGAAGCTTTCATTTGTCATTACCGTAACGGGGGGTATGAGCATGGAGTTTAGAATCGAAACCAAACCAGCCTTTAATTTTGTGGGGGTAAGCAAGCGTGTACCAATGCAATTTGAGGGGGTTAATGAAGAGATCGTGCAGTTGGCACTAAGTATTACAGATGAACAAAAAAAAGAAATGCATGCCCTGCAAAACATCGCACCATACGAAATCGTCAATGTTTCTTATGATGCTGATGCAAATTTTTTGAAAGAAGAGGGATATCTGACTCATTTGATTGGTGTTTTGACAACCGAAAATCACGTTAGCGATCTATTGGATGTCGTGCCGGTCGAAGCTAGCACTTGGGCGGTATTCCCCAATCAAGGACCGTTTCCTGACACTCTCCAAACGACAATGGCAAAGATATATGCGGAATGGCTCCCCTCCTCCGGCTATGAACTTATCGATGCTCCTTCTTTTTCTTTTACTAAAATGGATAAACAGAAGCATGATTACGCGTACAGTGAAATCTGGATTCCGGTTGTTAAGAAATAAAAACAAGGTCGTTTAGTTTTGCGCAGAGCCCGGTATCAAACGTATTGCTTGGTGGTTATTTGGAATATTATTCCCGTAAATGCCAGCAGCGCCCCTGATACGAAGAGAATCGAACCAATCGCTACAATGTCGGCCAGTGGGCCAAAAAACAGGATGGCAAATGGCATGGCGCTACCGGTGACAATTTGCAGTAGAGAAAAAACTCTCCCCATCATTTCGGTTTCTACTTTTTCCTGGATTAATACAGTTTCCGCTGTCGCCATTACCGGCATGAAGATACCAGCGACGCCCATGATGATTAAGTAGAGAAGGAAGTTGGTCGATAGGCCGAGCATGGCAAAAGAAACGCCGAAGCAAATGAGGGAAACAGAGATGGTAAAGATTTTGTTTTTGAATTCACCCCGCAGGGAAACAAAAATTCCTCCCACCAACGAACCAAGGGTCCAGGCCATTTCATTGGCCGTCAGTTTCCAAACATCGCTGCCGAAAATTCGCTCCACAAGTAACGGGGTCAAAAATGCTGCTGGTGTGACAAGGAAAAAGGCTATCCCATAAAAGATTAGGAGCCGTTTCAGGAGTTGATCGGAAAAAGCATATTTTATTCCCTGGCGCAAATCAGTGATCACCGAGGTGGTTGCCCCGGAACGGTCAACTCTGGCGAGGGTAATGAAGCTGAGGATCACAACTGCCCAAAAGGCTGTGATGACGTCCAGCAAAAGGGCCCAGACGATCCCCAGGGAGCCTAGTACGACTCCCCCCACTGCAGGGGAAAGCAGCATTAACACGGAAGTGATCGTCTGGTTGATTCCTTGTACTCTGGTCAGTTTCCCCATCGGTACGATTTGGGGAAAGGCGGCCATGACCGCCGGCATCTGGATTCCTGCGCAGACGGACCGGAAGAATGATACTGCTAGAAGCAGTTCCAGCCTTTGATAACCGGCCCAAAATACCATGGCTAATCCGAGTGTGACCAGGGCCATCAGGCCATCCGACAGCCGAATCAGGTTCCGGCGATCGTAGCGGTCCGCCCAGACCCCGGCCCACAACGAAATCACTACCTGCGGCACCAGGGAACAAATGGTGAAGGCCGTCACCCATATGCCGGACGATGTCTCCAGGGTGATGTACCAGATAATCGCAAAACTGACCACGGAGGAACCGAAAAGGGATAGACTCTGGCTCGCCAGGAACAATGTTATGCTTTTTCTCCATGAATTGTCTTCCATGAACTGCTCCTCCCACCGAGTCGGCCACAAAAAAATAATGTTTCCGTGAAAAAACCTGGTCGCAAAATCGTGCTTCTCCCAGATCGACAAAGTTTAATTCTCTACGGCAAGGAATATACCTATTGCTGCCGAAGCAAACCGAGAGCACAAATGTGTCTATGTCCGCGGCATTCACAAAATAGTAGCCGAGTTGGCTGGGGGATTCCCCGGGCAATACCTGTTTTTTGGATTTCTCCATTAGCACCTGATCCTAGCTGGGGGGTTGCACGGTCATGGCTAAGGTAAGGGGAAAATACAATTGTTTTAATATTGTCCTGCTCTCTGTATGCTTGCTGTTTGTCACGGGCTGTAACGGAGGCGCAGACATTTCCCCTGTGCACGGGGCTGCTACCGATGCGCTCACCAATAATCTCATGAACGACGGATTTATTGTGAGTTATGGTGATAAGACATTCTTCAGGTTTAGAAGCGGCGATCTGGCGGTTTACAACATTGACGAGCAGGGTCAGATAGCAAAGGTATTAGATGACATCCAGGCCAGCCAGCTACTAGTTAATGACCAATGGGTGTATATAATAGACCATGCCCATTATCCTGATTCGTCGTTTGGGATTTACCGGTTTGAGCCTGATAATATGCTAATTCAAGTGGTCCATCAGGATAAACGGCAGCAAAAGTTCGCAGTCTATTGCGATGCTCACTGGATATATTATTGCGTTAATAAAATAGTCACCTGTCATACCGATGAACCGCCGCTGGGCGAAGAGCCGAGAACGTATGATTATTACACCCTTTATAAGATGAACCATGCCGGCGATGACATTCAACAGGTCTTGGATTATACTCATTACCTTAACAAACCCTATATTTCTGATGGGTGGATTTATTATGCCTATGATCCGCCGGAATGGGCAATAGAGCAGGAGAATTTAGTTGACAGGGAAAGCGGCCTGTACAAAATAAGACTTGATGGCACGGGAAAGACGAAGCTGCTGGATGAAATTCCCTTTAGCCCAATCGTTAAGCAGGGGAACTGGCTGATTTATTCTCTGGACGGCATCTATTTATTAGATATTGATGGCTCGGAACGGGTCAAACTCTGCGATGATCATGCAGCAAGACTTAATACGAAGGATGACTGGATTTATTATACTTGCTTCGATGATAACATCAGCCTGTACAGAATTGACTGTGATGGCAACAACAGGCAAAAAATGAGCGTGCAAGAACGGGTACAGGATGTGGCGATCAGCGGGGATTGGGTTTATTTCCATGTTGATCAGGGCAGTACCTGGCCTCTTTATCGAATAAAAACCGATGGCACAGTAGAAGAGAGAATTGAATTGGGACGAGGAGTTGTGCCAGTGGAAGCAAGTCAGATCCAACGTTAACCAATGCCCCCGGCAGGGGGCTTGTTTGTTGGGCAGGAATTTAGAATTTCCGTATGGAAAAAAAGTTGTGACTGCCGGGCGGAGGTGTTGGCCATGGTTTGCCCGCGTGTTATTACGGAAGAATGGGAAGAACGTCTGCAGCCGAAGGCGGCACGGAGCCGTTTATCAAGGGGTAGAAACAGGCCAGAGGAAGAATGCCCGGTGCGGACAGCGTTCCAAAGGGATCGCGACCGCATTATCCACTCCAAGGCGTTCCGCCGTTTGAAAGACAAGACCCAGGTGTTCATCGCCCCGACCGGAGACCATTTCCGCACTCGTTTGACACACACTTTAGAGGTTGCGCAGATCGCGCGCACGGTGGCGCGGGCTTTGCGTCTCAATGAAGATTTGACCGAGGCAATCGCACTCGCACATGACCTGGGGCATACTCCGTTTGGTCATGCCGGCGAGGATGTGTTGCGGGAAATCCACCCCGGGGGTTTTGAGCATAACGAGCAGAGCTTGCGCGTGGTCGATCATTTGGAGCAGCCAGGGGGCCTGAATCTTACCTGGGAGGTGCGGGATGGCATCCTCAACCACACTGGCCCGGGGTGCCCGGGCACATTGGAAGGCCAAATCGTGTGTTTGGCGGATCGCATCGCTTATATCAATCACGACATTGATGATGCCATCCGTGGTGGCATCATAGATGTTTCCGATTTACCAAAGGACTGTTTGCAGGTACTGGGCTGGCGCCATTCCGAGCGCATCCACACCATGGTGCAAGACATGATTGAAGCGAGTGGGGAAGCGACGCCGGGTGATGGGATTCGCATGAGTCCGCATGTTTGGTCGGCTACCGAGCGCCTGCGCCAGTTTTTGTTCACACGGGTCTACGTGGGGTCCCCGGCGAAACGGGAGGAGGACAAAGCGAAACAGGTGGTGGAAGCGCTTTATCGTTATTTCCAGCAGGAGCCACAGCAATTATATGGCGGGAACGGACCGCCGGCAGGGGTCCCGTTGGATCGCACCATATGCGATTATGTGGCAGGAATGACGGATCGTTACGCGATTGAGATATACCGCAGAGTATTTTTGCCAGCGCCCTGGCGGGACTGAAGGGTTTAGGGGAGGAAAAATATTATCCGCGGCGAACACTTAGCCTTGCCCGATTACTATGCCGGAATAGTGGGCAGGCGGTTCGCGTCGGACGCAGGTGATATTATTGTCTGGTTATTATAGCGATGATCTGATCGAAGAGATTAAACGTCGCAACGATATTGTGGAAGTAATCAGCGAATACGTCTCGCTTCGTCGTGCCGGCAAGGATTATGTCGGGCTTTGTCCTTTTCATGCGGAGAAGACTCCTTCATTCACTGTTTCGCCCGACAAACAGATGTTTTACTGCTTCGGCTGTCAAGTGGGCGGGAACGTCTTCACCTTCCTGATGCAGCGCGAAAAGGTGGAGTTTGGGGAAGCGTTACAGATGCTGGCCAAACGGGCTGGGATTACGCCACCCCAGGCAGCCTCCAAGGAAATGGTGGCGCGCAATCAAGCGCGGGAGCGGCAATTGCATGCCCTTGTTTTGGCCGCCCGCTACTTCCAGCACTGTTTGCAGTCTGAGGCTGGGAAGGAGGCTCGTGCTTATCTTGATCAGCGTCAGATAGACGAGGAAACCCGCACAGTGTTTAGGTTGGGTTGGGCTCCGCCCCACTGGGATGCGCTTTTGCAAGCACTTGGGCGGCGCGGCGTAAAGCCGCCGGATTTGGTGGCCGCTGGCCTGGTGTCACCACGCCGTGATGGAGGGTACTATGATCGCTTCCGGGGTCGGTTGATGTTCCCCATTCATGATAGGCAGGGCCGCGTGATCGGTTTCGGGGGACGGATTTTGGGGGAAGGCGATGGGCCGAAGTATTTGAATTCTCCGGAAACGAACCTGTTTAACAAGCGTCATCAATGGTATGGGATGTATCTGGCGAAGGACGCCATCCGTGCGCAAGGGCAGGCAATCGTGGTTGAGGGTTACATGGATGTGATTACCTGCCACCGTTTGGGAATCAAAAATGTGGTGGCCTCTTTGGGGACAGCCCTCAGTCAAGAACAAGCCCGCTCTTTAGCTGTGATGGCCAAGGAGGTAGTGATCGCTTACGATGCTGACGCGGCTGGCCAGCGCGCTACCCTGCGGGGCCTGGGGATGCTCACTGATCAGGGAGTGCGGGTGCGAGTGGCCCAAATACCCGCTGGTTATGATCCCGACTCGCTGTTACGGGAGAAAGGGCTGGCGGCCTGGCAACAGGTGAACGCAGGAGCTTTGCCATTGGTGGAATATCATTTTCAAATCGCTTGCCGCCAGTTCGATGCGCGCAGCGTGGAAGGCAAAGCCCGTATCGCTGCGCAGTTGGCGCCAGTCCTGGCCAGGCTCCAGAACGCGGTTGAGCGGGAAGGCTATGTGGTTTGGATAGCACGGGAACTGGGAGTTTCCGAATCCTCCCTGGTCAGCGAAATCAGGAAGGCCCTGCGCGGGCAGACTGGGAAAAATACGCATAGATATAGAAAAATTAGGAATAATGAGGGCGAAAAGGATTTCGCTACCCGGAGCGCGAATTTACCGGAACCAGCGGTTAGTAAGGCGGAGCAAGCCATTTTGCAAGCCGTGTTGGCTGATCCTGCCGCTGCTGAGAAGGTATGGGAGAGGCTTGAACCGGAGGATTTCCCCACTTGCCGGGAAGTTGCCCGGGTATTGCGGAAGGAATACGAGTCCAGACCGAAAGCTGCGCTGCGGGTGGACCAGATTCTGGCCGGGTTGCCGGAAGGGGAGACAAAACGGGCCTTGATGGGGTTGCTCTTCCGGGACGGCTCTTTTGTTGCCGGGAATGAGCTGGCGCAACCAATAGTTCCCTGGTTAGACGATTTCATCAACACCATCATTGTGCATAGAATGAAAGAGCGTTTACACGAGATTCAAGCAGAAATTACTGCTTTGCAAAACCAAGGAAGCAAAATACCGCACCAGCTCCTGGCTGAACAGCAGGATTTGAATCGGCGGGTAAAAGAGATTAGGCGCGTTCCCGTTTGATGGCCACTATTGCAGAAAGGGGGGAGACCGATTTTTATGAAAGAATATGAAGAGCGCATGGCAGTTGTGAAAGAGTTAATCGACAAAGGGAAAAAACAGGGTGCCGTCACTTATCACGAAATCATGGATCGCCTGCAAGGAATTGAACTGACTCCAGAGCAGATTGATGATGTTTATGAGCAGTTCACCAATCTGGGGATTGAAGTCGTGGGCGAAAGTCCGGATGGAGCGGCAAATAGCGAAGACAATGAGGAAGAGGGCGGTAACGCTGCTCTGAGCGTCCCAGAAGGGGTAGCGGTTGATGACCCGGTACGGATGTATCTGAAAGAGATCGGTCGGGTCCCCCTGTTGACTGCGGAAGAAGAAATAGAACTGGCGAAGTGCATCGAGAATGGCGATGAGGAGGCTAAACGGCGTTTAGCGGAAGCAAACCTCCGCCTGGTGGTCAGCATTGCAAAACGCTATGTGGGCCGGGGAATGCTCTTTTTGGACCTGATCCAAGAGGGCAACCTGGGTCTGATTAAAGCGGTGGAGAAGTTCGATTATCGCAAAGGGTATAAATTTAGTACTTATGCTACGTGGTGGATCCGCCAGGCTATCACAAGGGCAATAGCCGATCAGGCGCGTACGATTCGGATTCCGGTGCATATGGTGGAAACCATCAATAAATTGATCAGGGTTTCCCGACAGCTTTTGCAGGAGTTGGGGCGCGAACCATTGCCGGAGGAGATCGCGGAAGAGATGGGGGTGCCAGAAGAGCGGGTGCGCGAGATTATGAAAATTGCGCAAGAACCGGTTTCGCTGGAGACCCCGATCGGCGAAGAGGAAGATAGCCATCTCGGCGACTTCATTGAAGATGAAGATGCTCTGGCGCCGGCTGATGCCGCCTCATATTTGTTATTGAAAGAACAGTTGGAAGGAGTTTTAGATACGCTCACTCCGCGTGAAGAGCGCGTTCTGCGTCTGCGCTTCGGACTTGATGATGGTCGGGCGCGCACTTTGGAAGAAGTGGGAGAAGTGTTTGGTGTTACCAGGGAACGGATTAGACAAATCGAAGCTAAAGCATTGCGCAAACTACGCCATCCCAGTCGCAGTAAAAAATTAAAAGACTATTTGGAGTAGCCTCGCTTGCGTAGCTAATATTGCCGTGTTATAATTATGTAGCTCTGTCGGGCCCGTAGCTCAATGGGCAGAGCTGCCGGCTCATAACCGGTTGGTTGTGCGTTCGAGTCGCGCCGGGCCCACCAAGTGAATCGGACTTGCGGCCAAGAGCGGCCAAAGGTTTTTGGAACCCCATCTTGTGGTGGCGAGATGGGGTTCAATTTGTGATTGAAAGAGGGACGGCAATGAAAATCGGGCTAGCTGGCCTGAGATACTCGGGCAAAACATCATTATTCAAGCTACTTACGGGTAGTAATGTTTCCTATGAAAAATCCGGGGTCAACATCGGCACAGCCAGGGTGCCAGACAAAAGAATTGATGCGCTGGCGGAAATTTACCAACCCGAAAAAATCACATATGCTGCTTTGGAGTTGGCAGATATCCCTGGCATTGATCTGAACAAGAATCGCTCTTTCTTTGCCGACATTCGCAAGGTCGATTTGTTACTGGTGGTGTTGCGCGATTTCGCTGACGATATTCACCCAAATCCACTGGAAACGAACGACTACCGGAGAGATCTTGGTATTATTAAGGATGAGCTGTTGTTGCAGGACATGGTGGTAACGGAAAAGCGCCTGGAGAGCCTGGCCGGGCAACTGAAAAAACAGGGCTGCAAAGAGCTGCAGTTGGAATATGAGGTGCTGAGGCGAGCGGCTGAGTTGCTCAATCAGGGAGAGTTTCTCGCCAAGATGGAGCTGTCTGGGGCAGAGGAAAAGATCATGCGCAACCATGGTTTTTTCACCCGCAAGGCCCTACTACCGATTATTAATACCGATGAGGATAAAATCACAGCGGAATATGACTGGCCGGCTTTTTCTTTGCAGGTGGAGGCAGAGATCGCTGCTCTCCCGGAACAAGACAGGGAGGAATATTGCCGCCTGTTGGGTGTCAGTGAACCGGCTCTGGATCGCATTGTCCGGGCTGTCTACCGCCAGGCCGGATTGATATCGTTTTTTACGGTCGGTAAAGATGAGGTGCGTGCCTGGACGATCGTTCAGGGCACCACAGCAAAGGCTGCTGCTGGCAAGATCCATTCTGACCTGGAGAAGGGTTTCATCCGCGCGGAAGTGTGTGCCTACGAGGATTTCATCAAATGCCGGGATATGTCCATAGCCAAAAATGACAACAAGGTGCGGTTGGAAAGCAAGGATTACATTGTCCAGGATGGTGATATGCTCAATATCAGGTTTAATGTCTAAAGCACGGCCTTTGTGGTGACTTGACTTTGCCGGATGCATCAGTTAGAATACTCAAGTGTCACACCTTTTTTAGTTGAATAATTTTTGTGTGGCCCCATGGTCTAGCGGTTAGGACACCACTCTTTCAAGGTGGTAACCCGGGTTCGATTCCCGGTGGGGTCACCATTTTTTTATCTTGAGCAGAGATCTGATTGCCAAATGCCAATTGTGTTTTGGGCAGGCGCGCAATTGGGTTTGAGTTTTTGGGACGTTCGTGTTAAAATAATAAAGCAAGATCGTTATGGATAACAATGGGCGGTTAGCTCAGCGGTGGAGCGCACGGTTCACATCCGTGAGGCCATAGGTTCAAATCCTATACCGCCCACCAATTTTGGGTCGCACCCTGGTGTGCGACCTTTCTGTTATGATGAAAAGGAAGGAACTACCTGGGGGATGATGAAAGGTATGGGTGGTTTGAGCCCCCGTTTGCAGGCAGTATGCAAAATGATTCCCACCGGGGATGTGGCCGATATCGGCACGGACCACGCCCAACTGCCGATAGCGTTGGCGGACAGTGGCTGGAGTGGGAAGATTATTGCCAGTGAGGTGCAATCTGGTCCATTCCTGAGGGCGCAGCATGAGATCAGACAGTCCGGTTGGCAGGAGCGAATCGAACTGCGCTATGGTGATGGCTTATCGGTGCTGGCGCCGGGCGAAGTCGAGACGATCGTCCTGGCGGGCATGGGTGGGGGCCTGATTGCAACGCTGTTGCAAGCGGCCCCACAGGTGGCTGGAATGGCGAAAACCCTCGTCCTGCAACCTATGCAGGGGGCGGATATCCTCAGGCGGTGGTTGGTTGGGGCGGGTTATCAATTGCGGGATGAAGACCTGGCTAAAGAGGGAGCCAAGCTATATGAAGTGATAGCGGCTGGCAAAGGGCGGCAGGTGATCACAGAGGAGCTCCTGTTCGAAATCGGGCCCTGTCTGTGGGACAAGCGGCACCCTTTGCTGCCGGACCTGATCCGCTTCCGGCTCCACAGGTATGGTCACGCCGTGGCCGCTTTAGAAAATGTTAAGCGGCCAGGTGCCGTTGCCCACAGAGCAAGCCTGATCAAGAAGATGGCGAGGTTGGAGGAGATGCTCCGGTGTATATCACGGTAGGGAAGCTGGTTTCATTGATGGAGGAATTTGCGCCCCGGTGCCTTGCTGCCGATTGGGACAATGTTGGTCTGCAAGTGGGTGACGAGCGGGCGGAGGTACGGCGGGTGCTGGTGACTTTGGAGGTCACACCGGCCGTTTTGCACGAGGCGCTGATGACGAACGCAGACCTAATCATCACACATCACCCGCTCATATTCAACCCGCTCAGGCATATTCGATTTGACGAACCATTGGGCGCGTTGCTGCGGGATTTGATCAGCAATGGAATAGCTCTCCTGGTAGCACATACCAATTTGGACGCCTGCCGGGGCGGGGTAGCCGACATCCTGGCGGAGCGGTTGGGGTTGGTGGGGCTTAGCCCGCTGGCGGGCAATCCGGAAAAATTGTTCAAGGTGGTTGTGTTCGTACCCCGGACCCATATGCATGACGTGCGCATGGCGCTGGCGGATGCCGGCGCTGGTTGGTTGGGCAATTACAGTCATTGTAGTTTCCGTACGTTGGGACAAGGCACATTCAAACCGCTGGCGGGGAGCAGTCCATTTTTGGGTCAGGTAGGGCAGGAAGAAGAGGTGGAGGAATACCGGTTGGAAACCATCGTGTCGGAAACCTGCCTGGCGAAAGCTCTGGCAGCCATGCGCAAAGCCCATCCGTATGAAGAAGTGGCCTACGATGTCTACCAACTGGCGAATGAAGGAGCGGCAGTCAGTTTTGGGCGGATCGGGCAGCTGCCCCAAGCGCTTTCATTTCAGGAGTTAAGTGAACTCATCAAACAGCGGTTATCGGTACCTGCGTTGCGGGCCGTCTGTCCGAAGGGGGAATATCTCACGGTGGCGGTGTGCCCGGGAGCGGGAGCCGGGTTTGTTGCGGAGGCTGCCCGGCGCGGAGCTGACTGCCTGGTGACCGGGGATGTGAAACACCATGACGCCCGGTTGGCTCAGGATCTGGGGCTAACCGTATTTGATGCTGGTCATTATGCTACGGAATTGCCGGTGGTGGAAACGCTCTGCAGCTATTTGAGAGATTGTTTGCAAGGCAAAAAGACGGTGGTGGCCAGCAGCACGGCGTTGACGCCACCCTGGCAGGAGGTTTAGGGATATGCGGGAACTGGTATTGAACACCGATGGCGCTGCCCGCCACAACCCTGGTCCGGCGGCTTTGGGAGTTGTGATCGCAGAAAACGGCCAGGTTATCAAAACCATCTCGGAATACGTCGGGGAGACTACAAACAACGTGGCTGAATATTTAGCTGTCATTCGCGGACTGGAAGAAGCCATGTCGTTAGGCGCTGAGCGGGTTCAGATACGATCTGACAGCGAATTGTTGGTCAAGCAGATCAACGGCCAGTATAAAGTGAAGAATGAAGGTTTGCGGCCGCTCTATTTATTGGTAAAGGTTTTGATGGAAAAGTTTACTGAGGTATCATTTCTACATATCAACCGGGAGCAGAACAAAGAAGCTGACTGGTTGGCGAACAAAGCGCTTGATGCGAAAAATTGATTTTCAGTCCAGGCTCGTGTTATGATATTTGTGTAAATAAATTTGACGCGTGAGTAGACCGGGTGATCGCGGGTACATTGCCGCCAGGCAGTACGCGAGGAAAGTCCGAGCTCCACAGGGCAGGGTGCTGGGTAACTCCCAGTGAGGGTGACCTCAAGGAAAGTGCCACAGAGACATACCGCCGGTTTCCGGTCAGGGTGAAAAGGTGCGGTAAGAGCGCACCAGCGGTCAGGTGACTGACTGGCTAGGCAAACCCCACTCGGAGCAAGACCGAATAGGAGAGGTATGACGCGGCCCGCCGACCTCTCGGGTTTGGTCGCTGGAGAGGCAGGGCAACCTGTCTCCTAGATAGATGATCACCCAAGACAGAACTCGGCTTATAGGTCTACTCAGGTGTTTTTTGCCGCATCCATACGGATGCGGTTATTCTTTTTCTTTCGGGAGCAAGCTAAAGACGAGCATGATGGTTTTTCTGTTTTTGCAGGAGGAACTTACCAATAAAGAGAATAAGTTTAGCATACATATTTGTTAATGTGCGGAAATGTCATGGGAAAAACAGAAAGGGGAGATCATTGTGCCGATTGTGGAAGGTGGGTTTGATATCGACCTGCCCAAGATGGTCGAAATCAGGCAGAAGTTTGTCAGTGACAAAATCACCGACATTCCAGCTAAGGTCTATGAAGAACTCAATAAACCGGAGATCAAAGCCCGCTTTAAGCCCGGTCAAAGGATAGCCATCACTGTCGGTAGCCGGGGTATTGCTAATATTGCTTTAATCACCAAGACTTGCATTGATTGGTTGAAAGAAAACGGTATGGAGCCGTTTGTCGTTCCGGCCATGGGCAGTCACGGCGGTGGTACGCCCGAGGGACAACTGGAAGTGCTGGCCAGTTACAATGTCACCGAGGAAACGATGGGGGTTAAAATAGATGCCTCCATGGACGTGGTTGAACTGGGCCAGACTGAAAGCGGTACTCCGGTGTATGTCAGCAAGCCGGCTTATGAGGCGGACGGCATTATGGTGGTAGCCCGCATCAAACCCCATACCAATTTCCGTGGCCCGATTGAAAGCGGTCTGATGAAGATGATGGTGATTGGCCTGGGCAAGCACCGTGGTGCCACTTATGTCCATCAACAGGGATTCGCCCTGTTCAACGAAATCATCCCCGAGGTCGGTCGCGCCATCGTGGAGCGGGCCCCGATTGCTTGCGGGGTTGGAATAGTGGAAAATGGTTATGACGAGACGATGATTATCCGTGCAGTGACGCCGGACAAGATCGAAGAGACCGATGTGGAATTGCTGCCAGTGGCACGGGACGCCATGCCGAAAATCTTGTTCGACGAAATGGATCTGCTGATCGTGGATGAGATCGGCAAGAACATTTCCGGTTCCGGTATGGACCCGAATGTGACCGGGCGTTTCACTTCCTCCAACCTGATAAAACAAACGTTCAAACCGTATGTCAAGAAACTGTTTGTGCGCGGGTTGACGGAAGAGACGCACGGCAATGCCACCGGCATCGGAGATGCTGATCTCACTACGCGCCGGGTAGTGGAGAAAATTGATTGGGAGTACACATACGCCAATGTGATCACCTCCACGGAATTAATGGCCGGTGGCACACCAATGACGATGGAGAACGACCGGCAGGCGATCGTCGTCGCCCTGAAGACTGTGCCGCGGGTGGAGCCTACGGAGGCGAAAGTAGTGCGGATCCGTAACACCGCAGAACTGGATGAGATTTGGATTTCGGAAAGTCTATTGCCTGAGGCTAAGGCCAATCCGAACATTGAAGTGCTTGGTGAGCTGAAGCCGATGGAGTTTGACAGCGAAGACTTTCTTAAGTAACTACCTCGCTACATGAGACGATTGGGCCCCCGCTGGTTTTCTGGCGGGGGTTACCGTTGTTGCTGGGAGGGATTGTTGTGCAACGGTTAGTTGATTTGCTTGGTCAAGCCAAGCGGATCGTCGCCTTTACAGGGGCTGGTGTGAGCACGGAATCGGGCTTGCCGGACTATCGCGGCGAAAAAGGGGTTTGGAAAGACGTCGACCCAATGGCAAAGGCCACCAGGGATGTTTTGCTGGGTGACCCGGTGGGGTTTTGGGAATCATTTCGCGAACTTTTTTTGCGCTGGGGTGACGCGCAACCAAACGCTTGCCATAAAGCATTGGCAAAGCTTGAGGAAATGGGGTTGCTGCAAGCGGTCGTGACTCAAAACATCGATGGGTTGCACCAAAAGGCGGGTTCAAGACACGTCTACGAACTGCATGGCCACCTGCGGACAGTGCGGTGCATGCATTGTGAGCGATCGTTTCCCATTGATTACGTGAAAGAGCAAGCGGGAGTCCCTTCTTGTTCGTGCAGCCCTGGCCAGGGAAGTATACGGCCAGATGTGGTTTTGTTCGGGGACCCGATTCCGGTCGAGACCTTCCGGGCCGCTGAAGATGCGATTGCGAAAGCGGATTTAATCATGGTTTTGGGTACAAGTTTGGCGGTAGCCCCGGCCTGTTGGTTGCCGCTCAACAAAGGCAAGCATGCTCGCACCGTTTATGTAAATTTGGAGCCGCCGCGACTGGTGGCCCACCCCCGGCTGCCTACATTTCGCCCTGATCTGATTATACAGGGCAAGGTGGGGGAAGTGATGGCGCAGGTAATGACGGACTTCCGGGTGATAGCAATATAATGACGGAGGGTTGCGATATGAAGATGTTTGACCTGAGTGGTAAGCTGGCGGTTGTGACGGGAGCCAACCGTGGTCTCGGTCTTGGCATGGCAAAGGGTTTGGCTGAGGCGGGAGCGGATATCGTGTGCATTTCGCGCTCTGGTAAAGATGAAAAGGCCCGGGAGATAATAGAAGGCTTGGGTCGGCGTTTTCATAGCATCCAATTGGATGTGACGGAACTGGACAAAATCTTCCCCACTATCGAGCAAATCGTGCGCGATTGCGGACGCTTGGATATTATGGTGAATAACGCCGGGATAATCTCTCGGCACCCGGCGGAAGAATTTCCGTTGGAAGAATGGCATTTGGTGACCACTGTACTCATGGATGCGGTTTTCTATTTCTGTCAGGCCGCTGGGCGACAGATGCTCAAGCAGGGTAAGGGCAAAATCATCAATACGGCCTCGGTGCTGTCTTTCCAGGGTGGCATCCTCTGTGCGCCATATGCAGCCGCCAAAGCGGCGATCTCTAATTTGACCAGAGCGTTGGCCAATGAGTGGGCCAGCAAGGGGATAAACGTGAATTGCATTGCACCGGGATATTTCGATACTGACCTGATCGAAAACCTGAAAGCTAACCCGGAACGCTCCCGGGCCCTGCTAGCCCGGATCCCGGCCGGGCGGTGGGGGACGATCGATGAATTGGCGGGTGCGGTTGTCTACCTAGCTTCTGATGCCTCAAATTATGTTCACGGTCATACACTAGCGGTCGACGGTGGTTGGCTGAGCCGTTAATCTGTTATAAATTAGGTGGGCGGGGCAAGCTATGGGCGGAGGTGAGGCCCATGGCTGATGGGGATCCGGTCCGCACTGTTCCGGTTTGGAATGCGGTGGTGCGATATGGGGCATACATCATCATTACAGTAGCCGTGCTCTATTTCCTGGCCCGCTATGTGATCCCGCTTTTCTATTAAACATAAGTCAAGCCGGACCGTCTCAGAGGTGATCTGGGGCGGTCCTTTTCTCTTTTCTTGCCCTGTTTGGCAGGAACGCCGTTTCATAGGCGCGAAACAATCCCAAAGGAAAGGGAAGGGAGGACGGTTGTTTGGATTTGGCGGCGCGGTCCGAAAGACTGGCCTATGACTACCCTTGCAACCACAGTACACGGGCTTGCTCACAGGCCGTATTAATGGCTGTCCCGGAAACGTGCGGGGCGCAGATGCAGGATTATCAGCACTTGTTGTCTTCCTTCAAAAAGGCCCAGACTTTATATCACTGGTTTGAGAAGGAGTTTGGCAGTTGGTTTTGCCATGAAATAATCGGTTTTCACCTTGATGAGCAAGAAAAAATACGGGAATGGGAAGCTGCCGGTGGACGGGAACGATGTTGTCGGTTGGCCGGGGAAACGGCCGCGCAGGTGATTAGAATCCTACAAGAAGATTGAAAAGGAGCTGAGCCCATGGAAGAAAAACTGGCGCGGGCGGAACAGTTGGGTTATGACTACTTGAAGAGCTGTAAGACACAGGCTTGTTCGCAGGCGGTGTTGATGGCTGTCCAGGATGTTGTGGGGCCACGTGACGATCTGTTGATCAAGGCGGCTGGTCCGATGGCCGGTGGCAGCCGGATTGGTTCACTGTGCGGGGCTTTGCAGGGTGGCATTCTGGCCTTGGGTATGAAGTATGGCCCGAGCGGAGAAGAGATGCGGGATTTGGATAAGTTGCTGAACTCATTTGAAAAAGCCCAGAAGCTTTATCGGTTTTTCGAAAAGGAATTTGATAGCCGGTTGTGCCATGAGGTGATTGGGGGCGATTTGAACGATCCCGATTTCCGGAAACACTGGGCAGAGACTGGCGGCCGGGATGATTGTTGTCGTTTGGTTGGTAAGACAGCTCGCTTTGTGACTGAGCTATTGCTAGCGGAAGAATAAGAGGCGAGGAGGGGCGCAGATGATTGAGCATATTGTGCTGTTAAAAAAGAAGCCGGAAGCAACTGATGAGCAAATGGAAGAACTGGTGGCCCGCTTGAAAGCTCTGCAAGATAAGATTCCGAATATCCTTGATTTGACCGTCGGGTATAACTTCAGTGCCCGCGGCCAGGGCTTCACAATCGGTTTGGTGGTGCGGTTCCCTGATAAGGCCGCTTTGGAAGTATATCAACCGCATCCGGCTCATCAGGAAGTTGTGCAATATATTCGCACCGTGGTGTCAGACCTCATTGTCGTTGACTACGAATTCTAACACATTCATAATACTTAGTCCTAATCTGTGAGGGATTCGGCATGCTTCTGATTGGGGATGAAATTAAGGAGTTCGCTCGCCGACAAGGGGCAGACCTGGTTGGCTTCGCTCCTGTGGAACGGTTGGCAGGGGCACCGCCCGGCACGCGTCCAGAGGATTCTCTGCCCAATGCTCGTTCGGTTATTGCACTGGCCAAACGGTGCAGCTCGGGGGGGATCGAGGCTGGCCGGCCTTCGAACTATCGGCGCGAGATGGCGGTAATTTTTGACCAGTTGGATGCCCTAGCGGTGGCGGTGGTAAACTTCATTGAGCGGCGGGGGTGGCGAGCGGTCCCAATTCCCGCTGATGATCCCTTTGACACCTGGGATGGTGAACAGGAAATAGTGCGGGGGAATATCTCGCATAAACATGTTGCGCAGGCGGCCGGCCTGGGGGTGGTGGGGAAGAACTCGTTGTTGATTACTCCCCGTTACGGCAACCGGGTCTACCTGGTATCGGTGGTGACAGACGTCGAATTACAGGCGGACGAGCTGCTGGCGGAGAATCTGTGTTTGGAATGTGGGGCTTGCCTGCGCGCTTGTCCAGTTCAGGCAATTGGTCCGGACGGCATAGTATCGCAGCGGCTCTGCCGCCAGAATACTGATGTCCAGACCGAGTGGGGTTTTTCGTTTTTCGACTGTTGGGCTTGCCGCAGTGTCTGCCCGCAAGGGTCAGGGGTGATCCAACCCCGTGATCGGTGTGAGCAACTGGACTTTTTTATGAAATAAAAATAAGGCGCTAAACCATCGGGCCACCGGCCATTTGCCGGCGGCCTTTTTTATTGCCAGAGTTTTGCACTGTCCTATTTTTGTCTGACATACTGACTTGGGAATTTTGAGAGAATAGATGCGAGGAGGGGTTTCAATGGCAAAAGCGCCGCAATACGATACGATCGTAGTGGGAGGCGGGCCGGCGGGACTGACGGCTGCCATGTATGCGGCGCGTGCCCGTTTGCGGGCTTTGTTGATAACGAAGAGTGGCATGGGCGGGCAAGCCGCCACCACACTCACGATAGATAATTACCCTGGTTTTCCGCAGGGTACCACCGGGCCGGAGTTGGGAAGGGCGATCGCTGCACAGGCAGAACGCTTTGGCGCGCAGATTGCCCGTGACGAGGTGCTGGAGCTGGATCTCCAGGGCGAGCCAAAAACGGTCCGTACAAAAAAATTAGGCACACTTTCCACCCGCACAATTATCTTGGCCCCCGGCACCCAACCCCGCACATTGAATGTTCCCGGAGAAGGCCGGCTGCGGGGGCGGGGGGTCTCTTACTGCGCCACCTGTGATGCCGACCTGTACAGTGATGAAGAGGTGGCGGTAATCGGCAATGGCGATGCCGCGGTGGAAGAGGGCCTTTACTTGACCCGCTTTGCCAAGCGCGTCTGGCTGGTGGTGGTCCACGAGGAAGGCACATTGGATGCCACACCGGTGATCCGGGAACGGGCTTTTGCCAATGAGCGGATGGGTTTCATCTGGAACTCCGTTTTGGAGGAGATCGTCGGCGATGAGGTCGTGGAAGAGATCATCCTGGGCAATATTGCCACAGGCGAAAAGCAGCGCCTGCCTGTGGCTGGTGTGTTCATATTTATCGGCGCTACTCCCCAGACAGAGTTCCTGGCGCAACAAATTGAACTAAATCAATCTGGCTACATCGTGACTGGGCAGGATATGTCCACTTCTGTGCCGGGAGTGTTTGCTGCCGGTGATGCCTGCCAAAAATATCTGCGGCAAGTGGTGACAGCCGCTGCGGATGGCGCCGTAGCAGCGGTGGCAGCCGAAAAGTTTGTGCGCGAAGAGGAATGGTTGGAAACGGTCTTCAGCGCTCCGGGTGCACTCCTGGTGGTGTGTTGGAGCCCGGCTGTGCGGGAGAGTTATCAAGCGGTCTACGCTGCGGAGCAGGCGGCGCAAAATACTGGCACGCGGGTGGTGAAGCTGGACCTGTATCGACACAGACAACTGGCCGGGCGCTTGCAAGTGGACAAACCGCCAGCCATTTTAGTGGTGCAAGACGGTACTATTGCCGCCCGCCTGTGCGGCGATTTCACGGCTGATGGAGTAATGGAATCATTGCGTTCTGTACAGGAACGCAATGAACAGTGTTTGCCGATCGAGCGCAAGGAGGTGAACCTTGATGCAACCAGTCGACAAGAACAACTTTGAACAGGAGGTTTTGGGCTCCCGGCAACCAGTCTTAGTGGATTTCTGGAGCCCGAATTGCGAAAAATGTATCAAGCTGATGCCGGCTTTGCAGGAGCTCGAACAGCGTTATCATGACAAAATCAAATTTGTCAAGGTGGATGTTTCCAAGAATCGCCGTCTGGCGATCGCACAAAAGGTACGTAATCTGCCGGCAATTCATTTATATCGCAATGGTGAACGGGTGGATGCCGTCAACGATCAGGTGACTGGTGAGGCGGTAGAAAGCACCATCAAGCAGGTCTTGCATTAGGGGTGAAAGCCTTGCAGCTAGAAATGGCGTTGTTTCGGGTAGAAAAGGTGGTGGCGGGCAGCGAGACAAAGCTGCGTGATGGAGTCTTGAGCGTGGACCAGGATGAATTGGCGGACAAGGTGCGCACGGATGAACGGCTACGGGCAGTAGAGGTGCGGGTCGCGAACCCGGGCGACTCGGTGCGTATCGTGCCGGTCAAAGACGTGATTGAACCGCGCCTGCGGGTCAGTGGTGAGGGGTACCCGCTACCCACTTTCCCGGGTATGATCGACAAGGCCGCCCAGGTGGGTTATGGTCGCACTTTAGTTTTGCGGGGAGCAGCGGTGGTCACCGCTGGGGCGATTTTGGGTTTCCAGGAGGGTTTCATCGATATGCGGGGTCCTGCTGCCCAATATTCCCCCTTCTCGCAGACACACAATGTGGTGTTGGTGTGTGAACCTGTACCAGATTTGCCTCCACATCAACATGAGGAGGCGATGCGCCTGGCCGGTCTCCGGGCGGCCACCTATTTGGCTCAGGCGGCTTTGCCGCTGGCGCCAGATGAAGTGGAAACGATCAGTTGGCTTCCTACCCAGGGCGGGGCACCAAACGGAGGCCGACTGCCGCGGGTAGGCTATCTTTATATGTTACAGAGCCAGGGCCTTTTGCACGACACATATCTATACGGGGCGGATGCGAAACATATCCTGCCCACCCTGCTCAGTCCCACGGAAGCGATCGACGGTGCCCTGGTGAGTGGGAATTGCGTTTCTGCCTGTGATAAGAACACCACGTATCACCATCAGAATAATCCCGTGATCATGGAACTCTGCCAAAGGCATGGCCGGGACCTGGAATTCGTCGCTGTGTTAATCACAAACGAAAACGTTACCCTGGAAGATAAGCGTTTATCATCATCCCGGGTTGCTACCTTGGGCGGGATGTTGGGCTTGGATGGAGTGATTATCTCGAAAGAGGGGTTTGGCAACCCCGACACCGATTTAATGATGAATTGCAGTAAATTGGAAGAGATCGGTATCAAGACAGTATTGATTACAGATGAATATGCCGGCAGCGATGGGGCATCGCAATCCTTAGCGGATGCTCATCCGGCGGCGGATGCGGTTATTTCCACCGGAAACGCCAATCAAGAAGTGGAGCTGGTGGAGCTGGACGTTGTGATTGGGGATCCCGATCGCCTGCCGGCGCTGGCAGGGGCCACGGGAACGGATAACCGCATCGAATTGCAGGCGGTAACCGGTGCCACTAATGAATTAGGTTTTTCCAATCTAACAGCGCGTTGGCAGTAGTTGAAAGGAGGTGCGATGGTTGGGGCTGAGCCTGGCGGGGAAAAAGGTGATCATCCTTGGCGACCGGGACGGAATCCCGGCGGATGCGATTGCCGATTGTTTACAAGATACGGGTGCCGATGTGATCTATAAAGCGACGGAATGCTTTGTCTGAACGGCGGCTGGGGCAATGGACTTGGAAAACCAGGCTCGGGTCAAGGAGGCAGTGGAGAAATATGGTGCCGAGAACGTGGTGGTCCTGTTGGGGGGCGCCGAAGCGGAGGCATCCAGTTTAACGGCAGAGACTGTTTCCAACGGTGACCCGACATTTGCCGGTCCATTGGCTGGAGTCCAGTTGGGACTCCCTGCATATCACGTGGTGGAACCAGAAGTGAAGGAAATACTTGCCGCAGATGTCTATGAGGAACAGATCGCCATGATGGAGATGGTATTGGATGTCGAGCAAATAATCAAAGAAGTGAGCGACATTCGGGCCCGGTACGCCCGCTAAGGAACCGGGCCTTAAAAGGGGTGGAGGCAGTGCCCGATAACAGAGGACGGATCAGGGTGGTCCATTATTTGAACCAATTCTTTGCCCAAATCGGTGGCGAAGACAAGGCTGATCTGCCGCCGTCTGCCCGGGAAGGAGTAATTGGGCCGGGGCAGGCTTTTGCAAAGGAGTTTGGCGACCAGGCAGAGATTGTGACCACCGTTTACTGCGGTGATTCTTATTTCGCGGAACACATCGCCAAAGCCCAGGAAAAATGTGTCAAGCTGATCGCTGCCGCCCAGCCAGATGTGGTGTTGGTGGGGCCGGCCTTCAATGCTGGACGTTATGGCATGGCCTGTGGGGCGGTTGCACAAGGGGTAGCGCAACGGCTGAGCATCCCGGTCGTCGGTGGCCTGTTTCCGGAAAACCCCGGTTATGAAATGTACCGGCAATATGCCTTTTTTGTGGAGACGAAGGGGTCGGCTGTGGGTATGCGCGAAGCCGTGCCCAGGATGGCCAGGTTGGCCCTGAAACTGGCCAGAGGGGAGGAGATCGGTCCCCCTGCGGAAGAAGGTTACCTCCCGCGCGGTTGCCGGAAAAACTTCTTTGCGCCGGAGTCAGGGGCCAAACGAGCCGTGGCTATGCTGTTGAGAAAAATGGCCGGTCTGCCTTTCACAACGGAATATCCCATGCCGGAGTTCGATCGCGTGCCGCCGGCAAAAAATCTGCCGGACGCCGGGCAAGCGCTGGTGGCTCTCGTCACCTCCGGCGGCATTGTGCCGAAAGGCAACCCCGATCGGATCCCGGCTTCCAGTGCGGGCAGATATGCCAGTTATTCATTGGCAGGAGTAACTGATCTCAGCCCGGATCAGTACCAAACTGTGCACGGTGGTTACGATCCCACTTACGCCAACGCCGACCCGGATCGGGTATTGCCGGTCGATGCCGCCCGGGCCCTGGAAAAAGAAGGCCGCATCGGGTCATTGTATGAACGGTATTTTGTCACCGTCGGTAACGGCACCTCAGTGGCCAATGCCGCCCGTTTTGCCGGCGAAATCGCCCAGGCGCTGAAAAACGATGGAGTGCAGGCTGTCATCCTGACCTCCACCTGAGGTACTTGTACTCGTTGCGGGGCAACGATGGTAAAAGAACTGGAACGCGCCGGTTTGCCGACTGTCCATATTTGTACCATTGCACCCATCTCCCAGACCGTGGGGGCGAACCGGATTGTCCCGGCGGTGGCTATCCCCCATCCTTTAGGTAATCCGGTCTTGACGCCAAAAGAGGAGTTTATACTACGGAAAGGGTTACTGGAACGGGCGTTGGCTGCTTTGGAGACAGCGATTGCAGAACAGACAGTATTTTCCGATGATGAGGCGCCTTTGGAGCCGCCAAAGCCGCCTACCCGCATGCCATTGGAACAAGCGACGGAGGTGAGGCCATGACTAGGCCTGTCTTGCTTGCCGCCAGCTACATCCTGGTGCACGCACCCCAGACATTACTACAAGTCGGCTCCACTCCCGTGCTCGCCCGCCGCAAGGGCGGGAAAGACGAATATCTGAAACAGCTTCCGGGCGCTTTGCGTCCTTTTCAGGAAGCTATGGCCTATCCGCCGAATCAGGCCTTCATCGGCAATTTGGACCTGGCAGAATTGCAAAAATGGCCCCGGCCCTGGTATGCAAACCCGGTGCCGGATCCTAAGCGGGAGGGGCAATTGGGCGCGATTTTTCCGGAGGAAGAGTTTTATGGGATATTAAAAGCGGCCGATTCGTTTGACCTGGTGGAGTTGGAGAGCGACTTTGTGGCCGGCCTGTGTGACCGGCCCTTTTTGAAAAACCTTAACCTGGGAACCGGGGCGACTGCCGAACGTCTCCAGGCGGAGATTGAAACGGACCAGGCTGTGCCGTTGCTGTTTTCCGGTCAAACGGTCGGCTGTGTGAAAAGGGCCCATGACCTGGATGAAAACCTGGCGGCACCCGTGATGTTGGAGAACCTGGCTTGCAAAGGGACAGCTTTTTTGGCGGTGCGCCAGCTATTGCAGGAAAAAGGATTAGCGGCCGATGAGATCGACTATCTGATCGAGACATCAGAAGAGGCCTGCGGGGATATTAACCAGCGCGGGGGAGGTAATTTCGCTAAAGCGGTGGCAGAAATGGCCGGCCTGAAAAAGGCCACCGGGGCGGATATCCGTTCTTTTTGCTCGGCTCCCATCCACGGCCTGGTGGCGGCGGCGGCCCTGGTCCAGGCCGGGGTCTTCCGGCAGGTAATGGTGTGTGCGGGTGGAGCAGCAGCAAAATTGGGGCTGAACTCCCGTGACCATGTAAAACAAGGGCTACCGGTGTTAGAGGATGTGCTGGCGGCATTCGCATTTTTAGTCGGACCCGATGATGGCCGCTCTCCAGTCATCCGCACGGATGTGGTGGGGCGCAACATGATTGGCACCGGATCTTCGCCCCAGGCGGTGATTACCGCTTTGGTGCAAAATCCCCTGCAAAAAGCCGGCCTGAAGATCACAGCAGTTGATCGCTATGCGGCGGAACTGCACAATCCGGAGGTCACGGAACCGGCCGGGGCCGGTGATGTGCCCCGCTCCAATTACCGCTTGATTGGTGCGCTGGCGGTCAAAAACGGCGAGTTGGAGCGGCAGGAGTTGGATAAATTTGTGGCAGAGCATGGCATGGTAGGGTTTGCCCCCACTCAGGGCCATGTCCCGTCCGGGGTCCCATACCTGGGCCGGGCTGTGATTGAGTTGCAAGCTGGCGACTTGCAGCGAGCGATGGTGATCGGTAAAGGCAGTTTGTTCCTAGCGCGCATGACCGGGCAGTTTGACGGGATTTCAGTCCTACTGGAAAGAAATGGCTTATCTGCCCGGCCGCAAGTCAAGAAACCAACGTCCGCTTCCCCGCCGCAGAAGGGGCCGGTTGTGGCCATGACGGTGTTTGGCGAAGATACGGAGACGATCGAAACGGGATTGGATTTGGCAAAACGCGCTGGGATCCAGGTGCTTGGTATTGGTCCCGCCGGGCGGCGGGATGACTGGATTACGACAGCTGCCTGCTGGTCGGAGGTGCATCAGGCGCTGGATCAGGCTTTGCAGACCGGTCAGGCCCAGGCGGCCGTGGCCATGCACTATAACTTCCCGCTGGGGGTGGCAACGGTGGCCCGCCTGGTGGCGCCCGGCAACGGGCGGGAGTTCTTTTTGGCCACCACCACCGGCACCACGGCCAGCTCCCGCGTCTTAGCTTTAGTGCGTAACACCGTCTTGGGGCGGGCGGTGGCCAGAGCCTGGGGGATCGCCGACCCGGTCGTTGGTTTGCTCAATCTGGACGGTGCCCAGTCCGCCCTGCGACTATTACAACAACTGCGCGAGAATGGTTACCGGATGCGCTTAGCAGCTTCCCGGCGCGAGGAAAGTGCCGCCTTGTTGCGTGGTAATGATTTGCTGGCGGGCAGCGCTGACGTGGTGGTGTGCGATACCCTGACCGGCAATTTATTGGTGAAGATGCTGGGGGCCTACGGGGCCGGCGGTCTGACGGAAACGCAAGGGTCCGGTTATGGTCCGGGCGTGGGGGCGGATTACCAGCGCTTGATTTGTATTGTCTCGCGTGCCTCTGCGGCGCCTGTGATAGCCGGTGCCATTAGTATGGCTGCCCATCTAGCGGGGCTTGATCTGCCGGCGCGGGTGCAGGCTGAGTTGGCTGAAGCCCGGCAAGCCGGGTTGGAACAGCTGGAGCCACAAAGCCAAGAAAGCGAGGAAGTCAACCCACCCCCGGCGGAACCGGTGACAGTTGAGGTGGGGGGATTGGACGTGCTGGAGATTGAAAATGGGTTAAGGGTTTTGTGGCGGGCTGGGATCTACGCTGAGAGTGGTATGGGGTGTACCGGGCCGGTGTTATTGGTGCCAGAGGGAAGTGAGGAATCCGCTCGCCAGGCGTTGCGCGGGGCCAATTTCCTACCTTAAATAGCTTCTTTTGGGGCGCCAACACAGGGATTTAACAAAACACCTGTGGGACAGCGGACAAAAAATAGACCAGTCGCCTGCAGCGTAATTGCGGGCAACTGGTCTCTTTGGCGTTACACAAAAATAGTTGGCTTCTTATTGCCGAACCCTTACGGTTAGTGTCAAGTAATGTTCGCAAAAACCATCTAAAAAAATCCGTAATGGTTAGCGACTAATTGTGATCGGGAATCAAGGGCGAGCAAAGCGAGTTCATCTTGACCCTTGAGTCCCGCAGAAACCC
>DUQP01000013.1 GCA_012837735.1 Bacillota bacterium
TAGACCGGACCCCAGACTCTACCTGTGCGGATAAAACCAGTAAGAACCGACTCGCCAGTGGCAAGTGTCCAGCGCTCGATCTCCATATTGAGGAAATATTGCGTAATACAACCAATCACAGCGGCCCAGAACACGCCGAAGCCGTAGTGGGCAGCCATGTACGGCCACATGACCGCCTCGCCGCTACCGAGACCCATGGCCGCTAGAATGAAACTCGGACCAACCAGTTTCTTCCAATCGACCGCTTCCGGAATCTCATTCTTCCAAACCAACGGTGGAAGTACGTTACATGGCACTATTTCGTGCGGTACCGGATCGCCTTCCTTAACGTTCACCGGATACATTTCATCCATAACGGACACGAATTTAGACCTCCTTTAGCTGTAAGTGTACTAGGTCGGCTAAAACTGTAGGATTACTGAACGTTAATAGTGCGGTCGCGACAAACCTCTACTCATCACCTCCTCTATTGTCAAAGTCCGGGCACAACAAACAATGCCTACAAATGCGCTATGATGGGTGTATTCGATTTTATTTCATAGATTCCTGCCCAGAGGCATTTCGGTTTTTATCCAGTTCCCCTGAATTATCAGTCATTTTGGCTTTATCGAATGTCGCAATTTGCCAAAAACTCCCCGGCCGCCATGGCCGCTTGCGCGCCATCTCCAACAGCCGTCGCCACCTGGCGCAGTTTTTTCAAGCGCACATCCCCGGCAGCGAATACGCCCGTAAGGGAAGTCTGTAAGTCATCATTCACTATTATGTACCCGCGCACATCTCTTTGCAGCGCCTCGGGCAAAAATCCGGTGGCCGGGTCCGCTCCCACATAGATGAATACACCATCCACAGGCACAGTCTCCGTCTTGCCCGTCGGCCGGTGCTTAAGAACCAACCCCTGCACACCATCCTGACCCTGGATCTCCTCTACGACTGACTCCAGGTGAAACGCAATTTTCGGGTTCTCCCGGGCACGCTCCTGCAAAACCTGGATGCCACGCAATTGGTCCCGCCGGTGAATCAGCAAGACCCGTTCCGCAAAGCGCGTCAAGAATATCGCCTCACTGAGCGCCGAATCCCCTCCGCCCACTACCGCCACCACCTTGCCACGAAAAAGAGCACCATCACATGTGGCGCAATAGGAAACGCCCCGCCCGGTCAGCCGCTCTTCCCCCGGCACGCCCAGCAAACGGGGGCGCGAGCCAGTGGACACCACCACGGTGCGGGCTTGCCAACTCTGTTCCTCCGCCAGCACCCGCCCCCCTTGCCAAGCACCCTGGGGCGCATCTGACGGCCACTCCAGACCTGTGACGTGGGCTATTTCTGTCTGTAACCCAAAGCGTGTTGCTTGCTCCATCATGTGCATCGCCAATTCGGAACCCGGAATCCCGTCCGCAAAACCCGGATAATTCTCCAAGTGATCAATGTTGATCAATGTGCCACCGGGTATACCCTGTTCCAGTAATACTGTCTTTAGCCCGGCCCGCGCCGCATACAAACCAGCTGTCAGACCAGCCGGCCCACCCCCGATGATCACCATATCCCAGATTGAACCCATGGCAATACCCCCTTTATGCTAGCAACGACGCGCCACCGCGCGCTGGGCCGCCGCCTGGTGAGCACGATATTCCAGTTCATCGTTCAATGTCGTTAAGTAGGACCCCTCCGGCCCATAACGGCGCTCCAAACCACACCTGATCAGATAGTCAGCCAGGCGCGGGTTTTTCGGTAAGAGCGAACCATGTAAGTAAGTGCCAATCGCATTTCCAGACACCGCCCCCTCCATCTTGCTTGCGCCGTCATTCCCAAACCCCTGCAACACCCTCCCCAGGGGCTGCTTCACTCCCTCCCCTAGGAATGTGCGACCGGAATGGTTCTCAAAACCCACGATCGTGCGCGGCTCCTCCTCCCAAAGGTCCGTTTCCAGCACTACATCCCCGATCAAGCGTCCCCGCCCGGCCTCCGTCCAGGCATCGAACAGGCCGACCCCTTTCATTATCTCACCATGTTGCGTCCGGTAGTATTTCCCCAACAGCTGAAAACCCCCGCAGACTGCAAGAATAGCCATGCCCTGCTCCGCGGCGGCCAACAAATATGGGCCTTTCACCTCCACCAAGTCCCGGTATATTGCGGCCTGTTCCCGATCTTGCCCACCACCGATGAAAACCAGGTCAGTGTCCAAAAAATCAACTGCTTCACCCACCGTAACGGGTTGAATATGTACCGCCAACCCGTGCCAGAGACAGCGGCGGTAAAGAGCAATGACATTGCCGCGGTCGCCATATAAATTAAGGATTTCCGGGTAAAGGTGACAGATCTTGATTTGACGTTTCATTGCCATCCCCCTAGACCTGCCATTGACTGACGTGTCCCTGGCGGAATAATATCTCCCTGATCTGCAGCATCGCTGTGTAAGTCGGCAAGATATACAACGTCCCACCCGAGGGCACAACCTGCAGGGCTTGTCCCAGTGCGGCCGAAAATTCATCCACCACGGCAATCCGTTCTGGTTGGAAACCAGCATATTTCAAACGCAGAGCCATATCTTCACGGCGCAGACCAGTCGAAAAAATCCCCTTTAGTAATTCCTGGTGGGGAGTGAGCATTTCAAGATCAACATCCCAGAGCCAGGAAATATCCTCCCCGTCCGCATACAAATCATTGACTGCAAACAACACACCCTGTTCTTCTCCGTCCTGCCTGGATGCCAGGATGGTGCGGATCACCTCGTCAAAACCGACCGGGTTTTTTACCAATGCCAGTACCAAGCGTTTTTCTTCAATCATGATCTCTTCCATACGGCCAAAACAACTAGCGAAGCTCTCTAAACCATCCCTGATGGTTGTCAGGTCGATGCCCAGGGCAAGACAACCGGCGATGGCCGCCAAAGCATTATAAATGTTATATACTCCCGGTATCCCCAGTGTGAAGGCAATTTCCCCGCCCGGGGTAGCGATCACCAGCTGCTGCCTTTGCCCGTCCAGGCGCTGCATAGCCTTTAAAGCCACTTGCGGTTTTGGCCGCCCGTGGCCGCAACTTGGACAGAGATAGTCCCCCAAATGCGCATAATACAACCTCCGATAGGTGTAGGGATGCCCACACTGGAGACAGTGCTTGGCATCAGCAGCGTGTCGCTCCATAGTGGCCAGAGTATCCGCTTCAATCCCATAATAAAGGGGTTGGGCGGGAGAGTCGCTTCCCAGTGAAGCCACCCACGGGTCATCAGCGTTCAACACCACCCGTCCCAGGCTTGAGATATGAGGCAGCCCTCTGCGCACACAGGCCACAACATGTTCCAACTCCCCAAAGCGATCGAGTTGGTCCCGGAAAAAATTCGTCACCACCAAAGCGCGCGGCTGCAGTTCGGCCGCCGCCTTGGGCACCGTGGCTTCGTCCACCTCCAGCAGGCCAATGTCTGCCCGCATCCGGCCCAGTAAATTGAGCTGGGCGGCAAACGCCGTCACTAATCCACTGAGCAGGTTGGCACCGGATTGATTATGTACCACTCTTAAACCTGCCTGCCGCATAATATCAGCCATCATGCTGGCAGTGGTGGTTTTACCGTTTGTGCCGGAAACGATCACATTCCCGCAGGCCGGACCCGACGCTACCCCCTGCAACCAATTGGGAGCAACCCTGAGCATTATCCGGCCAGGAAATGTCGAACCGCGTTTACGCAATATCCGGCAGGCCAGAGCCAGGAATTTGCCCAACCACAATGCCAACCAAAATCGCACTCGCACCGCACCCTTTAACAACATCATGCCGGTTGAATTCTACACAAACAGGGCTTGTGCCTGCTGGAAAAGGCACAAGCCCAAAGCAGCAATTATAGACAATCATTTCGCCAACGGGTGCGCTGGTGTTAGCACCTCAAACACATAGCCATACTCTTGGAAAAACGCAATCAATTGCGGGAGAGCCGCTACAGTGGTTTCGTGCGTAGGACTATCATGCATCAACACCACCGCCTCTTTGATCGTACCATTCCGGGAATAAGTGGCGATATTGGCCAGAATCTGTTCGACGGTGGGGCGCGGTAGCGCGGAATCGCCTGTCGAAACATTCCAATCAAATGTACAATACCCATTTTCCCGCAGGACATGGTAATAATCACCTGTGAAATGGCCGCAAGTGCCTCCCGGAGCGCGGGTAATGGCGGGTTCGTCGCCAGTAATCCTGGCCAGGACAGCCCCCGCCTGCCGCAGGGAGTCCAGGTAGGCTTGGGAGGAAGCATAAATCTCCTGATAAGCGTGGCTGTAAGTATGGTTGCCGAGCGCATGGCCTTCCGTCACGATGCGACGAATCAGATCCGGTTCCCGCTCGGCGTTACAGCCGATCACAAAAAATGTGGCCGGCACTTGCTGCTGGGCCAATATATCCAGTACCTGCGGCGTCAAATTTGCACTGGGGCCATCATCAAATGTCAGGCATACCCTTTTTTGGCTCTTGGCCGGCTGTTCAATCACCACCGGCAACTCTTCCGGCACCTCGTCCTCAGGCAAAGGGGCTTGCCAATTACCATCCACATCCTGGTCACCGATCAGCACCGTGCGGGCATCGGCATTCCAATGTACTGGATAGCCGAGCGCTTCTAACACGAAGCGGAGTGGAATGTATGTGCGGTCCTGATACAAAACAGGCGGCCCATCCAAGGCGCGCCGTTGCCCGTTCACTTGGGCTACCGGGCTGTCAATCGTCAATGCCACAGTGATGGCCGCCTGGGTAATGGTCACCCGTTTATTTCCCCCATCCCAGTCCACTTCCGCCCCTAGCCGGGAAAAAACCGACCGCAAGGGAATCAAGAGTCGCCCTTCCTGCCACAGCGGAGGATTATCCAACTGCAACTCCTGCCCACCATGCCAGAAACTGACTTGTTCCTGAGCGCCGGCCGTGCTCGCCCAGCAAACCAGACAGCACCAAACCAGCAACGCCCCGTAGATGGGCCGCAACTTGTCCATATAACCCCCGTCCCTTCCCCATTTTCAGCAGCTTAGTCATTGCTATGCTGCTGCAGGGAAAGGATATGCCGGGCTTCTGCGTGAGCCCGGCAGGGGTTTTCTTATGCCTGGTATATGATGTGCGGGCCGATCTCGCCGATGCTTTGGCAGCCGGTCAAGATCATGGCCGTCTCCAGCTGATCACGGTAATGATCAAACAGCAGCCGCACACCCTCCACTCCGCCGCCGAAACCGGCCGCGATAATCGGCCGGCCGACCAAAACCGCATCCGCACCGAGAGCAAGCGCTTTCAAGACATCGACGCCGGAGCGGATCCCACCATCCATCAGCACTTTTGCACGACCTTTGACGGCTTGCGCAATAGCGGGCAGGACATCGGCCGTGCCAGGGGTACCGTCCAGGCAACGGCCACCGTGGTTTGAGACTACGATCCCGGCCACCCCGGCGTCCGCCGCCCGCTTGGCCTCATCGACGGTCATGATTCCTTTCAAGATAAACGGCAACTTAGTAGAGGAGACGATCCGCGCGATTTCATCTGCTGTTTTCGGGCCAACTTCGTAGCCAGCCCGGCGCATATTGATCAGACCGGCAGCGTCAATATCCATCCCCAGGGCTGTACAACCGGCCTTCTCCACCTGCTCGATCAAAGGGGCCATTTCTTCCCAGGGGGTAGGTTTGATCACCGGGATCCCGGCTCCGCCTGTCTCGGCCATGGCCGCCAGGCCAGCGTTCAAAATGCGCGGATCCGGCCCCTGCCCACATGAACCAAGGGTACCAGCTTGATATGCCCCAATGATATTCCAGCGCGACATATCCTCCTCCGTTGTGCGATTCCGAAAGTTGACTCCGGCTCCCGCCATCGGCGCTCCCAGCACCGGCAGGCTCAACTCGACCCCAAACAAGCTGGTCTTGAGATTTGGGCGAGCGGCGGCGTGCAATGTGCGCATATTGAGCTGTACCCGTGCCAGAGCAGTAACGTTGTTTTGAAAACCAGCCCCACTGCCGATCCCGCCCATACCCGGCACCTGTCCGGCACAAACCACTCCGTCGCAGACACGACATAGACTGCAAATGCCCTTCAACTCCTGACGGGCCCGCTCCCATACCTCTGCCAAATCCACCGTGCCACTCCCCCTTTGGTTAATAATAAAAAGCGCCCGCCGTCTTTTTTGACAAGACAGCGGGCGCTTCCTCTTTTCATCAAAACTCGTTTGGCAATTCACCCAACTCCGCAAAGCTGAACACCGGTCCATCTACACACACATACTTGTCGCCAATATTGCAGCGACCGCACTTGCCCAGCCCGCACTTCATTTTCATTTCCAAAGTAGTATAAATCATATCACGGCTGAATCCCAGTTTCTCCAGGCTCTGCAACACGAATTTGATCATGATCGGCGGGCCGCAGGTGACCGCCAGGCAATCCTGCGGTGACGGAGCGATCTCCTCCAAAAAAGCCGGCACAAAACCGGTATGGCCAGACCATGCCTCATCACCGCGATCCACCGTTAAATAGACCGCTGTATCGGGCTGTTGGGGCCAGGATTCAGTCAGCTCTTTGAAAAAGCATATATCTTGCGGGGAACGCGCACCGTAGATGACATCGATATGGCCGAACTCTGACCGCCGATCAAAAGCGTATTTTATCATAGACCGCAATGGCGCCAAACCAATGCCTCCCCCTACAAATAACAAATTCTTGCCCCGCATCATTTCCACCGGGAAATGATTGCCCATCGGTCCCCGCACGCCAATTTGCTCCCCCACCTCGGCTTCATGAATCGCCTCTGTCACTTTACCCACCCGCTTAATGGCAAACTCCATGTACTCAGGTTGGGTAGGCGGAGAGGTAATCGAGATAGTGCTCTCACCGACGCCCAGTATGGACAACAGCGCACATTGGCCAGGCAGATAAGAAAAGCCTGCTGGCAATGTGACCCGCAGTAAGCGGACGTCTGACGTGAGGTCCTCGATTCCCTGGATCGTGGCCAAGCTCGGCAGATATGGATTGTCTTTATGCACCAGCCTTCACCTCTTTTTTCTCCCGCACCGCCTCGCGGGCAATGGCGCGAATATCGATGCCAGCCGGACATGCCGCCACACAACGACCACAGCCCACACACAATGAGCGGTCGCTCCGGAAGTCCCCGTATACCAGCTTGTGCATGACCCGTTGCCGAATCCGTCCCGTCTGATCCGGGCGCGGATTATGCCCGGCAGCGGCCGTAAAACCGGCAAAAGCACAAGTATCCCAGCGCCGGTAACGTTCTCCCCCTTCTAACCCGTGCGGCATATCATCGATATCAAAACAATGACATGTGGGGCAAACATAGGCACAGGCTCCGCAACCCAGGCAGCGTTCACCGAGTCTTTCCCAGCGCGGGTCGTCAAACCTCTCTCGCAACCGGGCCACACTGTCCGCACTGACCCACCCGCCCGGACCAGACCGATTCGGGACCGTAGCCTGTACCTTTTCCCAATCACCCGCTTGCAGCAGTCTGGCCCCGGCTTCTGAAAAAGCCTGCGCTAGCCAGTTTGAACCATCGTCCCACAAAAACAGATCCGCTCCGGTAGGAGTATCCGGTCCAAAACCAAAGTCCTGGCAAAAAAAAAACTCTCCCGGCTCACATGCCACCCCTACGACCACGGTGTACTGGCGCCGGCCCGAGTAATACGGATCCGCATGTCCCCCACCACCAAACACATTGTCCATCACCAGCAAGGCTTGGAGATCACAGGAGGGCAGACCAACCAGCAAACGCGCCTTTAATTCCGGCAGCTGTTGGTTCAGCTCCAAACCCTGTTCGTCATGACGAAAAGAAAACATCGTCTCAGTGGCAGGGAAAAACATGTTTTTGGCAGAATCACGGGTCCGGACCTGCAAGACCAACTCCGTAGCATCGGCAACCGGCCCGTACCGCATTACCGGTCCTTCCGGACGCGCACCCCATAGCTCATATTCCTCCCGCCAAATGTTTAGCCAGGCCGGCAAGTCACATTTTTTGATTCGCCATAGCTCTGTCATCACACCAGCCCCCATTAGACGAAGTGGTCCAAATCGCCCGTCTCGTACCGCACCAGTGGCGGTTCCTCCCGCAGATCCACTCCGGCATCCGGGACGGAGAACAACTCCTTGATGTCGCTGGCAACCTTTTTGTTGATCTCCATAAGCGGGATCCCCATTGGACAGGCTCGTTCGCATTCACCGCACTCCACACAGCGGCCCGCCACGTGGAAAGCACGAATGGCGTGAAATATCATGTTTTCCTCGGCGGTAGTACGTTTATATGTCCAACGGGTCCGCTCCGAATCGAAGATACACTCCACACAGTTGCAAGCCGGGCAAACCTGCCGACAAGCATAACAACGCAGGCAGCGGGAAAAGTGTTCCCGCCAGTAACTGGCTCTGTCCGCCACATCCCAACCCTCGATTTCCCTCACCCGCTCCAGTAGGGGCGAAGATGGGGTTTGGGTTTCTTTTGGTTCTTCCCCCAGCAACAGATCATAGACGGGCGGGACATGATACTGACACTCCCGACATTTGGCCGGTCTGTTATCGGGGTCACCCACTCCCTGACAGACGACACCGATTATCAGCACCTCGTCCCGTTCTAGTTGCTGGTCCCGCAGGATGCGCACTACTCCCCGCGCGTCGCAACCCTTCACGACGATCGCCGTCCGGGATGGCTCTGTGCGCACACTGCTCAGTTGGCGTTTCATATGCAGCAAAAACGGTGCCAGGCTCACCACACAACGCTCATCCCATATCAGCCGCTTGGCGTCCTCTGCCGCGCGCACGAAGCACGGAACGGCCCGTTGCAATTCTTCCTCCCAAGCCCAACCCAAAACGCAGTCCACCTGGCCCTCCGCTAACAATGTGCGGGCGGTTTCCCGCAACTCGTCCTGGATAGTGGTCATGAAACCACCCCCAAGTCCGTCCGCTCATCCGCCGCCGGGACGAATATCTGACCGTTTGTGGGCCGGAAATCACAGGGGCCAAGTTCCCTGATCGTTTCCACAAATTCCGTCACTACCTGTTGATACTTGCCCCCTTCCGCCGCGGAAATCCAACTCGCCATCACGCGACGGGGATCAACTCCCAAAAAGGTGAGCAGGCGCTTGATTACCTGAAAGCGGCGACGTGTGTAATAATTCCCAGTTGTATAATGGCAATCGCCAGGATGACAGCCGGCCACCAGAACCCCGTCCGCTCCTTTTTGCAGGGCGCGCAAGATAAACTCCGGCCGCACCCGGCTGCTGCAGGGGACCCGGATCACCCGCATGTTGGGCGGATATTGCATCCGGCTGGTACCGGCCAGATCCGCCCCGGCGTAGCTGCACCAGTTGCACAAAAACCCCACCAAGCGCGGTTCCCAATCCCGTTTGCTCTTGTTCATAGCGCCTCCACCTCACCGAGAATCTGTTCATTACTAAAACCGCCCACATTCATAGCCCCGGAGGGGCAGGCGGCCGCACACGAGCCACAGCCCTGGCAAACACCGCTGTTGACAGTTGCCACCCGGCGCGTCACATCCTGGCCCGCGACCCATGCATGCAATATCTTGCTATCAATCGCACCGCTCGGGCAGACTGCCCGGCAGTGGAAACAACCGGCACAGATGTTCTCATCGACCGTGGCGACCATGGCGTTCGTCTCTAACTCTTCCTTGCTGAAGATGCTGCACACCTTCACCGCTGCCGCGCTGGCCTGGGCGACAGTATCAGGGATGTCTTTCGGTCCTTGACAGGCACCGGCCAGAAAAATCCCATCCACGTTTGTATCGACCGGCCGCAATTTCGGGTGGGCCTCGCTGTAGAAGCGGTGACCATCATAGGAGATACCCATCTTTTGGGCAAATTCAACCGCTCCCTCCCGGGCCACGATCCCGGTTGCCAATACCACCAGATCGACCTCCAACTCCAACTGTTTGCCAATCAGCGTGTCCTCTGCCCACAAGACCAGCTTTTCACCCCGCGGGAATATCTTAGCCACCCGGCCGCGCACGTAGGTGGCACCGGCATCGGTTTGGGCGCGCTGATAGAACTCCTCGTAACCTTTGCCGGCCGCCCGCACATCAATGTAGAAAATATATACTTTGCTGTCCTTGGCGTGCTCTTTCACCAACATAGCCTGCTTAGCCGTATACATGCAACAGACGCGGGAACAGTACGGCACACCATGGGCTTCATCCCGTGAACCGACGCATTTTATGAAAGCGATCGTCTCTGGCACCCGGCCGTCGGAAGGGCGCCGGATCTCACCATTTGTCGGGCCGGAAGCGCTGATCAAGCGCTCAAACTGCAAACCCGTGATTACATCCGGATACCGGCCACCGCCATATTCGCCGTACTTGGCCGGGTCAAAAAGATCAAAACCAGTAGCGACCACGATCGCTCCCGCTTCGATCTCCACCTGACGGTCCGTCTGGGTGTAGTCAATCGCATCTGCCTGGCAGACCTTGCGGCATATCCCGCACTTGCCATCCAGGAAGTAACGGCAGTGGTCACGGTCAATCACCGGCTTATTCGGCACCGCCTGGGGGAAATCAGTATAAATCGCCTTGCGCTCACCCAACCCAGCTTCAAACTCGGCCGGCACCTGAGTGGGACATTTTTCGGTGCATTCACCACAGCCCGTGCATTTGCTGTGGTCAACCGATTTGGCGCGTTGCCGCACCTTAACCCGGAAGTTACCAATGAATCCATCCACTTCCTCGACCTCGCTGTATGTCATCAAGTCGATCATGGGGTGCGCCCCGACATCGACCATGCGTGGCATCAAGATACAACTGGAGCAGTCCAGGGTGGGGAATGTCTTGTCAAGCTGCGCCATGCGACCGCCGATGCTTTGCGAGCGCTCGATCAGAGTCACCGGATGGCCGGCCTCGGCGATGTCCAACGCCGCCTGGATACCGGCAATACCGCCGCCAATCACCACGGCACGTTTCTTCACTGGGAGCGTGGAAGTGAACAGGGGTTTGTTGTACAATACTTTGGCCACCGCTAAACGCACCAGGTCGATCGCCTTAGCGGTTGCCGCCTGCCTGTCACTGTGGACCCATGAACATTGTTCGCGCAAATTGGCAATCTCGAGCATGTAAGGGTTCAATCCTACACTGGCAATTGTCTTGCGAAACGTCGCTTCGTGCATGCGCGGAGAACAAGCCGCCACCACGACCCGGTCCAGGTTGTGTGTTTGCACGGCTTTGCGGATCTGTTCCTGCCCAACCTCGGAGCAGGTATATTTGTTATCCTCAGCATAAGCCACAGCCGGGATCCGGCGGGCAGCTGCTACCACTGCCGCACAATCCACCGTCCCAGCGATGTTCGATCCACAATGGCAGACAAATACCCCAACTCGCTTCATATCGCAATCACCTCAACCCAGATTGGCAGCCGATAGTAAAGACCGGGTGGAAACCAGGTGCTGGTCCACACCCAACTCCTTGGCCGGCAACCCGCAGGCCAAACCCACCAGCTGTGTGATATAGAATACCGGCAAAGCGCGAGACATCTTCAGCCCCTGGCGACCCTGCCGCATATCCAGGTTGGCATGGCAAAGCGGACAGGCAGTCGCAATACAATCGCTTTCCACCCCCAAGGCCGCATCAAGAATCGCCTTGATAGCCCGCTGCGCCACATCAGGCCGGGCTAAGGCCAGTGAATTGCCACAGCATTCCGTCTTGAACGGCCAATCCACAGCCTGCCCCCCCAGTGCATTCACCACCATATCCATCTCCTGCGGGTTTTCCTGTTCCTGCCGCCCCAGGATCTCCTGCGGTCGTACAAACAAACAACCGTAGTAGCTGGCCACCTTCAAACCAGCCAGTCCTGGACCAACGATCCGATCGCGCAGCGCATCCAAACCAATCACGGCATGGAGAAAATCCAAGATGGACCTGATGCGCACCCCGGACTGATAACTGGCCTGCAAGCGCTTCTCCAGCTCTGCTCGCCATGCTTCATTGTGCTCCAAATCATGCTGGGCAGCTTTCAAGCGGCTGAAACAACTGGCGCAAGGGGCCACCAATTCCTCCAACCCTTGCTCAGCCGCCAAAACCAGATTGCGACCGGCGAGAGCGGCAGCCAGAAATCCATCGTTGTTGTGCGCCGGTGAAGAACCACAACAGTTCCAATCCGCAATTTCCACCAGCTCAATGCCGAAATGCTGACAGATCGCTTTCAAAGAAGTATCGAATTCCACCGCAGTGGCGTGCAAAGAGCACCCCGGGTAATAGCCAATCCGTTTCACGCTGCGCCACCTCCCGTCCTGGCAAACAATTGCTTGACAGCCGCCACTTTCCTTACGCGGCTGGGCAACAGGCGCAATTTGCCGCGGAAAAACAGCTTTTGGCCTAAATCGGCATCCTTGAAAGGCCGACCGGTTTTAATATTGTGGGCCACCATCACACCCAGCTCGTGCATGCGCCCGTGTCGAGAAACGCAGGTCAAAAAAAGATCCTCAAAAGCAGCCACCGCCGGTTCAGCCGGGCGCTGACCGGTTTGTCTGGCCATCCGGCGCAACGACTCCATCACTTTCGCGACATCGATCTCGCGCGGGCAACGCACCGTGCAAATGCCACAAGCAGCGCAAAGCCAAATCGCTTTCCCGCTTAACACTTGGTCCAATAAGCCAAACTGCAATAAACGCATCACCAGCCGCGGCCCGCCGTCCCCAGCACCGGCCATCAGGCATCCCGCCGTACACTTGCCACATTGGTAACAAGCGCTGATATCCTGGCCGCTTTCTCTGGTCACTTTCGCAAGCAGTGCACTATTTGTGTTGGCCTGCGTGAGATTGATCCGTTCCATGCGGTTCCCCCCTGGCGCACTGGCCAAAAAGACCAGCCCTTCACTATAGGTAAAGGGGTATATGTACTTCCCACCTTACATTTGCAGTTTATAATAGCAGCGCAAAAGATGTCAACAAAGTGAGTTTTTTCACTAGTATCAGGTGTTTGTGAAAGTTAACACTTTCATTTAATAGTAGTTTATTAAGCTCCGAAAAAAATTAAAAAAACTATACCCTGCTAGGGTATAGTTCCCACAAGCACAAATTGGGAGTCCTGTTACCGCAAAATAAAACCACCCCGCGGCGGGTGGTTTTATTGTACTAAATGCCTGAGATCACTAGGCATACAGGATCAGGGCAATGAACTCCAGATCCTGATCACCGTTGTTTTCAATTGAATGATATTCGCCATCCTGAGTCAATACCACGTCACCGGCAGAGACGGTCACTTCCGTGCCATTGTCGTTCACAAGCGCCTGACCACGCAAGATATAATAAGCTTCGGAATCCCCCACATGCTGATGCCAACCGATCGATGTGCCCGGCTTCAAGACATTGTGGGCGAACAAACGCCCCTTGCCGTTGAACTCATCTTTGTCCGCTTCCAAAAGCTGCCTCATTTCAACCTCGCCTTTTCCGCCCCTCAGTCCGCTCGCCTTCACTACTTTGACCGCATCGGCCTTTCTAATCACTTTCAGACCTCCTTATTTAGTGGTAACAACCTAAAAAACATGCTGGCACGGAAAGGAAATCCGGTTTGACAAGCGCAAACTAGCACCGTATAATGAAAGTCGTCGGGGTGTAGCGCAGTTTGGTAGCGCGCTTCGTTCGGGACGAAGAGGTCGCTGGTTCAAATCCAGTCACCCCGACCATTCCTTAGCCACGTAGTGGCTCTTTTTTTTTAGAAAGTTAACACCGTCCAGCCATTCTTCAGCATTGCCGTTACTTCCTGCCCAACATAGAACACACGCACCCCTAACGCTTCCAGTTGGGCGGTCGTGCCGAGATTGTCTGCGCAGGCCTTGCAAGCAATCACATCCACGCCAGCTACCAGCATTTCTTTCAGTTCTGCCTGCAAATCGGCATCTTGTCCGAGCAATTCACCGGATGGTCCCCAGACTACCAAACAAACATCGCCCCACCAGCCCTTTTTTTTTGCATTCTTACTGTACATGAAAACCATGTTGCGGGCCACTTCTTTATCCGCACTGGACCAAATAACCGCTAATTTATCCGGTTTAGCGGTTTCATGACAGCACACGGCAATCCCTCCCATACAGTTCTTATGAACAGTCTACCTGCCCGGACCGATCGGTGTCAATCTCTGCACAAATAGGTATTTTCCACATAACATGGAGTAGAAATGAAGGGAAGGAGGATCAGTATGTCTGACACCGGTATCACAGGCAAGAAATCGAGCTGTGACTGGCTCTTCTGGGTAATTCTGATTGCGATTTTGTTCTTCTGTCTGTGCGGCAACAGATGGTAACCACCTTGGGCTTCCGCAACACGGAAGCCCCTTCAATTTTACAGATGAAGCAGGAATTACCCTGCGCATCAATAAGGTAGAGATCAAAAGCGTTGGGAGGGCCAGATGGTGTTCGCAAAGGCGCTTTTGCCGGTAGATCTCCACCAGGATGCGGATGAGATCAAGACGCGGGGGAAATTCATACAACAACTAGGCACTGTTTACTGCCAAATCCTGCACGTGGCGGGGTTTGGTAGTTTGTTGCGCGCCAAACAATGTCTGCTGAATTACGCCAATCAGCTGCATGAAATCGGACTCCAAGCCGAATGGGCACTTCAGGAGGGCATACCCGCAAAAACGATTACCAACTTCGCCCAAACAAAGCAGTGCGATTATATCTACATCCCCAGTCGCCGTACCAATGCCCTGTATCGCACCCTATTAGGGAGCACGGCCCGAGAAGTGGTACGGGTGACAGAGGTGCCAGTATTTATCCACAAACAACACCCGCCTTACTGGCAACCCGCATCCTTGCGAACAGTGTTATTGGCTACCGACTTCGGACCAGCGGTGCAAAGAGCCCTTCCCTACGCACAAGCCCTGGGGGCACCAGACCGGCACCTGACCATCCTCCACGTCGGACAACGGTCCGCTGATCCGCACGCAGAAAAAAGGCGTCAGGAACAAATACAAAAGGGTTTGGATATTTTGACCGGCTTGGCCAAACCCCATTTTGCCTCGCTTATCACGCGCACCGGCGTGGGTAGCCCAGCACGAAGGATATTAGCTGAAAAGGCCGATGTGATTGTGCTGGGCCGGTTAAACAAACGACCCCTTGGCGATTTCCTGGGCAGCACGGCCGAAGAAGTCACCCAAGAATCCCGCTGCTCCATTTTGTTAGTACCCTGAAAAGGAGGCGCACCAATGTCAGACAAGGTGTTTTGGTTTTCCCTCTTGCTGGTGGCGGGATTTGTGGCGCTAGGGCTTTATGACCCGGCGCAGATGGACGCTTTTTCAAACATCGCATATCACTGGATCATTGCCAACTGCGGATGGCTGTATATGATGGCGGTACTGGGTTTCTTGGTTTTCGTCATTGTGCTCGCTTTCAGCAGATATGGGAATATTAAGCTGGGGGAAGACGACGAAAAACCCGACTACAGCTACTTGAGTTGGTTTGCCATGTTATTCGCAGCCGGGCTGGGGATCGGTCTCCTCTTTTTTGGCGTGGCAGAACCTTTACACCATTTTTCCCAGCCGCCTGAACAAATTAGTCCCGCTTCCGGGGAGTCAGCCGCCTTTGCGATGCAGTATTGCTTTTTTCACTGGGGGATACATGGATGGGCGGTCTATGCCGTGATGGCTTTAGCGATCGCCTATTTTTCTTTCCGCCGCCGCATGCCGCCATCGATCAGTTCCTGCTTCTATCCCCTGCTCGGCGAGCGCATCTACTCCTGGCCAGGCCATTTGATAGATATTTCCGCCGTGTTTGCCACTGTGTTCGGAGTGGTGACATCGCTGGGCTTCGGTGCCATGCAGATTAACAGCGGCCTCCACCACCTCTACGGTATCCCTACTAATACTACCACCATCTTGATCATCATCGCCGTGGTGACGGTGCTATTCCTGGCCTCCAGCATCTCCGGTGTTGATAAGGGAATCCAGATCCTGAGCAGATTCAACTTCTTGCTGGCCGCCCTGGCATTACTGTTCATATTATTCCTGGGCCCCACCTCCTACATCCTGGATGTGTTCGTGAGCAGCCTCGGGCGCTATGTAAACCATTTTGTGGAAATGAGCCTGGCGACCTACCCCTTCCAAGGGCAGGAGTGGGCAAAAAATTGGACCATTTTTTATTGGGCCTGGTGGATCGCCTGGGCACCGTTCGTAGGGCTGTTCGTGGCTCGCATTTCTCGCGGCCGCACGATCAAGGAATTTGTGCTCGGTGTTCTGTTAGTACCGTCCTTGCTGGTTTTTCTCTGGTTCAGCGCCTTTGGCGGATCAGCCCTGCACTTGCAGCTCCAGGGGGTCAACATAGCGCAAGTTGCCACCGCGGATGCCCCGATCGCCCTGTTCGTCTTCTTTGACCACTTTCCGCTCGGCGACATAATGTCCGCCCTGACCAGCGTCCTGCTGGTGGTCTTTTTCGTTACTTCGGCGGATTCCGCCACCTATGTGCTGGGGATGTTGACTTCGCAAGGGAATCTGTTTCCGCCCACCTCCAAGAAGGTGATTTGGGGTCTGGCTGAGAGCCTGATCGCCGCTCTGTTGCTATTAGCGGGCGGATTGGAAGCCCTGCAGCAAATGGTAATCAACGCCGCCTTGCCATTCACCTTTGTAATGGTGTTGCTATGTTATAATCTCTGGCGAGGACTGGCAGAGGAAACAGCGCCTACAGAGCTCTGGCTCAGTGATCTTTAGCCGGCGGCTGGGCACAACCCGGATTCAGTAAGCCCGGAGTCACCGGTGTTCCTGCCAACCAGGCCTTCCCATCCGGCCGCTCGCAACCCTCCGTGGCAGTTCCTGTCGATTAATAACACAATAAGGAGAACGCTTGCCAGCTGTGCCGGCAGGAACGATCTCATGAGACATCGTATTGGAAAAACATTACATTCCTTTTCGGTGGGTGATGATCGTGTCAAACTTCCCCGCCAGCACCGTCTGTGGTGTTGTACCCTCTGGTTTTGGCCAGACCAGCCTTGCTCTGGGTGAACACCTGTGCCATTTCTATTGTAGCATCGAACATCACCTGTGCACGCTGACTCCCTTCGTGAAGGCGGGAATCCACAATCACGAGCAGTGTTTGTTTATCTCTGATCGCCAGCTGAGACAACAACAAATTGACTGGTTGAATGCCCTGGACTTTGGCGTGCCTGGCCAAAGCCGCTTGGAAATCGTCGCTATCGATTCCTTCCTGCCTCTGGCCGAAGAACAAGCCTGGATTAGAATGCAAACGTTGCTGACCGAACAAATGCAAGTCGCACGACAATCAGGGCTGAGTTCCCTGCGGGTCGCCATTGACATGGCATCAGTGATAGAAAGGATGGGACTAAACAAAGCATTGCAAATCGAGGAATTCTTGAACGACCTGGCTCCTACTTTGCCGATCGTACTGTTGTGCGGGTATTATTTCGACCCCCGCACGATGCTGGCATTGGCGCGCGTCCATGGCAAGGTACTGAACGCCATCAGCGCCCAACCAAATAATCATCAGGGATTGTGGGAATAACCATAAAGTGGGCTCCTCCGGTCATGGGCAAAGCCTGGTTCCCCGGGCCGAGTTATTGGAGGCAGACGAGCTATCCCGGCATATCTCAATAAACCACCGCACGTACAATGATGGCCGCCCGAAAGCGGCCCTTATCAATATGCAAAACATTTTGCCTTAGCGCCGTCGCTGCTGTAGTTCCCGCCAAATCTCCCCAGGCGCCACACCCAACTCACCCAGCATAACCACTAAGTGGAACAGCAAGTCGGCCGCCTCTGCCACCACCTCGTCATGGCGCTCAAAAGCGCCGGCCAGAATCACCTCTGTGGCTTCCTCGCCCACCTTTTGCAGAATGCGGCTGCGGCCTTGTTCCAGAAGCTTCGTCACATAGCTACCGGCCGGTCGCTCCGCCATGCGGCTCAGCACCAGGTCATAGAGTTCCGTCAGGATCCAGGGTGAAGGTTCAGGCTCCAACACCTGTCCCTGATAAAAGCAACTGGCCGCACCCGTGTGGCAGGCGGGACCACAGGGCTTCACCCGATACAACAGGGCATCCGCATCGCAATCCCATCGCACTTCGTGTACCAGTAGATAGTTGCCGGAAGTAGCACCTTTTTCCCACAACTCCCCGCGTGAACGGCTCCAGAACCAGGCCCGGCCGGTATTCAGGGTGCGCTCCAGCGCTTTCCGGTTGGCCCAGGCCAACATCAGAACCATCCCGGAATCCGCCTGCACCACAACCGGAATCAACCCCTGTTCATTAAAGCGCAACTCATCCACCCACTTCATTCCGCCACCTCCAGCCGCACCGGAATGCCAGCCGCCAACAAATACTGCTTCACACTTTGCACCGTCCAGGTCCCATAATGGAAAATGGAGGCCGCCAGGGCGGCATCTGCCTCCCCTTCCGTAAAAATCCGCAACAGGTCGGCAGGAGAGCCGGCGCCACCGGAGGCGATCACCGGCACCGGCACCGCCCGCGAAATGGTTCGGGTCAATTCCAAGTCATAGCCTTGTTGCCCGCCGTCGCGATCCATGCTCGTCAATAGAATCTCGCCGGCGCCCCGCCGCACTCCTTCCACAGCCCAGGCCACCGCCTCCCGGCCGCTGGCGCGCCGGCCGCCATGGGTAACCACTTCCCAACGGGAGCCCACTTTGCGGGCATCAATCGCCAGCACCACGCATTGAGAGCCAAACTCGGCCGCAGCTTCGTTAATCAGCTCCGGATTAGCCACTGCCGCCGTGTTCACGGACACCTTGTCCGCCCCGGCCCTTAGCAACCTGCGGAACCCCTCCGTATCACTGACACCGCCACCGACAGTCAAGGGGATAAAAACCTGCGCGGCTGTGCGCGCCACCACATCCAGCATCGTGCTGCGACCCTCCACACTGGCTGATATGTCCAGGAAGACCAACTCATCAGCCCCCGATGCATCATAGCGCCGGGCCAGTTCCACCGGGTCCCCGGCATCGCGCAGTCCCACGAACTTGATTCCTTTCACCACCCGCCCGTCCTTGACATCCAGACAGGGTATGATCCGTTTCGCCAACAATCTCTATCCCCCCAACTGAACCAACCGAATCGCTTTTGCCAAATCCACGGCACCATTGTAAAGGGCGCGTCCGACCACCGCGCCCTCTAAGTCCAGATCCAACCGGGCCAATGTGACGATATCCGCCAGGGAAGAAATGCCCCCGGCAGCTATCACCTGCAAACCAGTTTCCGTCACCGATTGCAACAACTCCAGGTTCGGGCCGCTCATAGTGCCATCCCGACCGGCGTCTGTCACCAGCGCCCGCCGCACGCCCCAACCATGCAAGCGCTTGGCCAGTTCCACCGGTTCTGTCCCGGATAATTCCACCCAACCGCGCGTCGCCACCTGGCCGGCCCGCACATCCACTGCCGCTACGATTCCTTCCGGGCAGATCTGCAAGGCCCGGTGCAAAAAAGCGGGGTCTTCAGCAGCCACCGTTCCCAGCATGACGCGACTGGCACCAGCCGCCATGGCGGCCCGCAAATCACCTTCATTCCGCACGCCGCCACCGTATTGAATCGGCACAGAGACCTGCTCGGCAATTGCTTGCACGACCTCTAAATGCATCGGCCGCCCTTGAAAAGCACCATCTAAATCGACGATATGCAGCAACGTGGCACCGGCCGCCCGCCAACGCTCGGCGATCGCCACCGGGTCATCAGCATATACTGTCTCCTGGTCCGCCCGTCCTTGCCACAGCCGCACACAGCGGCCACCTTTGAGATCAATTGCTGGAATAACTAACATCCTGCCATCTCCCCGAAGTTGCGCAATAATTGCAATCCGGCCCGGCCGCTTTTTTCCGGATGGAATTGGACAGCATGACAGTTGCCGAAGCTGATGGCACTGGCAAACTCCACCCCGTATTGAGTGCGGCCAATCGTCTCCGCAGCCGGCAGCGCGTAATATGAATGCACGAAATAAAAGTATGTGCCAGAGGGAATGCCGGCAAACAGCCTGCTTTCCTGGCCATATGTGACGGTATTCCATCCCATGTGCGGCACTTTCAGACCCGGCGCAAAACGTATCACCTGACCCGGTATGATTCCCAACCCCGCAGCCTGATCGTCTTCCTGACTGCTTGCCAGAAGCAGCTGCAGGCCAAGGCAAATCCCCAGAAAAGGCCGGCCGCTGGCGACGGCTGATCGCACCACCTTCCGCAACCCGGCCAAAGAACGCGCCGCAGCACCAAAAGCCCCTACCCCAGGTAAAATCAATGCCCTGGCCGATGCCACCTCGGCCACATCTGCACTCACCTGGTTCGGCAGACCCAGATATTGCAGCGCTTTTTGCACGCTATTTAAATTACCCGCCCCATAATCCACGATCGTGATCATCCCAGTACTCCCTTGGTGGAAGGAATAACTGGACGCTCCCCAATTTGCACCGCCTGCCTTAAAGCCCGCCCCAATCCTTTGAATACCGCCTCGACCTCGTGGTGGGCGTTGCCCCCAGCGAGCACGGACACGTGCAGGGTAAGGCCGGCGTGGTTTGTCATGGCCCGCAAAAACTCCTCGACCAAACAGGTGTCGAACTCGCCCACCATGGCGGCACCGGGCTGATAAGCCAAACGTAAATAAGGACGGCCTCCGATATCCAAAGCCACTTGTGCCAGGCTTTCATCCATCGGCAACAAGCAACTGCCGTAACGCATGATCCCCGCCTTATTGCCCAGGGCTTTGGCCAAGGCCTGTCCGAGACAAATGCCCACATCTTCCACGGTATGGTGGCCATCCACTTCTAAATCGCCCTGGACCGCCACTTGCAAATAGAAACCAGCATGGAACGCCAGGGCTTGTAGGCAGTGATCGAAAAAACCGATGCCGGTCTGGACCCTGGCACTACCGTCTCCATCCAGGTGCAACTCCAGGGTGATGGTTGTTTCCTTCGTCTTACGCTCTATCAGTGCCGTCCTTGCCATCCGCCCTTCCCCCTTCACTACGCATCAGTAAAGCGCGCGCATGACCCGTCAGGCCCTCATAGCTGGCCAACTGGGCGCTGACCGCAATCAGATCCGGCATTCCCGCATCTCCCACGTACACAAAGCTACTGCGCTTCAAAAAGTCCCATACCCCCAAAGGGGAGGCATAGCGGGCCGTGCCCCCGGTAGGCAGGACGTGGTTCGGGCCGGCTGCGTAATCGCCGGCGGCCTGTGGTACAGCACCCAGGAAAACCGCCCCGGCGTTTTCCACCTGCCCCAACAGAGCAAACGGCTCACAGACCGCCAGCACTAAATGCTCAGGGGCAAGCCAATTGACCAGCTCTAAGCCTTCTGTCAGATCGGCACATCTCACCAGGGCGCCCGCCTGTTGCCAGGCCACCTGCGCAATCTCCCGACGCGGCAGCTCTGCCAGTTGCCTTGCCAACTCTTCCCCGACCCTGGCGATCAAATCCGTATCAGCTGCCACCAGGATCGCCACCGCATCCGGGTCATGTTCAGCTTGGGCCTGCAAGTCAGCTGCCACCCAATCCGGGCGGGCCGATTTGTCAGCCAGAATCACCACTTCGCTGGGGCCAGCCAACATATCAATCCCCACTACTCCAAACACTTCCCGCTTAGCAGCCGCCACATACTTATTACCTGGCCCCACGATCTTGTCCACCGCCGGTACTGATTCCGTACCATAAGCCATAGCGGCCACGGCCTGGGCTCCGCCGAGCCGAAACACCTGCTCCACACCCAACTCAGCCGCTGCCACCAAAACGGCCGGATGCACGCGCCCATTCGGTCCGGGAGGAGTACACATGACGATCTCCGCTACTCCTGCCTCCTGGGCCGGAATGACATTCATCAAGACGGAGGATGGATAAGCAGCTCGCCCTCCCGGCACATAGACCCCCACCCGCCGCAAAGGGCGCCAGATCTCCCCACAGATGCCGGCCCCACTAGCATCGTGCCAGGAAGCGGGTTTGACGCGTCCATGGAACCGGCGCAGCCGCTGTACCGCCTTACGCAGGGCAAGCACGAAATCCGCCGGCACCTCCTGATAGGCCTGCTCTATCTCCTGCTGTGTGACCAAAAAATCCTTCGCATCGATCTCCACGCCATCAAAACGGGCTGTCAAGCGGCAAAGGGCCTCATCGCCGGATTGGCGCACCATGGTGATTATTTCCCGCACAGCCGCCTGCACTTCTACTTCATCTTGCGCAGCCTGTCTTTTCTCCCAAAAACGGCGGAAAGCATCTGCATCTAACACCCGCATCATTGCAACCCCCTTTCCCGGCAAAAGGCGTCCACCCGTTCCAGCAGCGTGGCCAGCTCCGGACCGCGGATCCGGTAGCTGACCGGATTGGCGATCAACCTGGCACTACACTTGGCGATCTCCTCCACCGCCGTCAGCCCGTTTTGTTTCAACGTCTGACCGGTGGACACCAGATCCACGATCACTTCTGCCAGGCCAACCAGAGGCGCCAACTCCACATTCCCATATAGCTTAATCACTTCGGCGTGGATTCCCCGGTGCTGAAAATATCGGGCTGCCACCCCGGGAAACTTTGTCGCCACCCGCACCGTGCCGGAGCGTCCCGAAAGTGCCCTTTCCGCCCGCTCCTGGGGAGCCGCTACCACAAACCGGCATTCGCCCACCCCTAGATCATACAGCTCATAAACATCGCGCTGTTCCTCCAGCAACACATCTTTGCCCACCACACCAAGGTCAGCCGCCCCGTATTCCACATAGGTCGGCACATCCACCGGTCGCGCCACCAAAAACCGCCACCGGCCAGCCGGATCTTCCACCAACAGGCGCCGGTCATCACCCAATCCGGCCGGGCACTCTACTCCCACCGCTGACAGGATCTCCCGCACCGAGCCGATCAGGCGTCCTTTTGGTAGTGCAATCGTCAACGTCTCGCCCTGAATCGGCACCATCGCTTACCTCTCCCCCCGTATAGTCTGCGTCTGCCATTGGCCGTCTTGCCAAGTGATAATTTCCCGCGCCCCATTCGCCTCGGCATAAGCCAGCAACTCAGCCCGGGGGCGGTCATTTCCCTCCACCGCCACCCGTTTACCCTGCGCTCTTAATTGACGGGCTTTTTTTAAGGCCAACACGCGATCACCGGCCGCCACCACAATCAAGTAGTCAAGAGCGGGGTCAGGCGCCACATCCCGACCTCTGCGTTGCACCGCTGCCTCTAATTCATTCAAGCCGATCGCAAAACCCGTCGCCCCGATTTGGTAGCCGAAGCTGCCCAGCAACCCGTCGTAACGGCCTCCGACACAGATCGGCACACCGAGGTATGGCACATAAAACTCGCACACCGGGCCGGTGTAATAGGCGAAATCCCGCACCAGAGTTAAATCCAGGCAAATATTCACACCCAAGTCATGGGCTTGCAGAGCCCGCCACAAAGCGGTCATTTCTCTCACCGCCGCCTGCCCGGGGCCGCTGTGCACCTGCTGGGCCAGCTCCGCCAAGGTCACCTCGGGCGGCGCTCCCACTCCCACTTCCCAGGGACGGCCATCCCCCAAACCCGGCACTTGGCGACCGTCTAGCACATCCTGTAAAGCAACAAAGTCGCGCTCCATCAGGCGCTGGCGCACGATGTCCTGCTCATGATTATCTAAACCGGCTTCTTGCAAAGCGCTCTCCAGGAACCCGACATGGCCGATACCAAGCGTCACATCGCGCAAACCAACCTCCTGCAGGCAATCGGCCGCCACTGCCATCACCTCTGCGTCGGCCTGGACACCGTTGCTGCCCATCAATTCCAGGCCGATCTGGGGCACTTCGTGCAGGCGTCCCTCCTGGCCGGCAGCACGCCGGAACAGATTCCCGGCATAATATAATCGCAACGGCAAAGGAGCGGCCCGCAACTTGGAAGCTGCCAGGCGAGCTAAAGGGGTGGTGAAATCCGGCCGCAAGACCAGCAGTCGTCCATTGCGATCGAAAAACTGATACGTCTCCTCACTGCGCGCCGCGCCCAACCCCAACAAGATCGTCTCGGCCAACTCAAACGTCGGCGTCTCGACGCGCCGGTATCCCCACCTGGTAAGCACAGCAGTCAGACGCGTCAGCAGTTCATCCCGCAAAGCGGCATCAACCGGCAGCAAATCGCGCACCCCAGCCGGCATCCCGGCCCCCCTGTAATCGCTGTTTTGCATCCCCAAACATCCCTTTCTCGAAACAAAAAACCAGGCCCCTGGCCAGGTCACTTTGTATCTTTACTTTGATAAAGCACTAAAACTATACCACTCCTTTTGCAAATGTGTCAATAGGGGAAAAGCAGGCGCCTGTAGAGCGACCAGAGTTTCGTTCAGGGCATTTTATTCGGGTAAAAAAAGCATTGCAAAGGGTGGGTATCCCTAAGGTATTATGGTTGTGGAACCAATCCAAAACCGAAGGGAGAGTACCCACCCAA
>DUQP01000014.1 GCA_012837735.1 Bacillota bacterium
AAACTTACGGTAGAATTAGAGTAGACCATCGGTTAAAACTCCTTTCTGGTTTGCTCATCACTTACCATTTTCGGAGTTGCCGATGGTTTTTCCTTTTTACTTTTGCGAACTTAATTGTACACTATCAGCTTACGAACCGAACCGGAACCATGGTTCTGCCTTTGAAATTAATTGCTGGTACATCACCTTTGACCTCTTGGCCATTAACAACGATTTGACCACGGTATACCCTTCAAAAAGACCATGCATGGAGGCAAAGCTAACTGAGGCAAACAACAAAACCATCAGGCAGGCACGCTACAAGTAAGCCAGTTTCTTTCGCATAACCAAAACCTCCCTTGGCCAATTATATCTAATGCGAATATTCTGACAATTGAGGTGAATCCCTGCCTTGCGAGGAACTTCAAGATGCAATATCAGGCGGTTTATTTAGTGCAGATAAGGCAATGAATGAAAGGTTTGGCGGTGGGGCCTCGCCGGAAAGCAAATTGAAAGACATAAGCAACTTTATTACATCAGACATTGAAATGATGGTTTTTTTGATATCAGCTGGCATATTGCACAAGGAACAGGAAGCACTGGTGAGAGCATAGATATTGATTTTACATTGGAATTACTGGCTGATGCTATGGCAAAGAAAATTGAGTATGATGGTTATGTAACCAGTTTAGAAGATGAGAAATACGATAAAGTAAAACGTATATAGAATAAACTTTCTCAGGAGATAGATAGATTATATAATCAGGTTTTAGAGAAGAAACCAAGCCAATAACAACGACTACGATTTTGATACCGGATTATTGAATCAATATATGGATGCTTTTTCCGAGACCAAGTAAGGAATCTAGAATAGCAGTCTAATGAAATACTTTTTCTGAACGGGTTAAAGCGCTCTCATGCGAGGGCGCTTTCCCTGTAACGTGGGGTCACTTCTATGCAAAAATAGCACTGATGCCGGGGGCCAAAGGGATTGGGCAAATATTGGAAGCGATTCATAAGGAGCTAATGGTGTATGTCCAATGACCCATAACTCACTCAATCCCCTAAGGAAGGGCTTTTATGATATTAGTCGAGCCAGAAAAAAATAGCGCCAAAAATCAAACCCCATTACCACATCCGGTCTTCACTATCGAGCAGATGAGTAATGCCGGCTACTCTAGTCACATCTAAGGCAAAGGTAATACCTTTACCCGGCTTTTTCAACTCCGCCGCTTCCACAATCGCTTTAATGACAGCATTGGCCATTTCACGCGGTACCAGCGTCAAAACGATCTCCTTTTCCGGTTGAATGCTGATCCCAAATAACTTGACCTTTTCATGAACGCCTGATCCCCGTCCTCCTAGTATGGTGCCACCCTCGGCACCAGCTTCTTTCGATGCTTCAATCACCAACTGTGAGTGGCCTTTATCTACAATCGTCACTATCAATTCAAACTTACCGGCGTTTTCCATTTTCCCTACCCCCTCGCCATCATACCTCAACTTATTTTATGATTGCTCTTTTATGTCCTGTTCAGCTGTCTTTCCTTTGCCGCATAGATCAGACCCAAGAGTAACACGGCCAAAACCGGGATCAATGCCACCAGGGCAATCATGCCAAATCCCTCAATCAGAGGATTCCTGCCACCAACACTTGATGCCACACCGACGGAAAAGGCCATAACAAAAGTCACCGTCATCGGTCCGGTAGTCACTCCGCCCGAATCAAATGCGATCGAAACGAAATTCTCTTTTGCGATAAAGGATACTGCCAGTGCCAATCCGTAGCCGGGAATCAACAAATACATTAACGGGATTCCAAGAATAATCCTGGCCATCGCCAGGGCCACAGCAAGACCTACCCCTAGCGAAAGCGTAACAAGTAAGACTTTTTCAGGGATATACCCTGACGAGACCTTTTCAACCTCTTCACACAGCGCGCGCACAGCAGGTTCAGCAAATACTGTTGCCAGGCCGAGGGAAAATCCCACCGGGATTACAAACCACTTTCCCACCTGGGTGACTAAACCCTGTCCTAACAGCTCACCAACCGGCAAGAACCCGACATGCACACCCTGCAAGAACAATACAATACCCAAAAATGTCAGCAGCGTACCTTTAAGAATATTAATAACCTCTGCCCACGGTAATTTCAAATAAACCAATTGAAAAAACAGAAAAAACAACACTAAGGGCAAGAAAGCCACTGTCACGTCTTTTATTACCTGCCATATCCCTCCAAATATCACGATTTCGCTCATGTATATATCACTCCCAAAATCATTACACCGATTATCGGGCCAATCGAGGCCAAAGCCACAAATCCGAAGTTATCCTGGGCTTTATTTTTGAACGTCAAAATAGAGGTAATGCCGACGCCGAGAGACATCAAAAAGGGAGCCGTTAACGGTCCGGTTGTAACACCTCCGGAATCAAATGATACGGGCACATAATGGGCCGGAGTAAACAGGGAGAGAATAAAAATGCCTACATAGCAAGCAAATAAAATATATTTTAACGGAATCCCCAGCACAATTTTAAAAATTGAAAGCGCTACAAAGATTCCCACTCCCAGGGCAACTGTATAAACCAAGATATAATTTGATATCAGCCCTCCTGAAACCATATCCACTTGCGAGGCCAGCACTCTCACATCGGGCTCAGCCGCTGTAATCAAGAAACCAAGAAAGAAAGCATAAAATAAAGCCAAACTTAATTTGCCTGTTTGAGGGATAGCATTCCCAATCGATTCCCCCATCGGCAACAAGCCGACATTTATTCCGATCAGAAAAAAAACTAAGCCCAGGAAGACAAATATCAGTCCGACCAGGAACTGTAATTTCTGTTCAATTGGTGACGATAAGATGATTATTTGGAGAAAAAGAACAAACAGAGCTATGGGACCGACAGCTTGCAGTACTTCCACAATAGTGTTTTTGAAAACCCTCATGATTCAACTCCTTTTGGTGGGATTTATTGTTAGATTCACTGGCAGATGCTTGTGATGGATAAAAGCAATTGCTCACCTGCATAAAACATGACGCTATTTTCTTCGATTATTGCATTTGCGATCCCTTCAAAAAAGTCAATTCAACTCGCGTTTTCTCGGAACACAAGGAAAAAAAATGTGCGCATCTGTAAAAACAGATTGCGCACAAAATAGCTTATGAGCTGGCGGTTTCTGGCCAGATGTTTCAAGCTACGCTAGCCACACAGGCTCACTCCACTGTCACACTCTTGGCCAAGTTCCTCGGCTTATCCACATCACAGCCGCGTGCCACCGACACATAATACGACAGCAACTGCAATGGAATCACCGCCACGGCCGGTGCCAACAAATCATCGACCGGTGGCAGATAGATGACCTCATCCGAGACCTGCGCCGCCTCCGTCAGACCCTGCGGGGCCAACGTCAACACATATGCGCCCCTGGCCTGCACCACAGTGATATTGCTGAGCATCTTCTCCCACACATGCCGCTGCGTCGCCAGTGCCACCACCGGCACCCCCTCTTCAATCAGCGCCAAGGTACCGTGTTTTAGCTCGCCGGCTGCGTATGCTTCCGCATGGATGTAGGAAATTTCCTTCAGCTTCAACTGCCCCTCCATCGCGACCGCGTAATCCAAACCGCGGCCGATGAAAAAGGCATCATCCGATTTGGTAATCTGCTCGGCCAAGCGGCGGGTCTGCTCTTCGCAAGCCAACACCGCTTCCACTTGATTGGGTAACAGCTGCAACCCTTGCAGAAAACGATGCAGGTCTTCCGGCGGCATGGTAGCGCGTTCTTGCGCCAGGTAAGCAGCTAAGAGCGAAACCGCTACTAGCTGTGTAGTATAGGCTTTGGTGGAAGCGACCGCGACCTCCGGACCAGCCCAGGTATATAACACATAGTCAGCTTCCCGGGCAGCGGAGCTACCGACGACATTGGTGATCGCCAATACCTTGGCACCGCGGCGTCGCCCTTCACGCAGGGCGGCTAGGGTGTCAGCCGTTTCACCGGACTGACTCACTACCACCAGCAAAGTCCCTTCATCCAAAAGCGGACTCCGGTAGCGAAACTCCGAAGCGAGATCCGCTTGCGCGTCTAGCTGGGCCAAGCGTTCAAACAGGAAACGCCCAACTAATCCAGCGTGGTAGGCCGTACCACAGCCCACCACCATCACCCGCTCGATGGCCCTGGCTGCCACCGGGCTGAGACCAACATCAGCCAATACCACCCGCGTGCCATCCCGGCTGATACGGCCGCGGAGCGTGTCCCGCAAAGCACGCGGCTGCTCATGGATCTCTTTCAGCATGAAGTGATTATAGCCTTGCTTCTCCGCCATGACCGCATCCCAAGGCACCCGGAAAGGGGTACGCTCAATCAGCTGACCGGAGAAATCCTTTACCTGCACTCCATCCTGGCTCAGGATAGCCATTTCACCATCTTGCAAGATCAAGACATCCCTGGTCCGGTCCAGCAAAGCCGGGATATCCGAGGCCAGGAAGAACTCGCCCTGGCCCAGGCCAACGATCATGGGACTGTCCTGTTGGACGCCGATCACTTTACCCGGTTCATCAGCCGACACCACCGCCAGGGCATAGGAACCGCGCAAGTGGGAAAGGGCCTTTCGGACCGCCTCTTCTAAGTCGCCTTGGTAGTAATGCTCAATCAGGTGCGGTACCACCTCAGTATCAGTCTGGGAGCGGAAAACATGCCCATTGACCGCCAGCCACTCCCTAATCTCCAGGAAATTTTCGATAATGCCGTTATGCACTACGGCGATCCGGCCCCCGCAGTCATAGTGCGGGTGGGAATTTTCATCCGAAGGACGCCCATGGGTCGCCCAGCGTGTGTGGCCGATACCAGTGTTACCGGTTTGCAAGCCAGATAACACTGACTCGAGTTCCTGCAAGCGACCGAGCCGTTTGCGGCCCTCCAGACTGCCACCGTTCTGGACCACAATCCCGGCCGAATCATAGCCCCGATATTCCAATTTTTTCAGACCATCCACCAAAAACGGCACTGCTGCTCCATGACCCACATAACCAACTATCCCACACATTTCCATCCACTCCTGCCTAAATTCCAAAATGAAAAACGTGCCGACAGCAATAGTCAAGCACGGAAGGAGTGGTGCGTCACCCGGCCCCCTTTGTCTCCGCGATCGCTCGCGGACTTTTGGGGGCCTTTCCGGTCGTGACCAACCGTGGGGCATCCGCCGATGTTCGATAAACCCCACCCTCGTCAACTCCCCGCGCGGGGAGCCCAGGCGCTAATTGATTTCCGGCCCACCCTTCCGCCTTAGTTTGCTTCCAATCATTGACTGTCCATGCATCCCCCCTTAGGATAGCATATGCCGGCCAGAGGCCGGCGATATTGAAAATTCCTGTCAAAATGAGTTCTCTGTCCTCAGGCCTTCTCCTGCAAAGCAGCGGCTATTTGTTCTGCCAGTTGCTGGACTGACTCCTGCTCCGGACCTTCCACCATCACGCGCACCAGCGGCTCCGTTCCCGACGGGCGCACGAGTACCCGGCCCCGGCCGGCCAGACATTGCTCAGCCGCCGCGATCGCCGCCCGCAGGGCAGCGCTGGCCAGCGCCTGCTCCTTATCTTTTACCTGGACATTCACCAATACCTGTGGAAAACGCTCCATGATTGCCGCCTGTGCGGCAAGCGATTGGCCATCCTTGTAAACAGTGCCGGATAGCTGCAATGCGCTCAGCGTACCATCGCCTGTGGTGGCCAGATGCCGGAAAATAATGTGGCCAGATTGTTCACCACCGAGCCCATAACCCTTTTCCTCCATCGCCTCCAGCACATAGCGGTCTCCCACTTTTGTCCGCAATAGCTCGATCCCGGCTCGCCGCAGGGCCAACTCCAAACCGATGTTGCTCATCACAGTGGCTACTACCGTTTTCCCCGGCAGTCGGCCCTGCCGCAGGAGGGCGGTACCACAAATCGCCAAAATCTGATCCCCATCCACGATCTGACCGCGTTCATCCACGGCAATCACCCGGTCTGCATCCCCATCAAAGGCAAAACCGGCATCAGCCCCGTTTGCCAACACTGCCCTTTGCAAATCGCTCGGGTCCGTCGAACCGCAGCCGGCGTTGATGTTCAGGCCATCGGGTTGATCGTTCAAAACGATCACCTCCGCCCCCAGGTTGCGGAAGGCCTGGGGAGCAACAGTGGTGGCCGCACCATGCGCGCAATCCAAAATGAACCGCTTACCATGCAATTCTATCGGGCAGCAGGCAGTCAGGTATTCGATATAGCGCTGGTGGGCCCCTTGGGCCGGGAGCACCTGCCCCAGTGTCGCACCGGTCGGGCGCGGCAGTTCATCCTCTGGGGAGGAGACCAGTGCCGCAATTTCATCTTCCACCTCATCCGGCAGCTTGAACCCATCGCCACCGAACAGTTTGATCCCGTTATATTCAGCTGGGTTATGCGAAGCGGAAATCACAAAGCCGGCCATCAGATCATCTGCCCGGACCAGATATGCCACCGCCGGAGTGGGAATCACTCCCGCCAGGAAAACATCCACACCCACAGAACAAATTCCGGCCGCCAGGGCGGCCTCCAACATGGTTCCGGAGCGACGGGTGTCACGTCCCACCAAAACTTGTTTTTTCCCCTGCCGTGCTCCTAGAAAAGCAGCGCTGGCCCGCCCGATACGGTAGGCCAACTCTGGTGTCAGGTCTTGATTCGCTATTCCCCGCACGCCGTCCGTGCCAAATAATCGCTCCATATCGCACCCCTTATCAACTACTGTGTGCCCCCCTCAGTCGCCGGGTTGCCCTGGCCAATCGTGACCTGCACCGTCGCTGGTTCCACCGCCACTACCTCCGCCCCGGCCGGCGCTTCCACGCCCACCGGTAGATTATGGTCACCGGCCTTAAGCTGTGCACAATCCACATAGACGTTCAGTAAGGCGGCGCTGATATCCTCCATCTGCTGACGGGAGCCGGCCAGAGTCAACTTAACAGACTGGGTGGCCAAAATTGCATGGTGCCCTTCCGGCACATTCCGTGCTTGCAAAGACAGGTTCTCCCAGGTGCGCTGCACGCGATCCGGCGAAATCCGCACCGTTACCTGCACTCGCTCAGGCGTGACGCTCACCGCACCGCTAGGCGGTATGACGCGCGTCTGGGCCACAATGTTCCCGCTCGCTCCATCCAACAGCACCGCCTCGGTACGCGCCTGCCCGGCCCGGCTGAGGCTCCGTTCATCTCCGCGCACCACGACTGTCGCCGGACTGACCGAGACATCCTCCACCACATAACCGGGTGCCGGTTTGCCTGTCAACACCGGCTCCACCGGCAATTGCTTGGCCGGCGGCAACTTACTGATAGGCACCGTCACAGTCACCGACTTCGGATCAACGGTAACGTCACCGCCGACAATCACACCACGTCTATCAACCGGGGCAATTGCCACCGCCCGGCTGACGTTGCTCGTGGCACCACTGACGTCAATTCGGCCGGCAGCCGCCACCACCTGCCGCAGCAGGTTGCTGGGCCCGCTCACCTGCACTTCCTCTTCCTGCAGCTGGACTGGACCACTGCTATAGTCGGTCGGGAGCGAACCGGTTACCTGAATTGACACCGGCACCGCCTTGGCCATGATCACATCCACATCCAGCAAAACGCTCCCCGGGGTAACCTGGACCAACTCAATCCCCCGCGGGACAGAAACATTCACCGAATAGGAACTTGTGCCCACTCCAGCACCACGCAAATCAACCGTGGCGGCAAAATCCTCCGGTTGCAAATTGGCCAGCATAGAAGCATGGCCACGCACTATGATTTCGACCACTTCCGGCCGTTCCCCGATCAAAATGAAATCCGGTTCCAGGTTCACCACCTGCAACGCCACCTCACTGATGCGGCGGGTGGTATCGGCATCTGAGACATTGACAGCCTGAAACCACAGCAAAGTCGCGATAGCCACCGCTATTACGCGCAATATCATGTTATTTTCCAGCCATCGATCCATTATTTCTTCCTCCGGGCCAAAATCTGAGTCAGAGTATGGCGCGTTTGCGGGTTTTGGAACAACGCCATCAGCATCTCTTGTAATGTCTTGGAATCTAAATTACGGATCAATTTGCCTCCGTTAGCAATCGATATCGTGCCCGTTTCTTCAGAAACCACCACTGCGATGGCATCCGACTGCTCTGTCACTCCCATCGCCGCCCTGTGCCGACTGCCTAAGGCGGGACGCACATAAATGGCTTCCGTGAGGGGTAGGAAACAAGCCGCAGCCATGATTTTTCCGGACCGGATGATGACGGAGCCGTCATGCAAGGGTGTGTTCGGCTGGAATATGTTGGCGAGCAATTCCGCCGACACTTCCCCCTCGATTTTGACGCCGGTCTCAATCACGTCATTCAAACCAGTGGTGCGTTCCATGACGATCAAGGCACCGAAACGATTGCGGCGCAGCATCTCAGCCGCCCGCACCACCGCTTCCACCACCCTGTCGGCATCCTCCCCACCCAGCCAACTGCGGCTACCGCCGAAAAGGCGGCCGCGTCCCAACTGTTCCAAAGCGCGGCGGAGCTCCGGTTGAAAAACGATCGGCAGGGCGATCACCAATCCAACCTGCAAATTGCTGAGGATCCAGTGCACAGTCACCAAATGCAGCAGCCCGCTCACTTGCGTCAATAACAGCAACAGCACGATCCCCTTCAGGAGTTGGACGGCGCGCGTACCGCGAATCAACGTGAACAACTTATAAACGACAAAGGCGACAATGGCAATATCCACGACCGCTATTGCCAAGTCGCCCACCGTCATCGCTGTGATGATGTCCAACTGCGCCCCACCTCGCTCCCTGCCGCATTGATTTCCAAATCTATCTCAAGCTGACAATCCTGGCAGGGCCGTCAATGATCCCTGTGCACGATAAAGTCCGCCATCTCCTCCAAACTCTGCCGGGCCCGGGACGGAGGCAAGAACAAGAGCTGGCGTTTGGCATCCGATACGAAAGCCGCCGCCTTTGCCAGGGCATAGGTAAACGAACCCGCTTCCTCTAAAACAGCGACTACCTCGCCCACCTGTTCCGGCTTGACTCCGTCGGCAATCAACTCCGCCAACCGGCCACCATGGGCAGGTGACTGCAGAGCATGGATCACCGGCAGGGTTATCACCCCGCTGGTCAGGTCATTCCCGACCGGCTTACCCAACCGCTGGGGTGAGGCCGTGAAATCCAAAACGTCGTCCACGATTTGAAAACCCATCCCGATCCCGTGCCCGAAGGCCCGCAAAACCTGGGCCTCCTTCTGGGAACCGCCGGCCGCCAGGCCACCCAATTCACAACAGGAAGCGATGAAAATCGATGTCTTCTTTTCGATCCGGTCAAAATATTCCGCCTCATCTTGTTCCAATACACCGGTGCTGGCAAGTTGCGTAATCTCACCGGCCGACATCTCATACACCACTTCGGCCATCAGGCGCACTAACCGATTATCCCCGCTGTTGGCCAATAAGCAAAACGCAGTCGCAAACAGGAAATCACCTGTCAGGATGGAAAGCTCACTATTCCATTGTGAGTTCACCGTCGGCCAACCGCGCCGGATATCGGCATCATCAATCACGTCATCGTGCACCAGCGTCGCCATATGGATGATCTCGACCGCAGCCGCCAACTCTGTTAACACCGGCGGCGGTTCTCCCCATATCCGGCCACACAACAAAACCAGGGCTGGGCGCATGCGTTTACCGCCAGCTTTTTGGAGATGGGTGGCTACGGATGACAGTAGTTTGTCTTCATGCTGCAATGCTTTCTGGATCTTTTTCTCCACACTGGCCAAGTCGCCTTCAATACTGCCAAAGACGCTCGCCAGCGCTGGCTGGGAGCTCACCACACAACACCTCGCCCGATTAATTGCTTTTGAGTTGGAGCAAACGCTTTGTCCGTAGCAAACTGACCGCATCCACCATGTGCCCACCAAGACCAATCTGTTGGGGCGCAAGGCCCAAAGAGATGGCCACCAACTCTGTAAGGTAGTAGATAGGTATATTATGCCTTACCCGGTACCGGCGCGCAACCTCTTCCTGCCGTAAATCCAGATTCCCTTGACAAAGCGGACAAGCAGTCACAATTGCCTGCGCCCCGCTGGCAGCAGCAGCTTGCAGGATTTCGTGCACCAGTCTCACTACCACCGGCGTGCTCGTCAACGACAGGCTGCCTCCGCAACACTCCACTTTATGCGGCCATGGTATCGGAGTGCCGCCTAAATGGCTGATAATGTCATCCATCACGTGCGGGTTTTCCGGATCATCCAATGTGGCCAATACCGGCGGCCTGGCCAGCAGACACCCGTAATAACAGGCTACCCGCAGACCAGTTAACTGTTGCCGGCAATGGGCAGTGAGGCGCTCGGCAACTGATGGGAGAGCGAAAAAATCCAACACACTCAATACCCGCACCGACCGGAAGGGAACATCCAGGCTCTCTGTGACCCGCCGGCACAAGTCCGAATCAGCAGCTAAATCATGCTGGGCAGCACGCAACCTGTTCACACACGCGGCACATGGCACCAGAAGGTCTTCTCCCTGTTGCGCTGCCAATCCCAGCACCCTAGCCGGCAAAGCGGCTGCCAGAAACCGGTCATGGGCGTGGGCAGAACTGGCCCCACAACAATTCCAGTCTTCCACCTCCCACAGCTCCAGACCCAGGGCGGCCGCCACCGCCTGGAGCGAACGGTCATACTCCCAAGCAGTCCCGTGCAGGCTGCAACCGGGGTAATAGCCAAACCTCATTTTGGCTTCCCCCCTGCCTGCGCAAAAATTCTGGCCAGGACCCCACCCTGACCGGCCCGCTGTCCGCTCAGGCGCAATTTCCCCTTCCCCAGCATCCGCACACCGAGCGGGACATCCTTGCCTAAGCCGCCTCCCCGCAGTTTAAAACGGGCCATCAGGCTGAGCTCATGCTGGCGCCCGCGCTGGCGGATCATGTCCAAAAATGTGGTGTGGAAGGCCTCCACGACCGGTTCCGGAATGGGGCATCCCTCTTGGCGCACCAGCATGCGGATGGCATCCATCACCTTCGCCACGTCCAAGCCCTGGGGACAGCGCGCAGCGCATGTCAAGCAACTGGCACAAAGCCATGGCGTGTGTGCCGCCAGCACATCCGCCCAGCGATCGAGCTGGATCAAACGGATCAACTGTCTCGGTTGCCAGTCAAACGCAAACGCCACCGGGCAACCGGCGGAACAACGGCCGCATTGATAACAAACAAACACATTGCAGCCACAGTATTCCTGAATGGCGTGCGCAAGACATTTTTGCTCCTGCTTGACCGCGCTCACCCGGCCCCTCCCCTTAAATCCGACACCTATCGTTACAATTCGCCTTAAAGCGCCGTAATCCCTGCGTTACAATCGCGCGGCCAAAGCGCGCAGGCGGCGGAAACGGTGGTTAAGAGCGGACTTGCCCACCGGAGGCGACATCAGCTCGCCCAGCTCCTGCAAAGAAGCCTCCGGATGCGCCAACCGGGCCAGGGCCGCTTCCCGCAGCGAAGGCGACAGACGGTCCAAACCAATCCTGTGTTGCACCCGCTTGATATCCTCGATTTGCCGCAGGGCCGCCTCCACGGTCTTGTTCAGGTTCGCCGTGTCGCAGTTCACCAAGCGGTTGATCGTGTTTTTCATGTCTTTCACTACGCGCACATTCTCCATATGCAGCAAAGCCTGGTTGGCGCCGACCAGCCTGAGGAAATCCGCGATCCCTTCCCCTTCCTTCAAATAAAGCAGGTGGCGGCGTTTCCGGGTCACGATGCCGGCGGTGAGGCCAAAACTCTGCAACGCGGCCACCATCTCCCGCACCCGATCCCCCTTGCTGGTGGCGATTTCCAGATGGTAAGCATTGCCGGGGTCGCTCACCGACCCTCCCAACAGGAAAGCGCCGCGCAAAAAAGACCGCCGGCAACAGGGATGATCAAGAATGTGTTCCGTAACAGCCCTGGCCGGGACCAATATCCGATACAGATTATGTTTCCCGGCCTGCCTGCTGCGGCGGATGGTCACTGTGCCGCGCTGTCCCGTCACTCGCTGGATGAGCATCAGGATTTTGCGGGCCACTGCCGCCTTCTCGGTTTGGATTTCAAAACCCAATTCCGTGCGCCTCTCCGGCCGCACCGCAACCATCCCAGTTAGCTCCGCTTCCTGACAGCAAATCCGGGGCGGCAACACACGGGCCAATTCCAATTTCGTACGGGCAGAAAAGGACAACGCCATCCCTCCTGCCGGTGGCTAATGGGGAGGGCAGAGACCGCCCTCCCCTATACCCATGCTAGCGCTTCACCAGCATCGCCACACCCTGACCGCCGCCGATACAGAGCGTCGCCAGACCAGTAGTCAGGCCACGATCCTGCAGGGCATAGAGCAGTGTCACCAGGATGCGCGCACCGCTGGCCCCGATCGGGTGCCCGAGGGCTATCGCGCCACCGTTCACATTCACTTTTTCCATGTCGAAACCAAGTTCCCGCCCGACCGCCAGACTCTGAGCCGCGAATGCTTCATTGGCTTCAATCAAATCAACATCCGCCAGGGTCCAACCCGCTTTGCTGAGCGCCTTGCGCGTGGCAGGCACTGGTCCCCAACCCATGATCTCCGGCGGCACTCCGGCACTGGCATAAGACACCACCGTAGCCATGGGCGTGACACCCAATTCCCGGGCTTTCTCAGCTGACATCACCACCATGGCAGCCGCGCCATCATTAATTCCGGAGGCATTCCCGGCCGTGACAGTACCATCTTTTTTGAAGGCCGGCCGCAGCTTGCTCAACGTTTCTACGGTCGTACCGGCACGGGGGTACTCATCCACGCTAAAAGCCACCGGGTCACCTTTCCGCTGCGGAATCATCACCGGTACAATTTCATCCCGGAACCGGCCTTCTGCAATGGCGGCCACCGCCTTGGCCTGGCTGGCAGCAGCAAATTCATCCTGATCCGCCCGGCTGATGTTATAGCGTTCCGCCAGGTTCTCAGCGGTAATGCCCATATGGGTGTCCCCCATAGCACACCACAGGCCATCCTTAATCATCAAGTCTTCCACCTTACCATGGGCCATTCGGTAGCCGAACCGGGCCTGGTCCAACAAATACGGGGCCTGGCTCATGCTCTCCGTCCCGCCGGCCACCACCACATCAGCATCGCCGGCGGCGATCGCCTGGGCAGCCATCATGACGGCTTTCAATCCGGAACCGCATACCTTATTGATTGAAGTCACGGGGATGCTGACATCCAAACCTGCTTTCAGCGCTGCTTGCCGAGCCGGGTTTTGCCCCTGCCCGCCCTGCAAAACATTACCATACAATACCTCGTCCACCTGGTCAAAACCCACGCCGGCCCGCTGCAGGGCCTCCTTGATCACGACCGCTCCCAGTTCGGCAGCGCTCATTTGTGCCAGACTGCCGCCGTAATTGCCGATGGCAGTACGTACTGCACCAGCCAAAACAACTTCGCGCAAGACAATCCCTCCCCATGAAAAAAGATCATGAAAATGGGGTCCGGCCCCGGGAGGTATCTCCGGGCCGCCGGGCCCCTTGCCGGACCGGCTTAGGCCGGGGCTTGGCAGGTTTTCTCTTTTTCTGCCGCAATCCCGGCGATATCTTTAGCCAATTGCTTCTTTTGTTCCAAGTTCGCCTGGCGCGCAATCATGATCCGCTGGGCCTGGGGCGAGCCAGCACCGTGCAACGACTCAGTGCGATAACCCACTGCCCCGGCGCCAATCGTCAGGTTTTCAATCAGCCGTAAAATGCGCATCCGGCACTCTGTGGAGACATCCGCCACACCGCGCAGGTACTTGTCTATCACTTTACCCAACTCCGGATGCCGGAAGTCCTGTTCCGACGGCATGGTGACCATTAAGCCACCGGCGATGTCCTCCGCCAACCGGCTGATTTCATACGGGAAGCGAGTCACATTTAACTTACAAACGTTCGCCAACAGCATGTTGATCAGGTATGTCCCGGAGGCCGTCGGCGCCCCTTCTGCGGAACAGGCAATCCCGCAGGCATACAGGGTCTCGTTCAAATGGGTCATCTCCACCAGTTTGTCCCGGATATGGGAGGCTTTCCCTGCCCCGTTATAGTCGGCGGCGGTGGCGGCGGCGCCAATCAGCACATCACCCACTCCAACCTTGCAGCCGCCGTAGCTGGAACGGTGATAACCGGCGAACCGCTCTACCAACAGACCAGCATATTTTGCCTCTTTATACATGAAGACTTTGTCCCAGGGAATGAACACATCGTCAAACACCATCAATGCTTCCTGGCCGCCAAAACGCGCATTGCCAACATCAATCTGTCCACCCTCGAGCTTACGGGTATCGGACGCCTGGCGCCCATAGATGTAGAAGACGCCTGGGTTGTCGGCCGGACAGGCAAAGCTGACGGCGTAGTCGGCGTCATCTTCCCGCATGGCCGATGTCGGCATGACGACAATCCAGTGCGAGTTGATGGCACCCGTCTGGTGGGCTTTTGCGCCCCGCACGACGATCCCGTCCGCCCGCTCCTCCACGACACGCAGGTAAAGGTCCGGGTCAGCCTGTTGCGAAGGCCGCTGGGAACGGTCGCCCTTTGTGTCGGTCATCGCCCCGTCGACTGTCAAGTCATTCTCCTGCACAAAACGCAGGAATTCCTCAAACCGTTTGTGGTAATCCGTACCCAACTCCTGGTCCATCTCAAATGTGACGCTATCCAGGGCGTTCATGGCATCCATGCCCACGCAGCGCTGGAAGCAGCAACCCGTCTTTTGTCCCAACAACCTGAGCATTTTCACCTTCTTGATCAGGTCATCGGTACTTTGGTGCAAATGACAAAAACGATTCACTTTCTTGCCCGTCAAGTGGGAGGTGGCCGTCATCAGATCCTCATACTGGGGATCATTGGCCAGCTCGTACGTCATCGCAACCGCTTCCATGGACGGCCGGATGATCGGGTGATCGACCGGATTATCGATCTTCTCCCCGAACATATAGACCTGTAGATTTAGTTGCCTGAGGCTCTCCCGGTATTGCTCAGCTGTCTTCATATCATCATCCCCTCTCCCTATCTCTAGCGGATACGCCCCACCATAATCGTCGCTTGTCCATCAATCACCATTTCATCACGCTGGTTTGTGCAAAAGGTGTGTAAATGCACGACTCCTTTTTCGGCCTTGATTTCAGTCACTTCCGCCGTCGCCACAATTGTATCGCCTATGAAAACGGGTTTCAAGAACTTCACCTCTTGGGCCAAATAAATCGCCCCTAAAGCGATTTTTGTCAAGGCAGCGGAAATCAGGCCGGTTGTTAAAATCCCATGCACAACCCGTTGGCCAAAACGGGTTTGTTCGGCATAGTCGGCATTGATGTGGATCGCGTTGAAGTCGCCCGACAAACCCGCAAACAGCATTACATCCGCTTCCGAAAGCGTTTTCGCCACCTGCGCGCGGCTACCCACGGTCAGCTGATCCACCGTTACATCCCATTGCCGATAATCCATGGCCATCCTCCCTGCTTTGTTGTAAAAAAAAGACCCGCGGCCAGGCCGGCGGGCCGTTCTTTTGATAAACTTCTTTGCGGCAAGTTATTTTCCTTCCTCAAGACACTTGTCTGATGGCTGCCTTTCCCTGCCCAGAGCACCTGATTTTGGTTTTTGTACACTTGGCCAAGCGCCGGCATTATTAAACACTTCCGCCATCACCGCCTGCCCAAGCAGCTCCGGATCATGTCGCACCACGGGGGAATCCGTAACTAAACGCCGACCGATTACGCGCAGACCGGTCGCTTTCAGGGCCCGTTTGTCGATCGCTACAGGCTCAGCGCCCTCCTCAGCGTAACGCTCCCGCACCAACGCGGCCACCGGGCCCGTGTTCACCAGCACGCGGTCAAACAGGCCCGGCCCGGCATGCTCAAACAATGCCTGCACATGCCGGGCAACATCATAACCGTCTGTCTCCCCGGGCTGGGTCATGACATTGCAAACATAGATTTTCAACGCTCCGGAGCTCCTGATGGCATCGGCCACTCCGTTCACCAATAAGTTCGGCAGGATACTGGTATAAAGGCTACCGGGCCCAATCACAATCACATCCGCTTCTGCCAGGGCCGTCAGGGCCTCTGGCAATGGGGCTACATCTTCCGGCTCAAGCCAGACGCGCCGCACGGGTCCCGCCCTGGTGTTCGTGATCGCCGATTCCCCCGTCACCTGACGGCCATCGGCCAGCTCGGCCGCCAACCGGACATGCGCCAAGGTGATTGGCAACACCCGTCCCCGTACAGCCAGCACCTGGCTAACCAGGCCTAAAGAACGGAAGAAATCCCCCGTAATCTCACTCATGGCGGCGATCAAGAGGTTGCCGAAGCTATGTCCGGCCAACTGTGATCTATTTTGAAAGCGGTGCTGCAGCAGGCGTTCCATCAAGGGCTCGATATCTGCAAGAGCAATCAAGCAGTTGCGCAAGTCCCCTGGCGGCAAAATGCCCAGCTCCGCCCGCAGCCGCCCGGAACTGCCGCCATCATCTGCCACCGTCACCAGAGCGGTCAAGTTGGCGCTATATTGCTTGAGACCCCGCAGTAACACCGGCAAGCCAGTGCCGCCCCCGATCGCCACCACCCGGGGGCCGCGCTCCAACTGGCGGCGACGCAAAATAGCCTCCTTCAACTGGTGGCTGCGTCCCGGCCAGAAGGCATCGGCCACCGAATCGGCCAGGCGCAGAATTGCCCAGGTGGCCAGCCCCAGCCCGGCCACCAATAATACGATCGCCGCTGCCGCAGGGCCCAGGCCGCCGCCCGGACCGCTGGCCACCTTTTGCAAGAGCGCCTCAAGATTGGCCAGGAGCGGTGTCCTGGTGATTAGCGACAGACCGGCGGCCCCACAGGCCACCGCCAGAGCAAACACGAGCAGCCAACGCTTGATGCGTAAGCCAGGCATCAGCCAGCCCAGAAATCGTAGCCACACACTATTCACCCCTCGCTCTTTTCCATATCGCGCTGGTCAATGTAGACGGGGTAGCCCTGCCGGGCAGCCAACTCGGCTAAGCGGTTCGCGATCACCACCGAGCGATGCCGCCCGCCTGTACAACCAATCGCAATATTTACCTGGCTCTTGCCTTCTTGCTCATAGTGGGGCAGCAGAAATGAGATCAAAGCATTCAGGCGGCGCAAGAATTGGCGGGTGATCTGCCACTTCAGCAGATAGTCTCGCACAGTCGGATCATTGCCGGTCAAGGAGCGCAAATCGTCAATATAATAAGGGTTAGGCAAAAAGCGCACGTCTATCACCAGATCGGCATCCGGCGGCAGGCCATGTTTATAGCCGAACGGGATTAGTTGCACCGCCAGGCGCCGGTTTTCCGGCGATGCGAACGTGCGCGCCATTTCCTCCCGCAATTCGCGCGGAGTCTTGTGTGAGGTATCGATCACGATCTGGGCCCGGCCGCGCAATTCCTGCAGGCGTTCCCGCTCCAGGCGGATTCCATCCAACAGCCGGCCCGGCATCGCCAGGGGATGCGGGCGGCGCGTCTCTTTGAAACGCCTGATCAATACATCCTCCTGCGCTTCCAGAAACAGAATTTCGTAATCGAAACCCTCCCGTTCCAAATCCTCCAGGGCGGCAAATAGGCTATTGAAGAAGTCGCCACCACGGATATCGATCCCCAGGGCCACCCTGCTGACTCGTTCCCGGGTCTGGCTACACAATTCGGCGAACTTGAGCAAAAGATCCGGAGGCAGGTTATCGACGCAATAAAAACCGATGTCCTCCAGCGCCCGCAGGGCTTGACTCTTGCCCGCTCCGGAAAGACCTGTCACGATCACCAGCGGTACTCCAGCCGGCACGATCCCCCCTCCTTTCAAATCGGTGGCTGCGGCGTCACTTCCTGCACTTGCTTGCCACGGGTCCGCAAATAATCCAGGACGCGCTCAGTTGAGGTGTTCAGCACCTGTTCCGGCACCACCCCGGCCTCTTTCACCACCGCCACCGCCTCCCGAAATTCTCCCACATAACCCATGAAGTGGGCATCACTGTTGATCGCCAGGATGGCGCCCTGGTCGGCGCAGATGCGGGCGAAATGCTGGCAATTGTCCTTGCTGCCTTTGCGGCTGAGCGAAAATGAGGCATTATTGATCTCAAGACATATTCCCAAGCGAACCGCCTCCCGCACCACAACCGGAATATCGACCGGGTACTGCGGATTGCCCGGGTGTACGATGATATCCACGTACGGGTTTTCCATGGCGGCGATCAAGGCGTCGGTATTAGCCACCACATTACCACCATCATAACAACCAGGGTGAAAACCGGCCAACACGATATCGAGCCGGCGCAAATACTCTTCAGACAAATCCAAAGTCCCATCGGCAGCCATAATGTTGGCCTCAATCCCGCGCAGGATGCGGACCCCATGCAGGTAGCGGGGCAAAACCCGCAGGCTGCCAAAATGATAAGGATCGGGGCCACCCCGGATCGCCGGGCCGTGATCAGTAAAACCGATCATCTCCAGTCCCCTAGCGGCAGCAGCGCGGGCATTTTCATTAATTGTAGAGTAAGCGTGTCCGCTGGCCACGGTGTGCGTATGCAAGTCGGCCACCAGGTTCACGAAACCACCCCCTCATGCCATCTGGTCGTTGGTGCGGAAAGGTAGTTGAAAAGAGATGGCCTGTTCAAGAAGGCCAGGTACAGGGGCAGGTCTGATAATCCTAAATCCGGGTTTACAGTCGGCGGCAGCCACTTCAGCGGCGGCAGGTCATGATAATGCGGATTCGGCACCGGCCGGCATTTTCCCCCGGCGGCCATGATGTAATAAGCGCCACCGCGACAGGTCTGCATCGCTTCATAAAGGGAGGCAAAACCATCTGCCACCAGGTTGGCCATTACTAAAGGCTCAGTGCCGGTGTTGACCGTGATGTGGCCAAACCCGGGCGGAATCAACACTTTATCCCCCGGCAAGGCCGGTATCGCCCTCACCTCGGCGACGGTACCCGGCCTGGCCCCGGGTCTTTGCAGCACATACAAAGCGCACCCGTGCCAAAGTTCATAAACCTCCGGGTAAGTGGGACCAGCAGCGGAAGGCGGGTGATAATGGCCAACGGTCTTGTTGTATTCCGGCCCGATCCGTCCCGGGCACAAAATGGTGACATCAAAGCGCAGACCGGAGCTTTGCAACAGACCCGCATCTGACCCTCTGCTCACACCGCGGTGCATCACATACAATGGCCGCTCACCCGAACCGAGAGCTGGTTGCCACGTTGCTCCGGGGTCCGCCCACACGGCCCGGGAGTCAGCCGCATAACGGCAGCTACGCGCCCGCTCCGTCAATCCTTCCCCCAACAGGAGCTCGCCCATGGCTGTCACAGCCAGCGGCAGGCCGGCCACCTGTTGCAAATCAATATCCATTTGGCCGCACCCCTTTCATGGCCGCCGCGGCTTGCAGATTAACTCCAACAGCTCGGTGGCCAGGAAATCATTGCCGTGGGCCGGCTTGATTACAACCGCCGTGTCCGCCCCCTGGCCTGTCCCACCGATCGCCACGACCTCTTCGCCGTAAGGGATCAGTCCAGCATCGAGAGCCATGGTGGCGATCTCGAAACACACTTTCACACCCTGGCCGAACATGCGCAATGTGGCAGAAATGATGCCACCGGCCATCACTCCGCCGAATCGGTTGCAAATGCCGCGCTCCACATTGCCAAACAGATGGGTGGTGGTCAAAACTCGCACCCCGTTCTCCTGCAATTGCGCCCGCACCTGCGCGGGCATCTCATCAACTCCCGGGGCGCTAAAGCCAACATGATGCGTGACCGCGATCACTTGCCGGCCACAGTCCAACAACTGTTGCGCAGTGCGGCCGCTGCAGGTTGCCACCACGATGTGCTTGATGTCCAGCTGGTGTGCCCTGGCCACCGCCAGCCGGAGCGTCTCGGCCGTGTTGTGCGGTCCAGGCGCATCAAAATATGTCGTCACCGTGATCTCACCCCCTACCGCCGTACTGAACTGAGAATTAAAGCGACACCGACCCCGATCGGAATCACCGGCCAGAGATGGTCAATGCCAAGCCAGGGGAAAAATTCCCGGATGAGAAAGTATGTGCCCACCAGAATCAAAATCAGTCCCCCCAGCCAGGAACGATCCCGGGCGGGCCGCCGGACCTCAGTTTCTTGTCCGGCCTCGTCCGGCACATCCGCCCCCGCCGGGTCTTCCTTTGGCTGCACAATCAGTCCCTCCGGCGCTTCTGGGATAACGATCAGCGCCACCAAATAGGCAATTAATCCCGAGCCGCCGAACAAAGCGGCAATCACAAACAAGAGCCGCACCAGGGTCGGGTCAAGATCAAAATACTCAGCCAGGCCGCCCGCCACCCCAGCGATCACGCGATCATAGCGCGATTTGTATAAACGTCGATATCGTCTGTCTGCCACCATGCCACCCCTTCCAAAATCTCCTGGCACTATTATTCCCGCTTCGAATTCGTGATTGGGGTGTTCATTCCCTGCCGCTAGCGGCTGGGGAGGAATTTATGCTGGGGGCCGACCGGGATCTGCCGGCCCTGATGATCGACCCGGTACTCGCCCGGCCAAAGCAGTTCCGAGATGGGCACAATTTGATAGCCCATCGCCGTCAGGTCGTTAATGATTGGTTCCAGCGCAGCTGCCGTGTGCAAGCCGTTGTTGTGGAACAAAACGATCGCACCGGGGTGGATACGCGACACAACCCGCCGGCGGATCTCCTCTGCGCTCAAATCCCGCCAATCCAAAGAATCAACGCTCCACTGGATTGTGTGATAACCAAGCGCGGCAGCGACTTCGATCACCTTGTTCGAATACTCCCCGAATGGCGGGCGAAACAAGCGCGCCTCCTGGCCCGTTATTTCCTTGATTTGTTCATGGACCGTCAGCAACTCCTGGCGGATCTGTTCCGCACTGCAATCATTTAAATGCGGGTGATTGGCGGTATGGTTGCCGATCTCATGTCCTTTGGCGGCGATGGCCCGCAAAACATCAGGATATTCTTCAATCCAAAAACCGACCAAAAAAAATGTCGTTTTGATATCGTGTTTTTCCAGCGTCTCTAACAACAATGGCGTATACTGCGCTCCCCAGGCCGCATCAAATGACAAAGCCACCTTTTTTTCTGTCGTGTCGACACTGTAGATGGGCAACAAACGCTCAGACGCAGCCCAGGTAAGAATCGTCCCCCCATCCACACTTGCCAGCCAACTCAGTCCCAGCAAAGATAACAGCCCCACCACCAGCACGACATACACCCGATTCAAAAGCAGGATCCGCACCGGTATCGCCCCCAGGGAATAATCAGGCCCCACCGAAACCGGGTGCGGCCTCCCTAATAATTATGCTGAATGCAGATCCGCATACCAAAGGCAGGGACCGGACCGGCCCCTGCCCTGCCCAAAAAGAATTATACGCGCTCGAAAATCGCTGCCAGGCCCTGGCCACCGCCGATACAGAGCGTAACCAACGCGTAGCGCGCCTGGCGCCGCTCCAGCTCATACATCGCCTTGACGGTCAGGATGGCGCCGGAAGCCCCGACCGGGTGGCCAAGCGAAATGGCGCCCCCGTTCACATTCACCTTTTCCGGATCCATCTCCAGGTCCCGCATGCAAGCAATGCTCTGGGCAGCAAAGGCCTCGTTCAGCTCGATGATGTCCATATCCGCCACCGTTAAGCCGGTCTTGGCCATCACCTTGCGGACAGCCGGAACGGGCCCCATCCCCATGATATCCGGATCCACGCCGGCACTGGCCCAGCCGATCACACGCGCCATCGGCTTCTTGCCTAACTCGGCGGCCTTCTCGGCCGACATCAGGACGACGGCCGCCGCACCATCGTTAATTTGGCTTGAGTTGCCGGCGGTCACGCGCCCATCTTTACGGAAAGCTGGCCTCAGCTTGGCTAAAGCCTCCATAGTAGTGGCGCGCGGTCCCTCATCGACTTCAAATATTACCGGGTCACCCTTGCGCTGCGGAATGGCCGCCGGTACGATCTGCTCTTTGAAATAGCCTTGTTCTATGGCATGCAAGGCCCGCTCCTGGCTGCGCAGGCCGAACTGATCCATTTCCTCACGCGTAACATTCCAGCGATCCGCCACGTTCTCAGCCGTCCAGCCCATGCCTTCCAAAATATCGAGCAAAAAGTCGGATGCCTTGGCATGCCCCATCCGGTATCCGAACCGGGCCCCGCGCAACACGTGCGGCGTCTGGCTCATGCTCTCCTGGCCGCCGGCCACTATGATGTCGGCCTGGCCGGCCATGATTTCCAGAGCCCCCAGGGTGATGGATTTCAAGCCGGAAGCACAGTTCTTGCACACAGTGTGGGCCGGCACTTCAATCGGCAGGCCAGCCTCCAACAGGGCGACGCGCGCCGGGTTCCCGGTCGGTTCCGTCTGGTTGATGCTACCCATGATCACTTCATCAACCTGGTCACCCGCAATACCAGCGCGTTGCACGGCCTCTTTGATCGCAATGGCACCCAATTTGGCCGGGATGAAGTCCTTCAGGGTCCCACCCAGGCGACCAATCGCCGTTCGCACACCGCTTACGATGACAACGTCTCTCACACACTCAACTCCCTTCTCTAAGTTGCTAAAGAAGGGCCGGGGG
>DUQP01000015.1 GCA_012837735.1 Bacillota bacterium
AAACTTACGGTAGAATTAGAGTAGACCATCGGTTAAAACTCCTTTCTGGTTTGCTCATCACTTACCATTTTCGGAGTTGCCGATGGTTTTTCCTTTTTACTTTTGCGAACTTAATTGTACACTATCACCCTTACCAAAAGGATAAAATTGTAATGAGTGAGCACTCACGCAATGGAGGGGAATATTGATGGCGCGTGGCCAGGAAACCCGGGAAAGGATTGTGGCTGCGGCACGACAATTGTTTGCCCAGGGCGGGTTTGACGGTACGACCACAGCAGCCATCGCGCAGGCTGCTGGAGTGGCGGAGGGAACGATCTTCCGGCATTTCCGCACCAAAGCGGGAATTGCTGGTAGCCACTTTGGCCGACATCGCCCTGGAAAGCCTTGATCAAGCGCTGGCGATTTCCCGGTCCCTGTCGCCGGAAGAGGCAATCAAGGCGTTGGTTAAAGATCGTTTGCGCATGATTCGTGCCCACTTGGAGCAGATCCAGATTATGTTTCAAGAAGCCCGCTTTTATCCGGAAGTACGGGAGCAGTTTATGGATTTGATGCTGCGGTATGGCATGGCGCGGCTCAAAGAATGGCTGGATGGGATCGACGGTTCTGTATTGCCTGTGCCGGTACCAGTGCTCTTGGCGACGCTGATCGGGACCTTGTTCATGATTTTAACCTGGACGGACTGGTTCGGAAGGGACTTTTTCGGCTTGACTGATGAGGAAATTGCGCACTGGGTTGCGGCTTTGATTACTCACGGTCTTTTGGTTGATAAGGGGGCTGGTGCATAGTGCGGATGGGACGCATGCTGCTGGTAGCTTTGTTGGCATTGCTTTTGACCGGTTGCCAGGAGGGGGGCCTGACCGCTTCCGGGACGATCGAGGCCACTCAGGTAGAATTGGCCACTGAGGTGGCTGGTCGCGTTGCGGTGGTGGCGGTGCATGAGGGAGAGCGAGTTGCCGAGGGGGCATTGCTAGTGCGTTTGGACCAATCCGAGTTGTCTTTGCAACACCAACAGGCGATCGCCAGTCAGAAAATAGCTGAGGCCAAGCTACAGGAGGCAATCGCGGGTAGCCGCCCGCAGCAGCTGCGCGAAGCTGAGGAGGCAGTGGCGCAAGCCCTGGCTGTGCGCGATCAAGCCGCCAGTGATCTGGCTGATCTGCAGGCTTTATGGGCAGAGGGGGCGGTGGCGGAGAATACCCTTGCCCAAGAAAAAACGAGGTATGAGACGGCGGAGGCCGCCTACCAGGCGGCTTTGGCTAAACAAGATTTGCTGGTGGCTGGAGCGCGGGATGAAACCATCGCTGCCCTGAAAGCGCAGGTGGATCTAGCCAGGGCGGCGGCCGATCTGGCTGCTTTGCGGTTGCAGCGGACGCAGATCATCGCTCCGGCGGCAGGTACGATCTTGAACTGCTTCGTGGCGGTGGGGGAATACGTTTTGCCGGGGCAACCGGTGGCAACGATCGCGAATTTGGAACACCTGTGGTTACGGGTTTATGTGGCGGAAAGTGATTTGGGGCTGGTCAGCGTGGGTCAAGAGGTTACTGTTAAAGTGGATTCTTTCCCGGCTGAGGGATTCCATGGCCGTGTGACGCGGATTGCCGATCAGGCGGAATTCACCCCCCGAAACGTACAGACCAAGAAGGAACGCGTGACAACGGTTTATGAAGTGCGGGTGGAGCTGGAGCAAGACGAACGACTGCGGCCCGGTATGCCGGCGGATGTAGAATTCCATTTGGCCACGAGTGCGGAGGATGCATAATGTCTGTCATGGTGCGGGGGCTGAAAAAGATTTATGGCGATCACGTCGCCGTGGTGGATTTGCATTTATCCGTTCAGCCCAAAGAGATCTACGGGTTGTTGGGGCCGGATGGAGCCGGAAAAACCACTGCTCTGCGGTGTTTGGCCGGCGTCATGATGCCCAGCGCCGGGCAGATCAAGATCGCTGGGCAGGATGTTACCCAGGACCCGGAACGGGGGCGCTTGGTGGTGGGGTACCTGCCACAGCAATTCAGTCTTTATGGCGATCTGACCGTTGAGGAGAACCTGCAATTTTTGGCCCAGGTGCGCGGCCTGACCGGTGCTCAATCCGCGGCACGTATTGATCAAATGTTGCAGTTTGTGCGATTGTCAGAGCACCGGAAAAAGTTGGCCGCCGAGCTGAGCGGGGGGATGAAACAGAAGTTAGCGCTGTGTGCCGCGCTGTTGCACGAGCCGTCCGTGATCATTCTCGATGAGCCCACGGCCGGCGTTGATCCCTTTTCCCGCCGGGAGTTTTGGGAACTGTTGCTTGCTTTGCGGGACGAAGGTGCCGCCGTAATCGTTTCCACTCCCTACCTGGAGGAAGCTGAGAAGTGTAGCAGGGTGGGATTTTTGCTGCAGGGGAGGTTAATCAGAGAGGGCGCCCCGGCCGAATTGCGCGCCGCTTACCAGGATGAAGTGGTGGCGGTGTTGACGCGCGAGGCGTTTCGCGTGCAGAGCGTTTTGTCGGACTTGGGCAGGGGGGCGTTTGTGCGCGGGCACAGTGTGCGCGTCCTGGGACGGCAAGGGTTGGCCGAACAAGTACGGGTTCGGCTGCAAGCAAGTAATTGCCACTGGGAAGACGTGCAGGTGGTTTCTCCTGCCTTGGAGGATGTGTTGATAGCCAACCTGCAAGAGGGTGGTGGTGGGTTTGGCGGCAATTGATGTGCATGGTTTGACGAAGCAGTTCGGTTCTTTCCAGGCCGTGGCCGGGGTGGACCTCCAGGTGAATTATGGTGAGATCTTTGGATTCATCGGCCCAAACGGCTCTGGCAAGTCGACGACGATCCGCATGTTGTGTGGTTTGTTGCGCCCCACGGCAGGAGGCGGAACGGTCCTAGGATACGACTTGGAGCGGGAAGCGGAGCAGATCCGCCAGGGCATCGGTTATATGTCGCAGCGCTTTTCACTGTACAAAGAGCTGACGGTGCGCGAGAATATGCAATTCTACGCCGGTGCCTACTCCCTTACCGGCCGCACGCTGCAGCAGCGGTTAGACGCGGTGATGGAGGTCACCGGCCTCAGCGCACGAGCCGATCAAATTGTCGCTGATCTGGCTACAGGTTGGCGGCAGCGGTTAGCCTTGGCCAGCGCTCTGTTGCATGAACCGCTTTTGGTGTTTTTGGATGAACCGACGGCGGGGGTAGATCCATTGACAAGGCGGGATTTCTGGGGGCTACTCTATCGAATGGCGGCCGACGGGATGACGTTCTTCGTCACCACCCACTTCATGGATGAGGCTGAGCATTGCCATCGTTTGGCCTGCATTGATCAAGGCCGGATCGTCGCCAGCGGTGATGTGGCGAGTTTGGCGGCCAGGTTGCCGGATGGCCACAAAGTGCCACCCGGTGTGCCAGTGCTGGAAGAAGTGTTCGTAGCATTGACGGAAGGCCGTCTCAAGGGGGGAGCCGGGCATAAGCTGGACTCGCATTAAAGCCGTAATGGTGAAAGAGGTGCGCCAGATCGTACGCGACAAGGCGACCCTGGCAATCATATTTGTCATGCCCATCATGATGCTGTTCATATTTGGGTACGCCGTGTCCACGGATGTGGACCAGATCCCCACCGTGGTTTTCAATCAGGATCCGGGCCCGAGCTCGCGCTATTTGCTGGAGCGTTTCAGCAACTCCGGATATTTTCGATTGGAAGGCAGTGCCGGCTCGCTGGCGGAGGTGCGGTCTTTAATCGATAGCGGGAAAATGCGCGCCGCTCTGGTCATACCGCCTGATTACGCCAATTTACTACAAGCCGGGGATGCGCAGGTACAATTGTTGATTGATGGCTCCGATCCTTTGCTGGCGCGCTCTGCCTTGTCGGCGGGTGGCGCGATCGTGCAGGCGTACGCCGTTGAGATCCTGCAGGAAAAAGCGTCCCGAGCTGGTTTGGGTATGGCGTTGGCACCTCCGTTAGAGCTGCGGACGCGGGTCTGGTTCAACCCCAATCTGGAAAGCCTGCGTTTCAATTTGCCTGGGCTGGTGGGGGTCGTCCTGCAAAATATCACGATTCTTTTGACCGCCTTTGCTCTGGTGCGGGAACGGGAGCTGGGTACGATCGAACAGTTGATCGTGACACCGATTAAACCCATGGAACTGGTCTTGGGCAAGTTAATCCCTTATGTGGTGATCGCCTTTATCGAGGTGGGTTTGACTCTGGCGGTGACGGCGCTCTGGTTTGGGATCGCCATTGCCGGCAGCATTACGCTCCTGTTAAGCATTTCCTTTTTGTTCCTGATTGGCGCGCTCGGGATTGGTTTATTGATTTCGACTGTGGCCCAGAATCAGCTCCAGGCCATGCAAATGACGTTTGCTTTCCTGTTACCGAGCATTCTGTTATCCGGTTTCATATTTCCCCGGGAGGCCATGCCAGCCCCGGTGTCGGCGCTCGGTTACGCCATTCCCTTGACATACTTTTTACAGGTTTTGCGCGGTATCATTGTGAAGGGCGTTGGTTTCATGTATCTATGGCGGGAGACGCTCCTGTTGGGCGTGTATGGGCTGGGGATTCTCTTATTGGCGGCTGCCCGCTTCCGCAAGCGGTTGGATTAGACGGGCCTGCATTTTATTGGTATCTTTTCCCGTCTTTGGGGTAGCAGGTGTCAGCTGGAAAGTGCCGAAATAATGCTTTATTTCATTATGTAACCAAATGGAGGTGCCCGACCCTGCTTGCGTCATTTCTCCGCCCAAGGCGGTTAATGGTCCTGTTTATTTGCGTGTTGGTTTTCATGCCGGTTGTCCCTGCTGGAGCAGGTGCGGCTATCGGTGTCTGCGTCGATGGGGAAGATCTACTTTTGGATGTGCCGCCAATAATTGTGTCAGGTCGTACCCTGGTGCCTTTGCGGGGAGTGTTTGAAGCGCTCGGGGCTGCGGTGCACTGGGTGCCCGAAACGCGCACAGTGGTGGTAGAAAGCAATGGCAGGAGACTGGAATTGCCGGTGGGTGCGCAGACGGCCATGCTTGATGGGATGCATCTTGCCCTGGATGTCCCGGCCCGCATTCACCACAACCGCACCATGGTACCGATTCGGTTTGTGAGTGAAACGCTGGGGGCGAAGGTGCATTGGCTGGCCCATACCCGGACGGTGGTTGTGGAGAGTATGCCGTTGCCATTCCAGCATCTGCGTGAAGTGGCGGCTTATTACGTGCAATATAGCGAAACGGATTTGAAATCCTTTGCTTCCCTGCAGGAGGCTCACCAGCACCTGAGTAATGTCATCACATTCCAGTACCGGTTGGATGGGGAAGGCAACCTGGAGCAGGTGTTGGTTTTCCCGGAATTCGACCAGCTTCGTCAGCAGCACGGTTTGTCGACATTGGCCTTGATACATAACATCGGCCCGGCGGGATCTTTTGACCGCGATTGGGCGCACCAGTTGCTAGCAAATGATGAACACCGGCAACGGGCCGTGCAGGCCATCTTAGCGCTGATGCGATCAGGCGACTATCGTGGGGTGAATATTGATCTTGAGAATATTCCCCCGGCCGATCGGGCTGGCTATACGGATTTCATCAAAGAATTGACCACCGCTTTGCGCCCGGACGGATACTTGGTGACGCTGGCTGTGCCGGCCAAGACGCGCGATGACCCGAACCACGGTTGGTCAGGGGCGTTTGACTATGCGGCGCTTGGTCAGTATGCGGATCAAATCATGTTGATGACATACGATCAACATTATGCCTATAGCGGCCCTGGGCCTGTGGCAGGGGTTGATTGGATGGAACGGGTGCTCCAATACGCGACGCAGGTGATTCCCACTGAAAAGCTTTTGCTGGGTGTCCCCACGTATGGCTATTGTTGGCCGGAGTCCGGTGGTAATGGCAAATCATTATCCAGTCGCGCCGCCCTGGCGGAGGTGATGGCAGGAGGTATCACAGTCTGCTGGGATAGTGCGGCGCAGGTGCCGTTCTACCGTGCTCAGGGATCGATCACTTATTTCGAAGATTACCGCAGTCTGAGGGCCAAGCTGTACCTGGTAGAGAAATATAAGTTAAGTGGAATCGCGATCTGGCGGTTGGGGTATGAGGATGCGCGCATTTGGCAGGAGATCAGCGCTGGATTAAAATAACAGGCCAGGCCATGGTGTTGATTTCGGGGGCGGTTTTGATGCCGCCCCTGATTATTTTGGGCAGGAACCCTAAACTGGGTGTCGAAAGGTGCTTGGCGGGGGAATTTAACCTGTAAAGGATAGTGGATAGTTTGAAGGAGGGGTCGACATAAGCGTTAAGATTGTCACGGATAGTGCTGCTGATATACCACCATCACTAGTCAAACGTTATGGCATCACGGTGGTTCCGTTGACGGTAGCCTTCGCTAAAGAGCTTTATACAGATGGTGTGACGATCACTAAGGCAGAGTTCTATCAGAAAATGGCGGCTAGCGAGACGTTGCCCAAGACTTCACAGCCTTCCCCACAGGCGTTTGTAGAAGCTTTCCGAAATGGCCTGGCCGAGAAAGGGCGCGTGTTCGCTATTTTGCTTTCTTCCGGTTTAAGCGGCACTTACCAGAGCGCCTGTCTGGCACGCACAATGCTGAACGACGATGAACGGATTGAGATTCTCGATTCCCGGACCGTTTCGGCCGGAACAGCGATTCAGGTGCTGACGGCCGCACGGTTGGCGGTAGCCGGTGTGTCGGTGCGGGAGCTGGTGGCGAAGACGAGCCAATTGCGGGATGAAATGCAGACATTTTTCACTCTGGAATCAATCGAGAATTTGGTGAAAGGTGGACGATTATCGCGCCTGCAAGGAATGGTGGCTTCCCTGATTAACCTGAAGCCGGTTTTTCGGGATGACGGCCAGGGGCGGATCATCTTGTTTGAAAAGATTACCGGCCGCCAACGGGCTTTGCAACGCCTGATTGAAGTAGTGGGCGAAAAAGGCCGTGATTTGAAACAACGGATTGTGGGTATCAGCCATGCCAACTGCCTGAATGTGGCTTTGGATGTAGAGCAGCGGATCAAGGAATTGTATCATCCGCAAGAAACACTCATAGTAGAGATGGGCTCAATCGCCGGTACGTATGCCGGGGTTGGTGGAATTATAATTAGTTTCTAGGGGGGAGAGAGTCCATGCAACGAATCGTAGTCATTGGGGGAGTGGCAGCCGGGCCGAGCGCTGCTGCCAAAGCACGCCGGTGTGCGGAAAAGGCCGACATCAAGTTGTTCGAACGCGGACCGAATATTTCCTATGCCGGATGTGCGCTTCCCTATTACGTATCAGGGATCGTGAAAGATCGCCGCAAGATGTTGGTTGTGACCCCAGAGGAATTCCGCGCCCGCCACAATGTGGACTTGCGTGTGCAACACGAAGCTGTGGCTGTGGATCCGGCCGCCAGGCAGGTCACTGTCCGGGATTTGGTTCAGGGCAAGGAAGAAGTGTTTCCGTACGATGCCCTAATTCTCGCTACCGGGGCAAGTCCGTTTGTGCCACCGATTCCCGGAGCGAAATTGCCGAACATCTTCACCCTGCGGACTGTGCCTGACGCCGACCGCATCCGGGAAATGATCGCGACTAAAGAACCCAAGCATGCGGTGGTGGTAGGGGCTGGTCTGATCGGTTTGGAAATGGTGGAAGCCCTGGAGGAGCGGGGTATCCAGGTGGCATTGGTTGAGTTGTTTGAACACGTCCTGCCGCCGCTCGATGCGGATATGGCCTATTTAGTGGAAAAAAAGTTGCGAAAAAAAGGCGTACGAGTTGTGACAGGGGACGCCGTGACGGAATTCGTTGGTGATGAGCAAGGAGTAAGAGTGGTCCGGACCAGAAACGGGCTGGAATTGGCAGCCGAATTGGTCATTATGTCCGTCGGAGTACGGCCGAACGTGGAGTTGGCCGTGCAGGCAGGGGTGGCACTGGGCGCCAATGGTACCATCGCGGTAAATGAACGCATGGAGACGAATGTGCCGGGAATCTATGCCGCCGGAGATTGTGCCGAGTCATATAACATCATTACGGGCGAGAAAGTCTGGAGTCCGCTGGGATCGGTGGCGAACAAGCAAGGCCGGACTGCGGGAGCGAACGCGGCCGGCGGGGAAGCCCGTTTCGGTGGTGTAACGGGTTCCTTGATTTCTCGTATCTGGGATCTCTCCCTGGGTTGTACCGGGCTGAGCGAGCGGGAAGCACGTCAGCGCGGCTTGGATGTGGAAGTGATACACGTACACCCAACGAACTTGGCAGGAGTTTTTCCGGGGGCACAGGCCCTGGCCGTCAAGGTGATCGCGGATCGCCGCAGCGGCCGTCTGTTAGGTGGACAAGTAGTGGGCGGTATCGGCACGGATAAGCGCTTGGATGTGATGGCAACTGCTCTCAAGGGCCAATTGACTGTTGATGAGCTGTTTGATATCGACTATGCTTATGCGCCGCCGTTTTCGCCGGCGAAAGATCCGGTGGCAGTGGCCGGAATTGTGACGAGTAATGTATTAAAAGGCGATGTGCATAGCATTACCGCAAGCGAATTGTGGGAATGGATTAAGCGCGGTGATGATTTGGTGCTGTTGGATGTGCGGACACCGAAAGAGTATCAGCACGAGCGCATTGCGGACGCGGTGAATGTGGAACTGGATGCGTTGCGGGAGCGGATCGGCGAACTGGACGCCGGGAAGAACACGGTCGTTTATTGCCGGCAAGGGTTGCGCGGTTTCTTGGCTGCGCGCATATTGCAGCAATGCGGATTTGAGCAGGTCAGCAATCTTTCCGGCGGGATGCTGAGCTGGCCATATCAGGTGGAAAAAGGCCCGGTTTCCGATCAAAAAGCCGCCCAGGTGGGTGAGCGCGGAGAGCCGGCGCCGTAGACGAGAGGAGGCGGTTTGGGTTGTTCAAAGGTGCATTTGCCCCTATCCCCACCCCTTTCTTAGATGGGGAAATCGCATTTGACAAACTGGCGGAGAACCTGGAACGCTGGGTCGCCACCGACTTAGCGGGGATCGTGGTCCTGGGATCAAACGGGGAATTTGCTTTACTGGCCAGGCAAGAAAAAGAGGCGCTGATAGCAGCAGTATGTGAAAAGGTGGCTGGTCGCAAGCAGGTGTTGGCAGGTACGGGCTGTGAGTCAACGGCGGAAACGATTGCGCTTACGCAGCGGGCCGGTGCCCTGGGGGCGGACGGGGCATTAGTTGTCACCCCTCATTACTATAAAGGGGCTATGACTGATAGCGCTTTGAAAGCCTATTTTACGGCAGTGGCAGACGCCGCACCGATCCCAGTCCTGTTGTACAATATGCCGCGCAACACCGGCATAAATATGTCGAGCGATTTGGTGCTGGAGTTGGCTAACCATCCAAACATCGTGGGGATAAAAGATAGCTCCGGCAATGTCGTGCAAATGGCGGAGATCGTCAATGGTGCTCCTGAGGGTTTCGCGGTCTTTGCCGGGTCAGGTAGCTTCTTGTTGCCCTCTTTGGCTGTGGGAGCGGTAGGGGGCACTATGGCGGTTGCCAATGTGCTGCCCAATGAATGTGCGCGCATTATCACTTTGTTTGAGGCCGGCCAAATGGCAGAGGCCCGTGCTTTGCAATTGAAAATCCTGGCCCTCAACCGGGCTGTGACTGTCGGTTGGGGAGTAGCCGGCCTGAAAGCTGCTCTCGATCTGCGCGGTTTCTTCGGGGGAGACCCGCGTCCGCCTTTATTGCCTTTGGGGGCGGTCGCCCGTAAAGAGTTGGCCGTCCTTTTGGAAAAGTTTTAAAGGAAAAAGGGGCTGTGCGTAGCCAGCCCCTTTTTAACTTCCTATGACAGGATTCTCCATGCGGCCGATGCCGTCGATCTCGACTGCTATCTGGTCGCCGTGTTTTAGTAAGACTGGGGGTTGACGTGTGAATCCGACCCCCGCCGGCGTGCCGGTGGCGAATACGTCCCCCGGGTAGAGGGTGATTTCCTGGGAAATGAAACTGATGAGATAGGGAATCGAGAAAACCATTTCGCTGGTGTTGGAATCCTGCATTAGTTCACCGTTTAATTCCAGACGGATACCTAAGCTATTCGGGTCGGGGATTTCGTCTTTCGTCACCAGGACCGGGCCCATGGGAGCGAAAGTATCCAGTGATTTGGCGCGGGTGTACTGTCTATCAATGCGTTGCAAGTCGCGGGCGCTGATATCGTTTATGATCGTGTAGCCAGCCACATAGTCCAGTGCCTCTTGTTCACTGATGCGCTTGCCCTGACGACCGATAACAAAAGCCAATTCCACTTCAAAATCCACCAAATCACTGATGGCCGGCAGTTGAATTGGATCACCGGGGCCAATAATGCTGGAATTGAATTTGGCAAACAGGATTGGGGAATCCGGCAACTCCACACCTTGTTCCCTGCAGTGATCGGCATAATTGCGGCCGATACAACCTAGTTTCGTGGGGTTGGGAAGTGGTGCCAACAGTTTTACTTTTTCCGACTCAAACACAAAGGGGGCGCCCTGTGGTCCCTTTGTAGAGGGGTTGGCTGCGATCCGGGCTACGAACCTAAGAGCATCTTGAGCGCGTTCCATCGCTTCAGGATGGCGAAGAAAGCCTAACATGTCAGATGGAAGCTCTTGCTGAGCGCGGTCGGTGGCGTCCATTGTGCCTTGCTCGACCAGGAGTGCTTCCCAAGCAAGCGTCAGGTCTATTACCCAGTTTCGGGCTAGGGCTCCCAAGCGCGGTCCATGGCCGGGATCAAATGTGACAAGTTTCATTTTAAGGACCTCCTTCCAAGAGACTATAGTAAATTTTTCCGCAAAATTCACTAGAAACCTCCCCCCAAAGCAAGACTATTATTATTGTTTTCGGCAGGAAGCAGACAGCTGTTCGCGAAAGCAATTTATATTGTTGCGAGAAATTGGTAGGACTGGGGTGAGAATGATGCGGTGGCGTTGGTATGGTCATGCCTGTTTCCATATAGAGTTTGAGGGCGGGCTGACGATTGTGACAGATCCCTTCGGTCCGGAAGTTGGTTATCGGACGGCTCTCCCAGCGGCGCAGTTGGTGACAGTCAGCCATGAACATTTTGACCATAACTGCGTGCAAGCGGTGCAGGGAAAACCGCAGGTGTGGCGTGGTGGCCAAGCCAGTGAACAGACCCGGGACATTCAGGGCGTAAGGATCAGAGAGGTAAATTTGGCCCATGATGCCCTGGGTGGTCAGCGGCGGGGGCCCAATACCGCCTTTGTATTCGCTGTGGGTGCGCTGACGGCCGTTCATCTCGGGGACTTGGGCCATGAGATGACGGACGCCCAGGCCGAGTCGATCGGACCATGCGGTGTGGTTTTTCTACCCGTTGGTGGACATTACACCATTGGTCCGGAGGTGGCGGTGCAAGTTGTGGAGCGCTTGCAGCCAAACATCGTGGTGCCAATGCACTACCGCACTCCGGCGATTGCGGATTGGCCTTTGGTTGGGGTGGAGGAGTTCCTGGCTTTGATCGATGCCCCTGTGCGGCGACTTGGTACAGAAGCGAGCACGCGGGCGGGAAGTCTCCCCGAGGAGCGCGAGGTTTGGGTGATGGAGCCCGTAGAAGGATAACTTGAGCAATGGACGACCAGTTGTCCTGTAAAGCGTTTCTCTTGGGCAAACGGCTCTGCAACCAAAGCTTGGCTTTTGCCCCGGCTCTATTAAGACTGCCCCCACGGTTGCGATCATAGGAGGGGGCGCATTTTTTGTCTGGCCGGTATCTGGTGCAAAAGCGGCAGGAATCGGTTGCCGGCAGGGGGAATATGGATTTGCCGAAAACGCCTCACTGGAGGTGGTGGGATGGAGGGCGAATACAATATTTACCGTGCTGGACCCCGCGACTTGGCCGAGATCTGGCCATTGTGGTGCCAAATGTATCAGGAGCTTGATCAGTACTCCCCTTGGTTCCCATTGGCTCCGGATTTCGAGTTATTCGGGAAGCGCTTCCTGGCGCATGTCCTGTCAGACAGCAGCCAAGTGGTATTTGTGGCGAAGCGGGGTCAGGAGACGGTCAGCTTTCTTACGGGCGGGGAATGGACTCCGGCGGGGCTTTTCCAGCGCCGGCGGCACTTATATATTAACGATTTGTATGTTGCATCTCAGCATCGCCGCCAGGGATTGGCGCGGCGACTCTTGGAGCAAGCTGGTGAATGGGCCAAACAGCGCGGGTTCGAATATATCAGCCTGGGAGTGCTGGCGGACAATCCCGCGTTAGGGTTTTATCGACGGGAGGGTTTTGCAGTTCACCGGGTGTCAATGATTAAGAAGCTGATATAGAAACAAGGAAGGTGCTCAGTGATGACCGGGTATGTGGAATACGAAGGGGATGTCTATCGTCCTCCTAGCGAGGCGCGCAGTGTAATCATCCAGGCGACGATCGGCTGTTCCCATAACCGCTGTACATTTTGCTGTATGTATCGGAACAAACGGTTCCGAGTGCGAGAATTGGCGGCGGTGGAACGAGATTTGGTAAACGCCGCTTCCCTTTATCCGGGGGCCAAACGGTTGTTCTTGGCGGACGGGAATGCTTTAGTGGCAGATGGTGATTTTCTAGTAGCGGTCTTGAAAAAAGCGCGGGCAGTTTTCCCCACCTTGGAGCGGGTCGCCATTTATGCCGGGCCCCAAGACATTCTCGACAAGGGGCTAACCGAACTGCGCCAACTGGCTCAAGTCGGGTTGGATATGGTTTATCTGGGACTGGAGAGCGGCTCCGATACAGTTTTGAAGATGGTGGCGAAAGGCGCCACCGCCGAGCAGATGATTCAAGCGGGCTTGCTAGTCAAGGAAGCGGGTATGCTACTTTCAGTGATGGTCATTCTAGGACTGGGTGGCAAGGAATTTAGTGCAGAACATGCCCGTGAGACGGCACGGGTGTTGAGCGTGATTGATCCACCTTACGCTGCCGCTTTGACGCTGCTGCTGGATGAGCGTGCCCCTCTCTATCGGCAAGTGCAGCAGGGCCGCTTTCAACCGCTGTCTCCGATGGCCTCGTTGGCTGAATTGCGGGCCATGATTGCTGGCTTGGAAGTGACAAACTGCGTTTTCCGGAGTAATCACGCCTCAAACTATTTGCCGGTTCGAGGCACCCTGCCTGAGGACAAGCCCGCCTTGCTCCAGGCGATCGACACTGTCCTGGCCCGCCAGGATCCCGATCTTTTACGTCCGGAGGGTTGGCGCGCTTTTTAGTCGGGTTGACGGACGAAGGAGGATATGCTAAGATATCATCAATACCTATAGGGGTATAAGTAGATTAAGTGAAAGAGGGGGGTATGTTTGGCCAAGGACTGGAAGGCTGCTGACATGCAGGTGAATGAGGTGGGTATAAATGTCTCAGCTGACCTCCTGAGGCGGCTTCGCAAGATCGAAGGTCAGGCGCGCGGGATCCAGCGCATGATTGAGGAGGATCGGTCTTGCAAAGATATCCTCTATCAGCTGGCGGCCATGCGGGCGGCCGTGAACAGGGCCGGCTTGAAGATGATCGGCGCGATGATGGCGGACTGTTTGCGGGAGAGTCTGCAGGCGGAAGGGGCTAATTGTTCGGATTCCCTTGAGACGGCGGTGGCGACATTTCTAAAATTCTCTGATCAATTTTGATTGCCTGCTCTGCTCTTGTTAACAGGGTCGGCGGGATAATCCCGATGGAGGTGGCAAATGTGAGTGGGAACGTTTTGGACGTGAACGAGAGCACATTCCAGACAGAAGTGCTGGAGTCAAGCAAACCTGTGTTAGTGGATTTTTGGGCACCCTGGTGCGGCCCCTGTCGGATGGTCGTCCCAGTTGTGGAAGCTGTGGCGGACGAATATGCGGATCAATTGAAAGTGGTAAAAGTAAACGTGGATAACAACCAGAATACCGCTGCGGCGTATGGGGTGATGAGCATTCCCACTTTGGCGGTGTTCAAAAACGGGGAAATGGTGCAGCGGTTGGTGGGGTATTTGCCGAAGAAGGACCTCACGCAGGTAATTGATGAGGTGTTGTAGAAACCTTTCCTTGCCTCGCGAACTAATGTTGCCAAGAGAGCCGGGGCTTTGCCCCGGCTCTTGACGTAATAAAGGAGACAAGAGTGTGCGACCGATATTGTTCCAGATTGGCTCCATTCCAATCTATTCATATGGCTTCATGTTAAGTGTGGCCATTTTAGTGGGGGTTGTGCTGGCCGCCCGGGAGGCCAAGCGCCGTCATTGGGACGTTGAGCGCCTGATGGACTTTTATTTGTTTGCGATTGTGGTTGGCCTTTTGACTTCCCGGTTGCTTTACGTGGCATTGGACTGGCAGTTCTACCGGGCGCACCCCATTCATATGCTTTATCTCTGGGAGGGCGGATTATCTTTACATGGCGCCATCCTGGGCGGAGCATTAGTAGCGGTCTGGCATAGTTGGCGTTGGCGGTGGTCGTTTTGGGAATTGGCCGACATTTCCGCTCCCTCGCTGGCTTTGGGTACTGCCATCGCCCGCGTGGGTTGTTTCATGCGCGGTTGTTGTTATGGGATTCCGACTGATTTGCCCTGGGGTATCAATACCGTTCTGGCTTCCGGGTTACGACACCCGACGCAGATTTATGAATCTCTGTTGGTTCTCGGGGTGTTCTTTCTCCTGTGGGCCTTACGTCGGCGGGTCCGGGTGCCGGGCGGTTTGTTCCTTTTATATGTGATCATGTACTCATCTATCCGGTTTGTGGTGGAGTTTTGGCGCGCATCAGTCCATATTGCGGGATGGCTGACGGTCGCACAATTGGCGAGCATCCTCCTGGTGTGTTTCGCTTTGCTCGTCTATATTTGGCGTGCCCGCAGCTACCGCTATTAATACGCCGGAAAGGGGGGAGGGCGGTGCAGCGAGAAGATATTCTGCGCTTGACATCTCTGGCTAATGCGGCTGGTTGAGCTGCTAAGATCGGGCCGGAGGCCCTGACGCAGGTTCTGCGTCACCTGCCTATCCCCCACGATAGGCGCGTTTTAGTCGGTTGTGACACAGTTGATGACGCCGGCGTTTACCAATTGCGTGACGACCTGTTGCTGATTCAGACGGTTGACTTCTTTACACCGATTGTGGATGATCCCTACACATATGGAGCGATTGCGGCGGCCAATGCCTTGAGTGATGTCTATGCCATGGGTGGCCATCCATTGCTGGCCATGAACATAGTCTGTTATGCGATGCGGGAACTGGGGCCGGGCCCTCTCCAAGCCATTTTGCAAGGTGGCTATGACAAGGTAGTGGAGGCAGGTGCCAGTATCGTCGGCGGACATAGTATCGAGGATCGGGAGCCGAAATATGGGTTAGCTGTCACAGGATTGGCGACCCCAGGGGAACTAACCACCAATGCGGGAGCTAAGCCGGGTGACGTCTTGGTTCTGACCAAACCGATCGGGACAGGTGTGATGACCACCGCTTTAAAACGTCAGGAAGCCCGGGAACAAGACATCGCCCCTGCCATTAACAGCATGATGGCGCTGAACAGCCCGGCGGCGGGGGCCAGGCAGCGGTTTGATGCCCATGCCTGCACTGATATTACCGGGTTCGGTTTCTTGGGACACGCATTTGAAATGGCGGGGGCCAGTGGTGTTGAATTACAGATCTCGGCGGGGCAAGTGCCGCTATTGGACGGAGCGTCGGAGTGCGTGGCTAAAAAATTGATTCCTGGCGGCTTGCTGCGCAACAAACATTACTTGAGGGACCGGGTGGTTGTTGACGCCGGTGTGCGGGAGGAGATATGTAGCCTGTTGTATGATCCGCAGACGTCCGGTGGGCTGTTGATCTCGTTGCCCCCGGCCAGAGCGGACCAATTGGTGGCGACATTACAAACAGATGGATTCCCCCACTGTCTGGCGGCGGTTGTAGGACGGGTTCAGGCGGGGGTGCCTGGTCGCATCATAGTCCAACCCTAGGATGTTAAATAGAAGGGATTCTGCGCAAAAAGCAGAAGGACTCCTTGAGCTTTTTCGGAAAGGGGTCAGGCCATTGGTACGGTTCGGGATTTCCATGGATGAACAGCTGTTGGAGAAATTCGATGCTCTGATCGCCCGGCAAGGATATACTAACCGTTCTGAAGCAATTCGAGATATCATCCGTGACCGCCTTGTGACCGATGAATGGCAAAGCGATGACCAGGAGGTCTGCGGGACGATCACTTTGGTCTATGACCATCATGTGCGTGGCTTGAGTGACGCCCTTACTGATCTGCAACACGACTACCACCATCTGTTTGTTTCCACATTGCATATCCACATGGACGAACACAATTGTCTCGAGGTGCTTGTGATCCGCGGGCGTGCCGCGGAAGCACGGGATATTGCCCAGCGCTTGATCAGCATTAAAGGTGTGAAACACGGCAAGTTGACACTGGCTTCGACGGGCAACGAACTAGTATAACAAATCAGAAGGGGGCCACAGCAGATGGAATTGAAGAAGCAACCACAGTTGAGAAAAGTGGAAAACTTGAAGGTAGAGCATTTTGGCGGGATTTTTCGGCAGGTATTTTTTTCGCCTGAGACAACCGGCAACAATTTCTTGAAAATGGCCTATTTGAATGTCCCCCCGGGAGCTGTTGGCACCCCACATGTCCATCTCGGGGAAGAAATAGTCTTTACCATCAGTGGCAAGGCTATTTTGGAAATTGATGGCAAGGATTGGGTGTTGGAGCCGAACACTTGCTTCCTCATTCCGGCTGACGTACCGCACCCGGGGCGCGTGGTGGGTGACGAGAATTGGGTGGCCATTGCGGCATATTGTGATGAGTGTCCGGTGTTGAAAAAAGCTCGTGGCAAAGAAGACGTCCCATATCCATTGGCAGTGACAAAATAAAAAAACGGGCCGGCCGATTGGCTGGCCCTGATTCTTATCCTAACAAATCCCAGAGCTCATCCCAGGAATCGATCACGTGTTTTGGATTTGCCGCCAGGAGTTCGGCTTTGGTTGCCATCCCCCAGGTGACGCCAATGCTATGCACCCCGGCCTTTTCCGCCGCCACC
>DUQP01000016.1 GCA_012837735.1 Bacillota bacterium
AAGCTCAGCCACCTGATTTGGTGAGTGTTTTTCGAGCAGAGAAATAACCATTTGGGCAGCAGCTTGTGGGTTACCGGAATGCATGAGTTGGTGGTATAATGTCATTGGGTGGGTACTCTCCCTTCGATTTTGGATTGGTTCCACAACCATAATACCTTAGGGATACCCACCCTTTGCAATGCTTTTTTTACCCGAATAAAATGCCCTGAACGAAACTCTGGTCGCTCTACATCTTTTTTAATCCTTGGTGTTGACAAATATCAGCCAGACAACAATCCTCGCATACTGGCCGCCGGGCTCGGCACACCGCCAGGCCGTGGGCAATTAGAGCCAAATGCAGATCCGCTTCCCGCCCACTGGGGATAACGGGAGCTAAAGAAGCTTGAATCTGGCTGGCAGAGGCATTTTCAGCCGCCAAACCCATCCGTTTCACGATGCGCGCGATGTGGGTGTCGACGGGGAAAGCCCGGCGCCCGAAACCGAACAACATAACACAAGCGGCGGTTTTTGGCCCAACGCCCGGCAGCGCCAACAGCTTCCACAATTTTTCCTGCTCCAGGCCACCCCAGGGCCGTAATGACGGCTCACCGTCCTCTCTTGGTAACAAGCGCAGAATCGCTTGCAAGCGGCTGGCTTTCTGCTGCGCTAAGCCTCCGCTCTGGATAGCCGCGGCAATTTCTGCCACCCCCGCCTCTACTAACTGCCTCCAACTTGGGAAGCGCGCCCGTAAACTGCGAAAGGCTCTCAACGAGTTATTATCATTTGTCGCTTGCGACAACAACGCTAATACCAACACTGTCAGCGGTTCGCCCGCCCCGTGCGCCAACAAGCCTGCACCCGTTTTCCTCGTCCCCATGCGCTCACACAGTGCCAGCACTCTGTTCTCCATTGCCATTCCCCCAAAAAAAGGGCCGGCCTGGGGCCGGTCCGAACAAGCCATCTATTTTCTTTCTGCCGCCCATTCTTTTAGCAAATGGTTGGCAATCACCAGGCGCTGGATTTGGTTTGTGCCCTCGTAAATCTGGGTCACCTTGGCATCCCGCAGCCGTTTCTCGGCCGGGTATTCTCTCATATAGCCGTAGCCCCCCATAATCTGGATGGCATCCGATGTCACTTGCATCGCCATATCGGAAGCAAACAATTTCGCCATGGCAGATTCCTTGCCTGATGCTCGTCCACTGTCCAAAGCGCGCGCAGTAGCATAGACTAATGCCCGCGCCGCTTCAATCTGCGTCGCCATATCGGCCAGCATAAATTGCACGCCCTGGAAAGACGAGATGGCTTTGCCAAATTGGACCCGCTCCCGCGCATATTGGAGAGCCATCTCCAAAGCGCCCTGGGCGATCCCCACCGCCTGAGCGCCCACTCCCGGACGCGCCATATCAAGCGTCCTCATCGCTATGCGAAAGCCCTTTCCTTCTCCCCCCAGAAGATTCTCCTTGGGGATGCGGCAATCTTGCAGGATCACTTCCCGTGTGGCAGAAGCCCGCACTCCCATCTTGTCTTCCTCTTTCCCAAAGGAAAGGCCAGGGGTGTCTTTTTCCACTATGAAAGCGGACAATCCCCGCACACCTTTTTTGCGGTCGGTAGTGGCGATTACCACGTACAGGTCTGCCTCACCGGCATTTGTAATCCATTGCTTTGTGCCGTTCAAGACATATTCATCGCCGTCCAATTCGGCTTTCGCCTGAACGTTACCAGCATCGCTACCTGCCTCAGCTTCCGTAAGGGCAAAAGCACCGATTATTTCCCCATCCGCCAACCGCGGCAAATATTTTTCTTTCTGTTCAGCGTTACCGTACAGGATGATCGGGAAAACACCTAAACCGGTGGCGGCATATCCCAATACGGTGCCACCGCATGCCCGGCTGATCTCCTCTATCACCAGACATAGTTCGAATACTCCCCCGCCCAAACCGCCATATTCCTCTGGCACAAACACCCGGAACAAATCCGCTTTCCCCATCGTCTGGAAAACCTCGCGGGGAAACCGGCCGGTTTCATCACACTCGGCTGCGATCGGCGCTACTTTTTCTTCCGCGATTTGGCGAGCCAGATCTTTGATCATTTGTTGTTCTTCAGTTAAAAAATAATCCATTATTCCGCTTCCTCCCCTCAGGCGCGAGCAAGATTGCGCTTTGTACCTACAAAGTACAAAGTTAGTATAACACAGGATGCAACTCCCGGCAAGAGAATATTTTCTAAATCCGTCCAAACATGCGCAAGAAAAACATCTTTATACCATCCCAGGCTCTGCGGAATAGCCCCCCGCGCGGCACGTCTTCTCCCGCCACCAAATCAAAGCTCTGTCCACTGCCGTCAGGCAGATTAACATTCAATATACCAATTTTGTCACCCTTCGCCAATGGCGCTTGCAACGGTTCATGCAGTATCGTGGCAGTGCTGATGCCCTCTTTGAGCCGGCACCACTACCGTCACCGGCCCGGCCGCAACTGCGGGCACATAGTTCTGGCTGCCCTTCCAAACCCGGGCTCGTGCCAGTTCTTGCCCCTGGTCTGCCACATGGACAGAAGCGAAATTGTGGAATCCGAAGTTGAGCAGCCTCTTTCCCTCTTCCTCGCGCACGCTCTCACCGGACTGGTGCGGGGTGGGTTCGGCACCCAAGATGACGGCAATCAGGCGCATGCCATCCCGTTCTGCCGTGGCAACCAGATTATATTGGGCGGCAGTGGTGTATCCGGTTTTAAGTCCGTCGGTACCCGCATAATCCCACAACAAGCCATTGCGGTTGTACTGTTTGATGCCGTTAAATGTATATTCTTTCACCGCCATGTAGTCTCCCAGGGCAGCAGGGTGATCCTGCACAAAAGCCCTGGCCAGAATCGCCATATCGCGCGCAGTGGTTAGTTGCCCTTCCGCAGTAAGGCCGTGTGAGTTCACAAAATGTGTGCCGGTAAGGCCCAACTGTTGTGCTCGTTCATTCATTCTTTCCACGAACAATTGCTCTGAACCGCTCAGTAGTTCCGCCAGAGCGACGCAGGCATCGTTACCCGAAGCGACGGCGATCCCATGCAGAAGTTCATCTACTGAAACTGTTTGGCCTTCCTTCAGGAACATGCTGGATGTTCCCTGCCCAGCCCGCCAGGCTTCCCGGCCGACGGTCGTAGTGGTGTCCAATGATACACGTTCAGCGGCAACTGCTTCCAAAGCCAGCTTCATCGTCATGATCTTGACCAGGCTGGCCGGATGGCGGGACTCATCTCCTGCCACATTCACCAATTCCTGGCCGGAAGCAGATTCCACTAACACACAAGCCGCCGCCCGCACCGGGAATTCACTCGTCACCTGGACAGCCAGCTCAGATGGCTGGTCTTCCCCATTCGTCGGCATTGGGGGGGACCCCATTGGCAGGTATCCTCCGACAAACATTGTGACCGCGACAAATACCACAAGCGTGGCGACGATGACACCCTTGATCAAACGCATCTGTGTTCATCTCCTCGCTTTTCCTATGCTTAGCCTGCCCTGCTATAAGAGCGCCCATGCCGACTTCAGTCTCTCATAATTTAGCCTTCTTTTCCAGCATAACCAATCAAAAAATGTCCTTTCCAGGCAGGAATTGCTTTAGTAAGGCAGAATGCTTTGCGACAGGGGTCGCCGCTGACACAGTGGCGGTCGACCCCTTGTTATCAAGGGGCAAGTCCGGAATAGCCTGCCGGCCCTTGGTAGGCTTACAGACTTCTACAGGGGGGTATTGTGGTGAAGAGAGGTTTGGGACTTTTTTTGGCCGCACTAATGGTGTTAGCTCTCGGGCTGGGTGCGGTGGGCTGCTCCTCAGACGAGCCGGCTGGCGGCGATGCAAAAATCGTAGTCGGGACTGAAGCTGCTTATCCACCGTTTGAAATGATTGATGAGAACGGGGAAATCACAGGTTTTGACGCCGAATTGATGATTGCCGTCGGCAAAGCTGCTGGTTATGACGTGGAAATGCGCAACATGGCTTGGACAGGTTTAATCCCGGCCCTGGAAGCCGGTGAAATCGATGCCGTGATCTCAGCTATGACGATTACGGATGAGCGCGCTCAAGTTGTTGCTTTCTCCGACCCATATTTCACCGCTGGTCAGGTGATTGCGGTCAAGGAAGGTAGCGACATCACAAGCCCGGCGGATTTGATTGGCCGCAAGGTTGGCGTGCAGGCCAACACAACCGGGGATTATGCCTGCCAGAAGATCGGGATGAGAGACGCTGACATCAAGCGCTTCCCCTCCACACCGGACGCCTTCAATGAGCTGCTGGTCGGAGCTTGCGACGCAGTTGTGGCGGATTTGCCGGTAGTTGCAGAGTTTATCAAGACCAATCCTGATGCCGGTGTGGTTCAGGTTGGTAGCGCCTTCACAGTCGAATACTACGGTATCGCGATGCGGCAAATGGACACCGAGCTGCATGAGGCCATTAACCTCGGCTTGGCTAAAGTCAAAGCTAGTGGTGAATATGATGCCATTTACGACAAGTATTTCAAGTAAGCAGGTAGCATAGATAGGACTTCCCCAATAACCGCAACTGTGGCGGAAGTGCGTAATGCGCGGCTGCATTACGCATTTCTTTTGGGGAATGGCAGCCGTGCTACCAACTGTGGGGAGAGGTCTGTCCAATGCAAATGCACTGGGAGGTACTGGCCAGATATTATCCATTACTGGTCCGTGGCGCTCTAGACACATTGCAATTTACAACAATCTCCGTAGCTCTTGGCACGCTGCTGGGTTTATTTGTGGCCCTCTTGCGGCTCTCGCGCAACAAGCCACTGCGTATGATCGTTTCGTGTTATGTAGAGTTTTTCCGCGGCACACCATTGCTGACCCAGATCATGTTGATTCACTTTGGGTTGCCCCGCTTACTCGGTTACCATCCCAACACGTTTTTTGACGCCATCTTAGCGCTCACTCTAAACTCCGGCGCTTATATCGCTGAGATATTTCGCGGTGGCATCCAATCCATTGAACGGGGCCAGATGGAAGCATCCCGCTCGCTGGGCATGTCTTACGCGCAAGCCATGCGCTATGTCATTTTGCCCCAGGCCGTGCGGCGCATCATTCCGCCGATGGTGAACGAATTCATCGCCATGTTGAAGGATTCTTCCCTGTTGGCGATTATCTCCGTGAATGAATTAATGTTCCGCAGCATGCAGATCAGCGGCCGTACATTTCGCCCCTTCGAGGTTTACTTATTCGCAGCTCTGTTGTATCTGGTGATGACGATGACCTTCTCCTATGTGGGTTCGCGGGTGGAAAGGAGGATGGCCATCGATGATTCACGTTAGAGGGCTGGAAAAACATTTTGGTGACCTGAAAGTCCTGCAAGGGATCGATTTACACATCCGTCAGAAGGAAGTGGTGGTGATCATCGGCCCCAGCGGCTCCGGTAAAAGCACATTCCTGCGCTGCCTAAACATGCTGGAGGAACCAACGGCCGGTGAGATCACCATCGATGGTCAGATTTTGACAGATCGAGCGACGAATATCAACCACGTGCGGGAAAAAGTCGGGATGGTTTTTCAGTTGTTTAACCTTTTCCCCCACCTGACTGCTCTGCAAAATATCACTCTCGCGCCCCGCACCGTCAAACGGCTCAGGGAAAAGGAAGCCACCGACCTTGGCCAACAACTGCTGGCCAAGGTGGGCTTAGCTGACAAAGCGCACAGCTATCCTTCGCAACTGTCCGGCGGACAGCAGCAGCGCGTGGCAATCGCGCGCGCCCTGGCCATGCAGCCGCGCGTGATGTTGTTTGATGAACCCACGTCGGCGCTCGACCCCGAGATGATCGGCGAGGTGCTGGCCGTAATGAAAGATCTGGCCTATGAAGGCATGACGATGGTGGTTGTGACACACGAAATGGGATTCGCGCGCGAAGTGGGAGACCGCTTGTTGATGATGGACGAAGGGCGGATTATGGAAGAAGGGTCCCCAAGCGAAATGTTTGCCAATCCGAAACATCCTCGCACGCAGGCTTTCTTGAGCAGGATCCTCTAGCGGGTTTAAAAAAGCCGTCCACTGGGCATGGTATCAGTGGACGGCTCTTTTTTTGGGGGGGGAACGCTTGGCCAAACGCAAGAAACCACTAGTACCCGAAGCCTCAGAAGGCCTTGCGCAACTGAAAGAATACGTGAGCGCCAGGATAGCAGGCCAACAGAAAGCCCAGAAAGAAGCCGCCGACCTGTCCCCGCCGGGGCCGATGGTAGAAAAACTACTGGCCACAGCCCGGGCGTGGCTGCAACGACAACGGACTAAAGATACTTCTTGAACCAGGCCACGGTTGCTGCCGTGGCCTCTGGCAATTTATCGGTGAAGACATGGTCGTCTTCCTCTAAAATCACCAGGTCTTTTTCCCCGGCCGCTTTCTCAAACAATTCCTGGCCATGGGCCACCGGCACCACAGCGTCATTCGTAGCCTGGATGACGAGCAAAGGAATCTTCAGCTCCGCCGCAGCCGCCAAGGGATCATATTTTGGAATATCATGGATGAATTGCGGATCCAGGGCAAAGCCCTTGTTATAAAAGTTTTTGATGCTCTCTCCGCGCTCCAGTTGTGCCCATTTGTCCGGGCTCAGGATTCGTTCCCGCCATGTTTCAACCAAATAGGTGGTCGCTGACCAGGTCACCACCGCCTGCACACGGCCACCGGCATCCCCCGTTAACAACACCGTACTGCCGCCAAAGCTTAGGCCCACCGTACCGATCCGATCTGCGTCGATCTCAGCCTGTTCTGCCGCAAACTGTAACGCGTTCGCGAAGTCCGTCAACCAGTTGGACTGGTTGGTTTCCTGAGCGAACTCCCCCTCGCTGTCACCGGACCCGATGAAATCAAACCGCAATACCGAAAAACCGGCCTTGCAGGCCTCCCGGCTGAACCTGGTGAACATCCGGTTAGCACCCATCTTGTCGCCTGTGAAGCCGTGCGCCACCACGATCGCCGGCGCCGGCAAGGGACCATCCGGAATATGGAGGACGCCAAAACACTTCTTGCCCCTGCTCACAAATTTAATCTGTCTCTCCTCCATCTGTTAACCCCCTTGGAAAAATAAATTTACCGAATGCCAGGTATTTGCTATTTAATTCCCGGCAAGCTAACCAAATCCTGCACAGCATGACGAGACATAGTGTCTTTGCTTGGCCTGGTTAGTGGGAAGAGGCCTGTGTAATTCATCGCCTTGCACCTTCCGCAACAAATGCCATATTTAGTCTCATCCCATAGATTGAAAGCATCGGAATCAACCACAAGACCTTTTCCTGTCCAAATTCTCCAACACATGTTGCAGAAGGCGCTCCTTTAGGTTATGGTCAGAGCGGGGAAAAATTAAAGGAGAGATTGCTCATGGCTAGGAAATTTGGTATTTGGTGTGATTCTGGTACTATGCGTGAGCCTACTTTCAGGCTGTAATGAGATGGCAAACGCAGAAGATCCTGACAGTACGAACGACATCGCTGCAGAAAGAATTAAAACAATGCTTTCCAGCACAACCGAGCCAGGGGTAAGCGAAGAGCTGGTTGAGCTGTTTCTTAAATACCAGTTTGAAAATTGGCATCAGCTTTGCGAATGGCGCTTACTCCCGGCCTTCAACTCCGAACAAGCACCTGATTGGGATCAGTTGACGCAATTTGTTTTCGTGATGTCTGATCAGGTCCAAAGAGATGACAATGGAATATATACCTTAACAGCGCAAGCATTTGAAAAAGAAGTAGATCGGTTTTTCTGGGAGCTGGAATACGCGCATCGTAGCTCTACGTTTTTGTGGTATTCCTTGGGCATATACACTCCGACCGGCTGGGATATTACCGGTGCAACTTATTATCGGCTTAAAGCCCTTGCCAAGACAGGAGAAGACTCTTATACAGCAACACTTGACGGGTTTCCGTTTTGGGAAGGGGATGATTTTCGTTACCCAGATTCGGTCAGCAAAAACATGCGGGCAGTGATAAACTATTTGGGTGCGGAAATCGCAGGCGCCAAATTTGAGGATAACCTAATCGAAATCCTACGCCGTCCGGATTATTCAGAAATATTGCAGCGAGCTGAGCAATTGGAAATTACATTCAAATTGTCCCCCCACCCCGGGCATGTATTTGTATATCTGTCGTGTCAAAGAAGCTCTATAGAATAATTCAAATAACCGCGCCTAAATGGGCTACCTTCTTCCCGATAGCGTCACCATTGGGGCCCCTTTAGTTCAGCTGCACCATCTGGTTTAGGCGTTGGAGTAAAAGGCTCAAGATGAAGGAGAATCCTGTGGTGGCAAAGGAAAGTCCGGCAAGGAGACACAAGAAATGTTTATCATCTATGACCCCAAAAAACAACGCGTACCAATAAAAGTCTGGCTGGAAAACATCGTACAGCTGGAATACGGCTGTTTGAAACAGGCAACTAACCTGTCAACCCTACCATTTGTGAATAAATGGGTAGCACTTATGCCAGATACCCACCAGGGTTATGGCATGCCCATTGGTGGCGTAATAGCCGTAGAAGATGCGATCATTCCCAATGCCGTTGGCGTGGATATTGGCTGTGGGATGGCCTTTGTGGAGACGAATATTAACAAAAACGAGCTTTCCACCCAAGAATACCAAGCCTTAATCGGCCGGATTATGCGGGACATTCCCACCGGCTTCGACCACCATGCAAAAAAGCAAAAATGCACGGTTTTAGAACAATCCGAGTTTGCTAAAGCCCAAAAACAAAAAACCCTGCCAGAAGGATTGCCTGAGATTGAAGAAGGCTATTACCAAATAGGCACCCTGGGCGGCGGGAACCATTTCATTGAGCTGCAAGAAGACGAGGCAGGCAGGCTGTGCATTATGGTTCACAGTGGCAGCAGAAACTTTGGCTACAAGGTGGCAAGATATTTCAACAGCAGGGCTAAACAGCTAAATGAGAAATGGTCGTCCCCTGTACCCAGGGAATTTGACCTGGCATTCTTACCAATTGACTCTGATACAGCACAGGAATATATTGCGTGGATGACATTGGCCCTGCAATTTGCCAGGGAAAATAGAACAGTGATGCTTAATGTGGTCAAAAGACATTTGTTACAGGTGATACCAAATATAGAATTCCAGAATGAAGTAAATGCCCATCATAATTATGCTGCCGCAGAACACCATTACGGGAAACAGGTGTGGGTGCATCGCAAGGGCGCCATCAGGGCCAGAAAGGGAGAAACGGGCATCATTCCCGGGGCGATGGGTACTTTTTCATATATAGTAAAGGGCAAAGGTAACCCGGAGAGCTTCTGCTCCTGCAGCCACGGCGCCGGCAGGAGGATGGGAAGACAAGCAGCAAAAAGACAATTCCCCGTGGCAAAAACCATCGCCGACCTCAAAGAACTCGGCGTGATTCTCGGCAAGCGCAACAAAAAGGATGTCTCAGAGGAAGCAAGATTCGCTTATAAGGATATCGATTTTGTCATCAGTCAGGAGTTGGATCTAATCGCACCGATCAAAAAACTCAAGACGATCGCGGTAATAAAAGGTTAGGCAATCGGGCCTTCCGGCCAGAAGCAGGGAGATTATGCCTTTGTGCAGTTGGGTTATTGTTGACCCTGCGCTGTTATATCCGCCTCACGGCAGCCGCCCGAGGCCAGCGCTACCCTCCCATATCCCTACCTCCTATATCCCTTTTTTTGAAACATCTGTGCCGCTACTGAAGCGAAGGGCCGCCTAGTTCTTGATATCCACCCCACCTAAGAGCACAAAACAGTGGATTCGCAAAACGGGTGCTCCCTCGGCCAATTGCTGATCCGTCTTATCCGACCAGCCGCCCAGGATCGGCAACCCGGTGATCTCCACCCGCCAATCCTGCGGAACGCGCAAGTCAATGCCGCCAAGCACCGCCGTCAGATCCAGATTTGCTCCCCGGGTTGCTAACATTGCCCCGCGCAGGTCGATGTCTGCCCCGCCCAGGATAGCTGTCACACTGCCGCCGGAGAATCGCTCCGAATTACTACGCGTTTTCACGCCGGAAAAAACCGCTATATACCCTAGACGGTCACCGGTATTGCTTGGCCTTTCGCGGCGGGGCAATAGCATCGCCAATCCAATCGCGATAATGGCCAAGGGCCAAACAAATTTCAAGCTGTCTGTGGCCAGGATATCCAATTTCAGCAATTGCCAGATCCCGCCGACCGCCAATAGGATGATTCCACTCCAGGTTGAAATCTGTGGCCTAGTCAGTTGGTAAATACCCAGGATAATTAATATGGAAGGCCAGTAGGTGGAAACCCAATCACCAAATGGAATCAGACCCAACCGCTCCAATAGCATCCCCAAGCCGATTATCACTAAGAAGCCACCCAGGTAAAGACGCCCGCTCATGGCAACCCTCCCCTTGATCTATCGTTTAGATTATATTACTCACCTCCGCACGGATAAAGCCCACCATTGGCAGAATGCGCTCCTTTGTCAAAGCAGAAGGTTGCTGTTCAGCGTAAACCCAGCAATGGAATGCGAGGGGTGGCATACCCTGTTCGCCCGCCTCTTTGAGCCGACCAAAAAAATTCCGGCGCCCACCATGATGGCAAGCGCCGGAATCCGGCACTTAGCTATACCCTAGCGTCACATGTTATTTGGCGGCTTACATCTCCTTAATGTGGCTGCAGATCTGGCATTCCTATTTGGATGCCTCAGCGTTTTACTTTTTCCCTTCATCGGGCAAATATGTCGGCGCATTTTTCGGGCTCTTTCCCTTAATGACTCTGTGATAATAGGCGTATGTCATGGCCTCCGTCGCATCATCAAAAACATCACCATCAATTACCTGGCCGAGAAAAACCGTATGTGTCTCTGTTTCCATTTTGTCTATTACCTCACAGACAATATAACCGCAGGCATCTTTAATAACCGGCAGATTTTCTCTCATCTCGTATGCCATACCTTCAAACTTATTCGTGTCTTTACCTGACCTAAAGCCAAACATCCTAATCACGAAAGGATCCGATGTTTCCGAAAGAATTGAAATGGCGAACTTATTCGCTTTCTGAATACATTCATTGGTAAAATTATTATGATTCAAACTTACCGCAATTGTGGCAGGCGATGATGTCACCTGCATTACGCTATTAGCGGTACATCCAGTAGGTCTCTCACCATCCATGGTCGTAATAATATAGACCCCATAAGATATCTTCCGAAAAATATTCTTATTCACTCATTATCAGCTCCCTAATATTATATTATCTTTTACGCCTCAGGCCTACCTGATTAAACAGCAATTGCTGCCCCGTTAGTTAAGAAATACTACCACACTTTCTCTTCAATTTTCAACGTTTATACTAATGCTTATTTACAGGAATGAGTACCAGCGGTTATCCCGATGGCACAGAATATCAATACCCAAGGCAATGGTAAATGACTTCCCAGCCCCGCGACCCCAAAAGCGATTATTATTTAGTTAAGATATTTTTTATCACAAAGAGGAGGGGAATTTATGAAGACGTTCCCGGCAAAGCCCTCAAAGAAATGCATCGGCAGGTGGGTGATTTAATCACAGGGAAAAACCGCGTGGCGGTGCGCGGCCTCCTGGTCAGGCACCTTGTTCTGCCCGGGTGGATAGCCGGTACCAAAGAGGTAATGGAATTCCTTGCTGACAGCGTTTCCCGACATACTTATGTCAAAATCATGGCACAATACAGGCTATGCTTCAAGGCAGTGGGCCATCCGCTGCTGGGCAGAAGGATAACTGATGAAGAATATTCCCAAGCCCTGCAAATCGCTGTAGAGGCGGGTTTGACGAGAATCGAGACATGATAGTGCTATGCACCTCTAAACTGAGGATGTTACAAACCAATTAGATTGATGTCCTGACTGGTTTTAAACATGCGCAGAAACATAGCAATGGTTTTCGTATTTACTCAGCAAACGGACGTCCTAGGAGACATATGAAGTGCTTATCACCACATCCGCGATACTTATTTCATCCAGCCAAACATAGCAGGGAAGGTGAAGCACCTTTACACCCGCTGTCATGGTTGTAACCAAAGCTGTACCAAACTCCGGATCCATCGCCACATTAGGCAATACTCTCCGCACACCTGGCATAGCGATGACGAAGGCGATATAGCACTCATATCCCGTTCTCGCCGCTTCAGCGAGCTCATACAAATGCATTGCCCCGCGCGCCGTCGGTGCATCAGGGAAATAGCCAATGCCGTCTCTTTCCAGCGTGCAACCTTTGACCTCAATGAAAATCCGGCGAGCGGCACACTCCAGATAAAAGTCCATGCGCGACTTTCCAAAAGGGTATTCTGGTTTAAGCAGGGTGATGTTTTTGAACAGTGCCGGCGCATTGTCCAGCCATTCCTTGACCACCTGATTTGGCGCTTGACTGTCGATGTTTACCCAGCCCAGTCCATCCTTGTAAACAGCTATCAGGTCGTACTGCGTTTTCCTGGTGGGATTACCTGATTTTGCGAGGACGACATTACTGCCGGGCAAAAGCAGTTCTTTGAGGCGCCCAGTATTCTTCACATGCACTGCCTCAATATTGCCAGCAAGCTCGACATGCGCTATGAAACGATTCCGTCGTTCTATGAATTTGGCGTGTGTGATGTTCTTATACTTCATGTCTGTTCTAGCTTTCGTAGGAAATACACCAAAGCGGATCGTTTAGTCGCTGCCCAGCGCAGCCTGCCAGGTAGCTGCATTAAATCCTACCAACACGACGCTGTCACTGACGAGCAGCGGCCGCTTCACCAACATACCATCAGAGGCCAGGAGTTTATACTGTTCATCCTCGCTCATGATCGGGAGCTTGTCCTTCAGCTTCTGTATCCTATACAGCTGGCCACTGGTATTGAAGAATTTCTTCAGCGGCAGACCACTCTTTTTGTGCCAGTCTTTCAATTCCTCTATGGTGGGCTTGTCTTCTACAATATGTCTCTCTGCAAAGACTACGCCATTGGCCTCCAGCCACTTTTTGGCCTTCTGGCAGGAAGTGCATGCTGGATAACAGACGAATTGCATTTTTTCGCCTCCATTTTCCTTTTGTTTTCGTCATTATATCACAGCGAAAATCAGCGTTGCTTTAACCTCCCAGGATCTTCACATAAAATTCCCGCTTGCGGGGGCCATCAAATTCGCAAAAGAAAATCCCCTGCCATGTGCCCAGTAGAATTCTACCGCTCCGGATGATCACTGTGCAGGAAGAGCCCATCAGAGAAGCCTTGATATGTGCGTGGGCATTTCCTTCACGGTGCAGATATGCTCCCTGCTCTGGAATGGTTTTGTCCAGCGCAAAAATGATATCTCGCCCAACATCCGGGTCGGCATGTTCATTGATAGTCACTGCCGCTGTTGTGTGGGGCACAAAGATAACTGCGATGCCGTCCTCCACCTTGCTCTGCTGGACCTCTGCGGCAACCCGATTGGTGATATCGATGAACTGCTGCGGTTTTGTGGTCTGGAGTTCTTGGCGCACAATGCCGTCCCCCTTTTGCCTATGAAAATAACCAAGGCATCCCCACGGGATGCCTGGCAGCATTTTCAGGTCCTTGACACTAATACTCGATGAACCTCTCGCCCGGGGCACCACAGATGTGGCATTTTTCGGGCACGGATTTTTCAATGTTGCCACAGACAGGGCAGAGATAGTAGAAGACTTCTTCCGTCTGATCAATATTTTCTAATGCGTCCTGATAAAGTTTGGCGTGCACCTCTTCCGCCTTCATGGCAAAGGTAAAGGCCATAAGGGCAGCCCTGTTTCCCGCCGCTTCGGCTTCCTTGACAAAGGCCGGATACATCTCTTGGTACTCGAAGGTCTCGCCTGCGATGCCATCTTTCAAGTTATCGGCAGTGGAGCCAATTTTCCCGGCCACCTCAAATTGTTTTAAGGCATGCAATGTTTCCGCATCAGCCGCCGCCCGGAACAGTTTCGCGGCATTGAGCTTCCCTTCTTGTTCCGCTTTCTTGGCATAGGCCAAATACTTTCTGTTGGCCTGAGATTCTCCCGCAAACGCCTCCCTCAGGTTGTCAAGAAGTTTGTTTTCACACATTGGCTTGTCCTCCTCATGATCAGAATCCGCCAACTACTTAGTGTTTAAATTATAATGCCTGCCTCCCCACTGGCCAAGCCCGCCAACACCATTGTCCATTTCTTGTCGGGAAGGAATGATTGAGAAAATGACTACCATCATTTAATATTAGCTGCAGGAGAGCTTGGGAGGCGTCTTGATGCCAGACATCGACCTGCAACAGAAAATTAATTCACTCAAGAAAGAGCTTGCCCCAAAAATGGACCTGTATCATTCCGGCGCCGTCTCATGGCAAGAAGTATTGCAAACATCACAAGCGTTAGATGAACTGATCGTCATCCATATCCGGAAGCAAAAATCTGATCAGCTGCGCTAAATTGCTCCCGATTACCCCGTCTTGCCCACCTTTTGCATCATGCGGCTATCCCGTAGGCCTTTCCCCCAATCATCCTCTTCCCACTGGGTCGACCCCACTTCGTCCAGAGCCTGACGGAAATCATCCCCGGTAATGATAAACCGTTTCAGATCCTGATTCGATAATTTGGGCGGCCAACCATTCATATCCACCCCCAGCACACGGCGCACCGAGTTCAGAGCTGCTTCGTTGCAAAGGGCGGCCAAGTCCGCCCCAGTGTAGCCAGGAGTTGCTTCTGCCAACCTATCCAGGGATACATCTTTGCCGAGCGGTTTGCTCCTCGTATGGATAGTCAAGATCTCCCGGCGCGCCGCCACATCCGGCATTCCGATCGGGATAATCCGGTCGAAGCGGCCGGGTCGCAAAAGCGCGGGATCTAATAATTTCGGTCTGTTGGTAGCAGCTATGATCACCACCCGCTCCAACTTCTCAAAACCATCCATCAAAGCCAACAACTGAGCAACCACGCTCGCTTCATATGTTTGCGAGGCCTGGTCACGGGAAAATGCGAATGAATCGATCTCATCAAAAAAGATGATTGCGGGAGCCTGGCTAATCGCCTGATCAAACAGATGCCGCAAATTATATTCTGTCTGACCGTGCCACTTGGAAAGTAATTCCGGTCCGCGCACGGAAAAGAATGTGGCCCCCGTTTCACTGGCCAACGCCCGGGCGATCAACGTCTTGCCTGTACCCGGAGGACCGAAAAGCAATATCCCTTTCGGCATCTCGATACCCAAATGCTCCACCAACTCTGGGTATTTCAAAGGCACCTCCACTAATTCCCGCACCTGATTCACTTCCGTAGCCAACCCGCCGATGTCGGCGTAAGAAGTGTTGCCCCGTTTAGCCGGGTTGATTTTGGTGATGTCTTCTTTCCCTTGCTGCAAGCGCTCAACAACGGTGCTGTTGGCGTCTTCCGGCGGCCGTGCCGGTTCCTGTGGTTGGCACGTCTGCTGCCGCTCGACACCAACGTCCACGCCCGCGACGCGCCGGAGCTTCCATTTGGAATCATTCTCAGGAACGAGATAATCGGGCAGCTGCTTGACACAATCCTCAACCAGCCCCCAATCCAACGCCGGGCAGAAATCCCGCCCCTGGGCGGCCAACAGGGAGTGCACCGCCGATAAAATAGCGGATTTGTCGATCTGGAACCGCCCTTGCTCGTCAAAGCTCCCGAAATCATACCAACGCGGGGAACTTTGCGGATCATCCAGCTGCACATGCCGACAGCCAAAGCGATACTCCCTTTCCCCGCCGTTGCAGTAGCGGCGCGAGTCTTTGGCGGAACGGCTGTTCAAGAAACATGCTATGACTGGCCCAAAGGTAGGTGGTAAAGCTTTACCGCCGGCCAGGGTGAAACGCGCTTCTGGACAGTCTGCCAGCAACTTGCGCAACTTCAAAAAGGTACTAACACGCTCTGCGGAGAAGATTGCTAGATGCCAAACACCCTCATCCTGTTCAATGAGCTGATACTCATCTGCCTCTTGGGCGAGTTCGACGGCACGTTCATAAAGGCGGAAATCGGCTTCTGGAAACAAAACTTGCAGTTGCAATGTCAACCCTCCCGCCCAACCGCTCACCGGTAGGGCATGCGATATCTTGCTGTGATAGGCAGCCGGCAAAAAGGTTTCGCCCTCCAGCACAAAAAACCTTTAATTTGGCGATAATGGACAATTATTATGGGAAATCGGGTGACGACAGATGATCGATCAAACAATTTTAACAAGTTTCCTGCGCCGCATCAATCAGCGCTATCTGCGTCTAGAACAAACCACTACTCCCCCTTTGCCTACCCCACAATCAGGCCGCCAGTACTTAATGTATGTGCATATACCATTTTGCGAAATCCTGTGTCCCTACTGCTCTTTTCATCGTATTCCTTTACATGTCCCAACCGCCAAAGCCTACTTCCAGGCATTGCGGGAGGAAATCAAGCGGTATCACGAATTGGGCTTCGATTTTGTAGACGTCTATATCGGCGGCGGTACTCCGACGGTCCTACCGGAAGAACTGCTGGCCACTGTGCAACTGATTCGCTCTCTATACAGCATCAAACAGCTCTCTGTAGAGACAAACCCCAACCACCTACGAGATGATATCATGGACATCTTGCAGGAATGCGGTGTAAACCGCCTTTCCGTCGGCATCCAGAGCTTTGCGGACCATTTATTGCAAGAGATGGACCGCTATCATAAGTATGGCAGCGGGGAAGAAATAAAAGCTCGTTTAATTGCGGCGCGCAATCGCTTTCACACCCTGAATGCTGATATGATTTTCAACCTCCCCCATCAAACGATTGCCTCCCTCCTCAAAGATATAGCCATTCTCAAAGAGGTACAGGTGGATCAAGTCACCTTCTACCCCTTAATGACATCGAAGGCCGCCCAGCAGGCTATGACGGAACAGATGGGTCAAGTCACATTCAAGCGCGAGCGTGCCTACTATCGCACCATTGTGGCTGGCCTGGCGCCAGATTACCAGCCTTCCTCCGCCTGGTGCTTTTCCCGTCAAGAGACTATGATCGATGAATACATCGTGGACCACCCTGAGTATGTGGGAATCGGCAGCGGGGCTTTTGGCTACTTGAATGGCCGGACGTACGCTAACACATTCTCCATCCCACAGTACATCGCGGCGGTCACGGCCGGCGGGTTGGGCATAAACGCACAACGCCAATACACGCGCTATCAACAGCTGCAATATGATTTCATGATGGGCCTGTTCGGCCTCTCGCTGGCAAAAAGCGAATTGGAGAAAAAATATGGCCGGGGTTTCGCCCGCATGCTCTGGAAAGAACTGCTGGCCATGAAATGGTTGGGAGCGATCAAGGAAGACGAGCAATATTATCACCTGACAGACAAGGGGATGTATTACTGGGTGGTGATGATGCGGGAATTTTTCATCGGCGTGAACAACTTCCGCGACCAAATGCGCAATCAATTAATGGGTTGACAATCTCTGCGCCATGTGTTTAGAATAACAATCAGATACTTATACCCCTATAGGTATTGAGGTGATCGACACATGGCGCAGGTGCAAGGTTTACGTCGTTACAGTTGGCTGTTTGTCTTTTTGGTGGCGGTGGGAGGATTATGGTACCCCAAGCTGGGTTTGTTGATCGTCCCCATCATGTTGGCCTTGCCTATCCTCGGTTTCAAAGGCGGGAAATACTGGTGCGGCAACTTCTGTCCCCACGGCAGCCTGTTCGATTTTCTCCTGGCACGGGTCAGCCAAAAAAGTCCCATTCCCGTTTGGGCACGGGCCACACCGGTCAAGGCACTGGTCTTTATCGTTTTCTTATCCGTACGTACTATCAATGCGCGTCTGGGACAGTTTCACGTTTTGGGGGAACGCTACTTTCCTCGACAAGCTGGGCCTGGTATTCGTATTCAACTACCTTGTCGTGACAGTTGTCGGTTCTCTCTTGGCATTGTTTGTGCATCCCCGCACCTGGTGCCATTTCTGTCCGATGGGCACATTCCAAACGATATTTTACCGGCTCGGTTTGGGTGCAGGGCTGAATAGTTTCAGCAACCGCCGCGTCACACTCAGGGATGCTGGAAAGTGCCGGCAATGTAGTCTTTGTGTGCGAGCATGCCCAATGCAACTGAGTCCCAACCAACCGGATTTTCCAGATGATATCGATTGTATCCGGTGCGCAGCCTGCATCAATAGCTGCCCGCCGGGATTACTGGCACTAGAATGAACAAAAAATGAGGGTTTTTTGGTGGCCGAAATGACCGGAAAAGCCCTCTCCCAGGGTTGATCATTCTATTTTTGACCCGCTTCCCACCTGGGCAGGGCGCGCTAATTGCGGATCGCTTTGTTCCGTCTGTGCCCTGATAAACCAAACCAACCCGCCAATCACCAAAAATCCCCCGAGGATTTGCAGCACCCCGGGAGGTTCTCCCAGCAACAACCAGGCCAATACGATCGACCCAGCCGGTTCAGCAAGGGTGGTGATGGACACAGTAGCGGCCTGTAAATACCGTAGGGTCCAATTGAAGATCGTGTGGCCACCGAGTGTCGGTATCACCGCTAAGGCCAAAAACAACAACCAGTTCCTGGTCGCATAGGGCGCAAACGGAATATCTGACAAAAAGGTAATTGTTGCCAACACGACCGCCGCCACCCCGTACACGATCACGGTATAGCCCCAAACCGACAGGCGTGCCCGTAGTTGGCGCCCAATTACCAAATAACAGGCCATCGTCACCGCTCCGACCAGTGCCAACAAATCGCCCCACAGGGCTTTGCCACCAATCTGCAGGTCACATCCGGCAATTACGATTGTGCCCAGTAAAGCCACTAACCCCCCGAGAGCTGCCCGCCGGCTCAGACTCTCTCCCAGCACCAGCCGGGCCAGCACATATACTATCAAAGGATGGGCCGATACCAACATTACCGCACTGGCAACACTGGTATAGTTTAAGGAGCTGACCCAGGCCCAAAAATGCAATGCCAGGAATATCCCGCTCGCCACGGCCAACAGGGCATCGGGGAAACCTCGCCAAGCCCGCCGGTCTGCCGATATTTGTTTTGTCATCATATAAATGGGGACTGTGAGCATAAACGCGAAAGCTAACCGGTAGGTAGCTATGATAGGAGCAGGTGCTTCGCACCAGCGGATTAAGATCGCGGCAAAAGACGCCGCCGTTACAGCACAGACCAAGCCCGGGATCACTAAAGGATGTTTAGTCACTTTTCTCCTCCTTATTAGCCGACCTGGCCGTCCACAGCCCTTTCCAAAAGGGCTTGACAGAATGAGCGACGATGAAGTGGACAAAGGCCGTGGGCGCGGATCCGGGCTATATGTTCAGCGGTCGCATAGCCTTTGTGGCGAGCAAAGCCATATTGAGGGTAAACGCCATCATACTCCACCATCAAACGGTCTCGTACTACCTTCGCCACGATCGAGGCCGCCGCAATGCAGTTGCAGCGCTGGTCACCTTTGATGACACCTTCCTGGGGCAAGTGGAGCTTGGGAATGGGGAAACCATCCACCAGCACATAGTCAGGCACTGACCGCAAACGAAGCAGGGCCTGTCGCATGGCCTGGTGGGTTGCCCATTGAATATTATGCACCTCAATCTGCGTTACTCCCATCACTGCCACAGCCCAATCTGTTTCCGCTGTCAGGCGCGCGAACAGTTCGTCCCGCTGGTCAGGAGTAAGGCGTTTGGAGTCATCTAGCCCAGGCAAATAATAATACGGGGGCAAAACCACCGCTCCGGCTACCACAGGGCCTGCCAGCGGGCCCCGCCCGGCTTCATCCAGGCCGGCGACGCAGGCATACCCGCGTTTCCGCAGGTTGTCCTCATGTTGGCGGAGAGAGCGTTGCCGTTCTTCTTGGGCAGCCGCCTTCGCCCATTTCTGGCCCAGGCTGTCAGCCAGTCTTTGCACGCCCAGACGGGGGTCCGTTCTCAGCAGGGGGATTATTTGCCGCTGCTCCTGGTCGCTCATCCCTAATACCAATTGACGCACCATACCCACTGTCATGCCACTCAGGTTGAGCTGATCGGATCCATCCATTGACCTTCCCCCAAACAAGCTGTTAGGACTGAGCGCCCTCAGCCAAGTTCGACAATTCCCAGTCAATTCCCTTTTTGCATGCCATTACCTGGCGGTGGTTCCTCCAATGACACTCGTCCTAATTTGCCCAGGGAGAAATCGCGCAGGACGATTCCTGCCGCGGCGGTTGTATCGATCACTCCACCAGTGCGCAGGCAGCCACGGATTTTACCGACTCTGGCCAAAATGGCCTCAACCTCCATATCCTCCCACTGCAACTGATAACGCGCGGCCAAAGCCAACTGGGCCTTCGGCAACAGTTCCCCAAGCAGCCAAACGGCAACCTCCCGGGGTGAAAACTCATCTTGCGCAATGGCGCCAATTGCCGCCAGGACCATCTCCCGCCGGGCATCGTGACGACCGGCCGGCAATACCCCGGGCAGGTCCAAGATCTCCAGGTCTCCCGCCCGTACCCACTGCCTGCCCTTAGTGACGCCGGGCCTGGCGCCTGTGCGGGCACCTTTGCGACCCGCCAGGGCATTCAATAGGGTGGATTTGCCCACATTGGGAATCCCTACTACCATCACCCGCACCCCCCGGCCCAGGCGGCGGGCCCTCTCTGGATCGGCCAGATTACGAATGACCGCCAGCACATGGGATTGTTTCGCGTGACCGGATGTGGCCACCGCTTGCTGCCCTTGCCTTTGGAAAAAGGACAGCCACTCCGCGGTGGTGCCCGGATCAGCCAAATCACATTTGTTTAGTACCGTCACATGCCGTTTGTCCTGCCAAAGTGCGGCTATGCGGGGATTGTGGCTAGCCAAGGGCGCCCGCGCGTCCAGTACCTCGATGACGATATCGATAACCGCTAAATGCTCCCGCAACTCTCTTTCCGCCCTTGCCATATGGCCGGGAAACCACTGTCCCAACCGCCTCACCTCCTCTCAAACAGACAAAAAACCCCCAGCGGGCTGGGGGTTCCTTTTAAGGAAGTATTCGGAAGTTGCTGAATGGCCAATAAACAAACATTGCTTGCCCCTTGACCAAATCGATCTTCACAGGACCAAATATCCGGCTGTCATCGCTGTTGCCCCGATTATCACCCATCACAAACAATTCCCCTGCTGGCACTCTTAAGTTGGGAAAACTGACCGGGTCTTGATCAGGCAGGATATAATCCTCGCTCAGGGGCTGACCGTTCACAAAAACGCGGTTACCGCGCACCTCAATTTCATCTCCCGGCAAGCCGATTACCCGTTTGATGAAGTCCCGGCTTGGATCGAGCGGGAAACGAAATACGACAATATCACCGCGCTCCGGTTCTCCCAACCGATAAGCAAGCTTATTGACCAGCAAACGTTCCCCGTTGTGGAGCGATGGTTCCATAGAATATCCATCCACGATGAACGTTTCCGCCACGAAACCCCTTAGAATGAAAGCCAAGACCACAGCCAGGATAATGGTCTCGAGCAGTTCTCGCACCAAGCGTCGTGTCAGCTTTGTCACCACCTACAAGCACCAGCTAGAAGCGCCGCTCCTTCACCCGCGCCGCCTTGCCGCGCCGGGATCGCAAATAATAGAGCTTGGCACGTCGCACAGCACCACGCCGCACTACTTCAATTCGGTCAACCCGGGGTGAATGCAAAGGAAACACCCGCTCTACCCCAACACCGTACGACACCCGACGCACTGTAAATGTCTCCCCCGCGCCGCCGCCAGTGCGATCAATTACGACCCCCTCAAAAACCTGAACCCGTTCCCGGCTCCCTTCAATCACTTTCACGTGCACGCGCACGGTATCGCCCGGGGAAAACTCGGGAATATTTTCCTTCATCTGTTCCCTTTCTATCATGCCAATCAAATCCATGTGCCTCAACCCCCTCCCGCTTGAAGGCCTTTGGAGCCATTTCAGGCGAGATTTTCAACGTTCACCATTATAGCATAGGCCTTACTGAGAAACAAGAAACCTACTCGTCCGATGACTCCTGCAACAACTGATAGTCTTCGCTGGTCAGCTTCGCCTGTGCGAACAAATCCGGTCGCACTTGCCTTGTTCTGAGCAAGGCCATCCTACGTCTCCAGCGCCAGATCCGCTCATGATCACCTGTGAGCAATATTTGTGGCACCGACAGACCGCGATATGCTTGTGGGCGCGTATATTGCGGTCCCTCCAGCAGCCCTTCCATAAAGGAATCCCGGTAAGGAGAAGCCGGATCGCCCAAAACCCCTGGAATTAATCGGACAACAGAGTCGATCACCACCAGTGCCGGGATTTCCCCGCCAGTCAGAACGTAATCCCCAATTGATATCACATCATCCGCCAAATTGGTCCGGACCCGCTCGTCCACCCCTTCATAACGCCCACAAATCAAAATCAAATGTTTATGGTCAGCCAGCTCCCAAGCCTTGCGCTGGGTGAACACCTCTCCCTGCGGGCACATTAACACCACTCGCGGCGGAGGCTCACCGACACCGGCGGCTTCAACCGCCCGGAAAATGGGCTCCGGTTTCATCACCATGCCCTGGCCACCACCATAGGGAGTATCGTCTGTGACCCGGTGTTTGTCAAATGCGAACTCCCTGATGTCAAACAGCCGCACCCTGAGCAGCCCGCTTTCCCGCGCCCGTTTCAGGATGCTGTCCTCCAACGGTCCGCTGAACATACCCGGGAATAGCGTCAAGACATCAATCAGCAATCTGTCCACCTCGCGTTAATCCAACAAACCAGGCAGAGGATTCACCACCATCACCCGGGCTGCCAGGTCGATCCGCTCCACCACATTCCGCTGCGCCGGCACCAATATCTCCTGCCCCTTTGCCCCCTGCACCACATAGACATCGTTGGCTCCGGTGTGCAAGACATCGCTTAGGATGCCCAGCAACTGGCCAGCGACCGTTTCCACACGCATACCAATGAGCTGGTGCACATAATACTGCCCTTCCGGCAGCAGCACCAATTCTTCTTCTGGCAAGAACAACAACCGTCCGCGCAATTGCTCGGCAGCAGTGCGGTCATCGCATCCAGCCAACTTGAGCAAGACACATTTTTTGTGCCAGCGCGTCCTCTCCACTTGGCACTGTTCGTTGTCGCCCAGAAAGACCCGGGTCAGTTTTGCAAATCGCTCCGGGAAATCAGTTAGTGGCAACACCTTTACTTCTCCATGCCCGCTGTGGGGGGCCAGTATGCGCCCGATGGCAATCATCTCTGTCATGACCGACGAATCTCCACAATGATGCCTTCTTCCAACAGTACCTCGCAACTGGCCAAGCGCTGCCAAGCATCACCGACGCGCACCTGGGTGAGAGCTTCCACGGTCCCCCGCACCACCTCACTGCCATCCGGCAGTTGGCTCACTTCCTGTAGACGTTCCAGCAACTGTTTTTTTTGATCTTGATAACGAGCTTTTTCGTCCTCCAGTTTTTCCCGCCAAGCCGATCCGCCGGCAATATTCTTCCGTTCCATTTCGTTCGTCAAGCGCTTGGCCTGAAACTCAAGTTGGTGTAAGTTGATTTCCACTTGCTGCAAAGCTTCCCGGAGTTCAGCTGTGAGCTCATCGCGCAGGGCCGGAGTCACCCGCGACTTAACCGTGACAGGGTGTTTGATGGTCAAGGTGGTATCCCGCTCTGCCATACTCCCCGCCCCCTACTGGACGACCTCTACCAATACCCGCCGGCCATCTTTGACAGCCGCTGCTTTCACCACTGTGCGCAATGCCCGCACAATTCGCCCGTGTTTTCCAATGATTTTTCCCATGTCATCCGGTTCCACCCGCACCTCGTAAATTACTGTCTCGCCGTCCTCTATTTCCCGCACCTGTACGGCCTCCGGATGATCTACCAGGGCACGAGCAAGAAACTCGACCAGTTCCTTCATTACTCATCCCCCTATCTAAAAAAAGGGCCCTCTATTTCTGTCCTTGACCCGCTCTAACAGCCCCTGCCGCTTGAAAAGCGCCCTGACCGTTTCTGAGGGTTGTGCCCCCCGCCGCATCCAAGCAAGCGCTTTGTCGGCGTTGATCTTCAAGACTTCGTTGTTGGCTGCCGGGTTGTAGTAGCCGATTTCCTCAATGAAGCGACCGTCGCGCGGTGAGCGGGAGTCACTCACCACAATCCGAAAGAAAGGATCCTGCTTGGCCCCCATTCTTTTCAACCTAATCCGAACCGCCAATTCTGCCACCTCCAGATCTTCTGCTTAGTTTTTCAGGTCCTAGAAAGGCATTTGCGGCAACCGCCGCTTCCCTTTGTCCTTCCCCACAAACTGTTTTATCATTTTGCGGGTCTGCTCAAACTGTTTCAACAGCCGATTAACGTCCTGGACCCTGGTACCGCTGCCGCGCGCTATACGGCGCCGGCGACTGCCGTCAATGATCCCCGGGTCGCGCCGTTCGCGAACTGTCATGGATTTGATCATAGCTTCCGTCTTGACCATTTCGCGTTCGTCAACCTGCAAATTTTTTAACTGCTTCATCTTGTTGAATCCGGGAATCATGCCCAGGATTTCCTCTAAAGGTCCCATCTTCTTCATCTGTTTAATTTGTTCCAAAAAGTCTTCCAAAGTGAATTCATTCGTGCGTAGTTTCTTTTCCATCTCCCGGGCTTGTTGGGCATCAAAGGCTGACTCTGCCTTCTCAATCAAGGTCATCATATCGCCCATACCCAGCACCCTGGATGCCATCCGCTCTGGATGAAATTGTTCCAGGGCGTCAAGTTTTTCGCCTACGCCAATAAACTTGATCGGTCGGCCAGTGACAGCCCGCACTGACAGCGCGGCCCCGCCACGGGTATCACCATCCAACTTTGTCAGAATCACACCGGCCACTGACAACCGGGCATTGAAAGTTTCCGCCACCTGGACAGCATCCTGACCTGTCATGGCATCCACAACCAACAGGATCTCCTGCGGGTTAACTGCAGCTTTAATCGCTTCCAGTTCCTGCATCAAGTCCTCGTCAATGTGTAACCTTCCGGCGGTATCAATCAAGACAACGTCGCGCCCCTGAGCAATGGCTTGCCGCACGGCCGCCCGGGAAATGTCCACCGGTGAAGTACCTTGCCCCATACTGAATACGGGTACGGAGATCTGCTCACCCAACACTGTCAGTTGCTTGATGGCAGCCGGCCGGTAAATGTCAGCAGCCACCAACAACGGGCTGCGGCCCTGCTTTTGCAAATATCTGGCCAGTTTCACCACCGTGGTCGTCTTGCCGGAACCCTGCAAACCCACTACCATCAAAACGGTTGGGGGCTTAGGAGCCAATTCGATGCGACTGTGTGTCTGCCCCATCAAGTTGGTCAATTCTTGATGCACAATTTTGATCACCTGTTGGGCGGGAGTAAGGCTTTGCAATACCTCCTGCCCAATGGCCCGCTCCTGAACCCGGGCAGCGAAATCTTTCACCACCCGAAAGTTCACATCCGCTTCCAAAAGAGCCAGGCGCACCTCACGCAATGCTGCCGTGACTTCCTTTTCATCCAGTTTGCCTTTTCCGCGCAAACGCTGGAATACTGATTGCAAACGGCTGGTCAGGCTCTCAAAAGCCACCTTCATCCCCCCTGCACCATTCAGACGCTGAGATCCTATCCAGGGCAGCCAACCCCGCCAGCACAACGTCCAGTTCCGGCCCCTGGCACTTGTCCGCAGCCTGTTGCATAATCCTGCGCAATTCCTGCAAACCGGCTTGCATCTCGGCCTGTTTGTGCAACAAACCAAGCCGTTCCTCATAGCCAACCAAAGCCGTCTCCGCCCTGCGAATCACATCATACACCGCCTGCCGACTGATACCCACCTCGGACGCAATCTCTGCCAGAGAAAGATCCTCGTGATAATACATTGTCAGCAAGTCGCGCTGTTTTGGCGTCAACAGGCTACCGTAACAATCATAAAGGCGGGCCATACGAGTTCGTTTTTCCAGCACCGGCATCACACCTGTAAAGTTAATGACCTTTACAGCTTAAGATTGTATCGTAAAGGATAGCCGCTTGTCAATGCTGCTTGTGGTCACCAAATGTAGAGCGACCAGAGTTTCGTTCAGGGCATTTTATTCGGGTAAAAAAGGCATTGCAAAGGGTGGGTATCCCTAAGGTATTATGGTTGTGGAACCAATCCAAAACCGAAGGGAGAGTACCCACCCAA
>DUQP01000017.1 GCA_012837735.1 Bacillota bacterium
GCCAGAAAATCAGGACAGGAATGTTCGAAGAAGAAGACTGGACGAAGCTGGCAGGGGCGTTAGGGCCATTGGCCAGAGCGCCGATATATATAGATGATACGCCTGATATATCCGTAATGGAAATCAGGGCTAAAAGCAGGCGCCTGAAACTTGAGAAAAATATTGGGCTCATTATAATCGATTACCTCCAATTGATGCAGGGCAGAGGGCGTGCAGAGAACAGGCAGCAGGAGATTTCGGAAATATCAAGATCCCTTAAGGCTTTGGCCAGGGAATTGCAGATTCCGGTGATTGCTTTGTCTCAGCTGAGCCGCGCCGTTGAGCAGAGGCAGGACCGCAGACCGCAGCTTTCTGACTTGCGCGAGTCGGGTGCGATCGAACAAGATGCCGACTTGGTGATGTTTATCTATTTCAACCCGGAAAAAAATCAGGGTGACGACCAGAATTTGGCCGAGATCATCATCGCCAAGCAACGCAACGGCCCCACCGGATCTATTGAGCTGGTCTTTCGCAAGGATATTGGTCGTTTCTTTGCCCGCAGCCGCCGGGAGCAACAGGGGGAGGGGATTGTCGCCAGTTAAGGCCCTGTTTGTCAAGGGGCGCAAATTGACACTTTCAGAACGAATTGGTATGATGGCCGTGGTGTTAAGCGCTGCCAATGGGAGGGAGATTCACTGGCTAACAAACAATGTTATGACGTAGTGATTATTGGGGCCGGCCCAGCCGGCATCTTTGCCGCATTGGAGCTGGCAAAGGCTAAACAGCTCAGTGTGCTCCTTTTGGAAAAAGGACCGGAAGCCCATGATCGTCATTGCCCCGCCAAAAAGGCCGGTTGCATTGGGTGTGATCCCTGTGCTATTTTGACCGGTTGGGGTGGCGCGGGTGCTTTTAGCGATGGCAAATTGACCCTTACTACGGACTTTGGCGGCTTTTTAGGTGAGCACCTAGATAAAGAAGTTGTGGAAGCGCTAATAAAAAATGTTGACCGCACATATTTGGATTACGGGGCACCGGCAACGCTGTTTGGCGATGACAAAAAAGCGGTTACCCGTTTGTGGAAAGAAGCAGCTTCGGCGGGTCTCAGTCTGGTGCCAGCCCGCATCCGGCATTTGGGCACAGAGAATTGCCTGGAAATCGTCAAACGGATGAGGACGGCCTTACAGGATCGGGTTGATGTGTTGCCGCGCACGGTGGCAAAGCATATTTTAGCCAAGGATGGCCGGGTCATCGGTGTGCGTACTGAAGACGACACTGATTATTACGCCAAGTATGTGATAGCGGCTCCGGGCCGTGAGGGTGCGCACTGGATGTGTGCCGAGGCGGAGCGGCTCGGGTTGGAACTGCTGGGCAATCCGGTTGATATCGGTGTGCGGGTGGAGGTTCCGGCTGTGATCATGGAACACTTCACGGATACAGTCTATGAAGCGAAGCTGATCTACCATTCGCGCACGTTTGATGATCAAGTGAGAAGTTTTTGCATGTGCCCGCACGGAGAAGTGGTGGTGGAGAACAACGGCGGCTTGATTACAGTCAATGGACATAGTTTTCGCAACCAGCGGACCAATAACACTAACTTTGCGCTATTGGTGAGCAAGCGTTTTACCCATCCATTTAAGCAACCGTTGGCCTATGGAAAATACATTGCCAGTCTGGCTAATATGCTTGGTGGTGGGGTTTTGGTGCAAAGACTGGGTGACTTGCAGTCAGGACGTCGTTCCACAGAAAAGCGCATGGCTAAGGGCCTTGTTCAGCCCACGCTTAAGGAAGCTACTCCAGGCGATTTAAGTTTGGTGTTGCCCTATCGTCATCTGATCAACATATTAGAGATGCTGGAGGCGATGGACCGGATTATTCCGGGAGTCAACTCTCGCAATACTCTGCTGTATGGGGTGGAGGTCAAGTTTTACTCTTCCCGCCTGCAATTGAACAAGGCATTAGAATCACAAATTCACAACCTTTTTGCCGCCGGAGACGGTGCCGGACTTACGCGGGGCCTGACCCAGGCCTCCGCCTCAGGGATGTATGTGGGCCGGGAAATACTACGGCGAGAAGGCATGCTCAAGGGGGCCTGAGATGTCAACGGTAGTGATTGTAGGGACACAATGGGGTGACGAAGGCAAGGGCAAAATAACAGATTACTTGGCGCGCGAAGCGGACTTTGTGGTCCGCTATCAAGGAGGAAGTAATGCCGGGCACACAGTGGTGGTGGATGGTGATGAGTATCGCCTGCACCTGATTCCGTCCGGGATCCTTTATGAGGACAAGACTTGTGTGATCGGCAACGGGGTCGTGGTTGAACCGGGTGTCCTTTGCGCCGAGTTGGACTATCTGCATGGCAAGAAGCGCCGGATTGGCTCTTTGCGCATCAGCGATTGCGCACATTTGGTGATGCCGTATCATCGCTGTCTTGATGAAATTGCCGAGGAAAGCCGCGGGGCTGACAAAATCGGCACAACAGGGCGCGGTATTGGCCCGGCTTATATGGACAAGGCGGCCCGGGTCGGGTTACGCGTTGGGGATTTGTTGGATCCGGAAGGCTTCCGCCGGCAGTTGCAGCGCAACCTGGAGCGCGTCAACCCGCTGTTGCAAAAAATGTATAACCGGCCGGGGTTTGACCCGGATGAATTGGCGGCCGAGTACCTTGGTTACGCTGAGCAGCTGCGGCCTTATATAGCGGATACCTCGCTGGTGATCGACGAGGCAATCCGGCAGGGGAAAAACGTCTTGTTTGAGGGAGCCCAGGGCACTTTATTGGACAATGACCATGGCACATATCCATTTGTAACCTCTTCCCATCCGGTAGCCGGGGGAGCTTGCATTGGGGCGGGAGTGGGACCGACGAAGATCGATAAAGTGATCGGTGTGGCGAAAGCTTACACGTCACGCGTTGGCGATGGTCCTTTCCCCACGGAGTTGTTCGATGACGTCGGCGCTTGGATCCGGGAACAGGGGCAGGAATATGGCACAACTACCGGACGTCCGCGCCGGTGTGGGTGGTTGGACGCGGTCATATTGAGGTATGCGGCCCGGCTGAGCGGTTTATCTGGTTTGGCGGTAACGCGGCTTGATACCCTGAGCGGCCTGCCAACATTGAAGATCTGCACTGGTTATCTTTACAAAGGTGAACGTTTGACGGAGTTCCCGCACCGGTTGGAGGTCTTAAGAGAGTGTCAACCCGTTTATGAGGAAATGCCGGGGTGGCAGGAAGACATCTCCCACCTCAATTCCTACGAGGCGTTGCCGGAAACCGCCAAGCGCTATTTGCAGAGGATCGTGGAGCTGGTTGGCGTGCCCATAGCCTTGATTTCGATTGGCCGGGAACGCGCGCAGACGATCGGATTGGAGGATGCCTTTTGATAACCCGCAGCAGTGATTGCGGGGGTTTTTGTTGCAAAAGAATAGCGGCGGCC
>DUQP01000018.1 GCA_012837735.1 Bacillota bacterium
TACAACCCCGTTGTATAAAAGAATATCACTGTTGCTGCACAGATGAACTGGCATATCAGGTCCCCGTTAGGCGGGGGCCTTTTTTTGTGTGCCGATTATGCCAGGGACAAAAAAACGACAAAAAAGGCCGTCGCTGGCAGGTCTGGCCGCTGCGTCTGTTATATTATTGAGAAAGGGGTGATGGTGTTGCGACGGGATGCCATTTATGTCGTGTATGGGGAAGACCCGCAGGCCATGGTTTTTTTTGCCTTACGCAAGTTGCATTTGGCGATAGACCCGTCCTGGCGGGTGGGAATCAAGCCGAACCTGGTAGTGGCCAAGCCCGCCACTTCCGGTGCCACCACCTCGCCGGGATTGGTGGCAGGCCTGGTCCAATACTTGCAGGAGCAAGGCGTGCGGGATATCACCATCATGGAGAGTTCCGGATTGGGGCAAGACACCAAGAAGGCCTTCCGGGTTTCCGGGATTGAAGAGGTAGCAAGAAAATATCGGCTCCGGTTGGTCGATTTGAAGGGCACGCCGGCGCAGAAAATGAATGGACCACATTATCACGGTCAGGTATTTCAGGAGGCTCTCAGCATCGATTATCTGATCAACCTGCCGGTTGTGAAGGCACATTGTCAAACAAATATTACCTGTGCTTTAAAAAATCTGAAAGGGTTGATTCCAGACTCGGAAAAGCGACGCTTTCACAGCCAGGGATTGCATAGGCCGATCGCCGGGTTAAATACAGTCTTGAAGTCAGATCTGGTAATCGCCGATGGCATCATGGGGGACCTGACATTTGAAGAGGGCGGCACTCCGGTGCGGATGGACCGCATTTTGCTGGCCCAGGACCCGGTGTTGCTGGATGCCTACGTGGCTGAGCTGTTGGGCTATCAAACGGAAGAGATCCCATACATCAGGTTGGCTGAGGAGTTAGGGGTGGGATCAACCCAGGGCGACGTGTTGGAATTGAACCGGGATTTGGGGGTGGCAAAGGAATTTCAGCGGGACAGGAAAGTGGCCCGGTTGACGGAAAAAGTGGAGGCGCACGCCGCCTGTTCCGTGTGCTATGGGGCCTTGGTGCATGCTCTGGAACGCTTGCGCGCCAGCGGAGTCAAAATTTCTGCTCCCATCCACATCGGCCAGGAGTTTCAGGGCCAAACGGGGGCAGGAATCGGCATTGGCCGCTGTGCGGACGGCTTTTCCAGACATGTCGGCGGTTGCCCGCCATCGGCGCGCGCGATCGTGGAGTTTCTGCAGAGATAGGCTGAAAAAACAACTGGTTTGTGGTTTTTGGGGGAGGTGGGATGTTTGCATTGCCGGCATTGTGGGCAGCAGGTTGAGGCAATAGCGGCGTTTTGTCCGCATTGTGGGGTCAGACCCTTAAAGAGCAACAACTATTGCCAGGCATGCGGGGCGGCGACGACCCCTGAGCAGGAGATGTGTACAAGTTGCGGCAGTATGTTGAAGACGCACAGGTTGGCTACCGAAGAAGATGCCCCGGGTTTGGCGAAGGCGGTCTCATGTTGTTTTCCGATTGTGGGGTTGATTTTGTATTTTGTTTGGCAAAACGAACGACCGCGGGCCGCCAAGGCGGTTTGCCAGTGGGCGGTGCTGGGCGTGATTCTCGGTTCCTTCTTGTATCTGGTTTCCATGTGTGCGGGCTACACATTATATTAGGGGCGATGAGCTTGGAACGGGTTTTGCAGGCCATGTTCATGTGTCACCGTTTGCCGGAGCGTTCATTTTTTGTGCGCGGCCGGCAGTTGCCCTTGTGTGCTCGCTGCAGCGGGATCCTGGTCGGTTACCTGATCGGAATCGTCTGCCTGGTGTATTGCGGTACGCCCCATTGGTTATGGCCCTTTTTGTTGTTGGCACCCCTGGCGGTGGACGGGGTAGGGCAGTATCTTGGCTACTGGATCAGTAATAATCCGCGCCGCTTTGCTTCCGGCATCCTGGCCGGGTGGGGAACGGTTTTCTTGTTTGTGTTGCTCGTGCGGTTAGGCTGGCTGCATGGCCGCATGCTGGCGCAAATGTTTTCGTAGGTTAATGTATTGCCGGGAGTTGTGGGGGAAAAATGGGGCGGGAGGTGCGACCTCCCGCCTGTGGTTTATGTGTTATCTTTGTTCCTGGCCTTGTGGAATTTGCCCAGGATTTCCGGTACCACCTCAAACAGATTCTCCAGGGAGCCCTTTTTATTCAAGGAATAGACGCGGATATCTTCTCCTTCCAGGGCGATGATAGCGGTGGGGGTAATCCGGGCTCCGGCACCTGCACCCCCGCCTTTGCCCCCGCCTTTGCTTGGTTCATTACCTTCGCCACTTGCTGTCCCAAAACCGAAACTGGCTGAGATGACTGGCACCAGGGTGTTATTGCCGACAGTAATCGGCTCACCGATTACCGTTTTGGTGCTGACCAGGTGCTCCAGTTTGGAAACAAGGGCATCGATGTTGTCTTTCAACATGCTAAGCAACCTCCTTTTTTGTTCTGCGCAATTGATGCCACCATAGACGCCGGATGGGCTTTTGGAACAGGAAATTCCCGCTTAACCATAGCAGTTGGATGGGGATGATGGTGGCGTTCAGCTGCCCGGTGAGATCCAAATTTTCGTCCGTGAAGTCCGGTGCCAGCTCCACTTGCCGGTTCAAACCGCTCACGGCCAAGGCGGCGGTCAAGTACCCGGTCCAGGCCGGGTCTCCTGTCCCGAACACCCCCCATACCCGCCAGCGCAGGCGGAGAGCCGCCAGTAGCTGCCGCAAAAACCTGCTCACCGCTTGCCAGACTGCTGTCGTGAGGAATGGTTGCAGTTGACTGAGTTGGGGCAGAGTTCTCTTTCTTTTTTTGGTGCGCTTCCTGGGCTGCCAGGGTCGATCCCAAAGTCCCAACTGCACAGTGGTGGTGGTGGTTTCGCCGCCGAGTTGGAACCTGGCTTTTACCAGGCCGGCCGCCCAACGGATTTGGCCGGTGCATTGCAGGCCATCCCCCAGGGTGGCGGTGGTCTGGACGGAGACCGGCAATAACAAAATAATTAATAGAGATAACAACAAAATAACCAGAACCCAAATCACCATCATTTACCACGTCCCTTGACCAACTGCATTCCCAACCGGCCCAGCCCTTGCAGGGAGATTCTCAGTCCGTAGCCGGCTGTTTTGGCCATCGTGTTCAGCAGCCCGCTATCGGCCAAGAATCCGGCCGCCAGTAGCACGGGGGTCCATGCCAGGCGCTGGCTTTCCCAAAATGTCAGGCCGGCTGTCTCGTGTGCCAGGGCCGCCCGCACTGCTTGCTGGCGCAAATAGGGCAGCTCAGCCGGGGGAGCGATTTCAACCGGGTTGTTTAGCTCCAGCCACAAAAAGCGCAGGCGACCCAATTCCCGGCGACAGACGGGACAATCCCGCAGGTGGGATAACAGTTGACACCTGGCATTATCAGCGAGTTCGCCATCCAGGTATTGGGCCAAAAGATCATAGTCGCAGTTCATAGCGATGCCTCCCAGGCGTAATGCTCACTCAGTGCGGCGCGCAGTCGCTGCCGACCGCGGTGCAGGTGTGTGCGTACTGTGCCGATCGGTAGCCCCGTTTCGTCTGCGATTTCTTGATAGCTAAGGCCTTCCTGGTGCCTGAGCACGATCACTAGCCGCGTGATCACTGGCAAGTCCTGCAATGCTTTGTGGAGAGAGTGTTGGATTTCCAGGGCTTCCGCTTGTGCGGCGGGATCTGCTGCTGTGGCTGCCGGCCAGCGTTCGGCATTCTCCAGGGGGATCGTGGCCGGCTCTTTGTGCCTGATTAAGTTCAGACAACTATTGATTACCACCCGCCGCAGCCAGGGTTTGAAACGCCGGTTGGGTTGGAAGCTGGGCAGAGCCTGGATCAGTCTGAACATGGCCTCCTGAGCCATTTCCAGTGCCTCTTCTCGCTGGTGGGAGAAGCGGTAGCACAGGCTGTAGATGTAGCCTTCGTACTGTGACAAAAGCTGAGAGCAGGCTTCCAGGCTACCTTCCCGGCAGGCAACGATCAGCGCCAGCTCTTCACAGGCCAATCTCACCAGCTCCTTCCATTAACAGATACACATTCCACAGCAAGAAAGTTTCACTTTTGGCATGGAATTCCTGGTAGTCCTCTGTGTCAATCAGCCCGAAAAGCCATCGATATAGAAGTGGAAAATGTGCGGAAGGCGTTTGGCAAAAAAATAGGACGATTGGGACCGGATTACTTCTTCCAATTGTAGCGCTGGGAGGGATAACACTTTTTGTGCTGCCATTACCGGGAGGAGGTCCATATGTTGGGGGATTGGAAACGGTCAAGGGAGGTGCAAATGATCCGCAGCAGCTACGGATTCCCACCGAGGTGCTTCGTTAAGAGCTCCTCCGATACGCTGTGAATACCGTCTTTTTACTAGGATCGACCCTCGCTGCCGGGACGTTATCGCCGGCCAGCGCGACCGCCACTTACCAATGGCAACGCTCCGAGGATGGCAGTGTCTTTGGCAACATTCCCGGGGCGGTTTTCAGCGCCTACGAGATACAGCCTGAAGATGCTGGTTGTTATCTCAGGGTGGTGGCTACCGGCTCAGGTGCATACCTGGGTCCGGTGACCAGTACTGCCATCGGTCCGGTTGAATAGTGACAAGGCCGGGAAAAGACCAACGTAGAGTGACGGTGTCCAGTTCCAACCGTACAGCTTGCCGCGCGCTCTTGAGAGCGGCGGCATTTTTTTGGAAATCAGCATGGGGCGGCTTGCCGGAGCGTGAAGACATGGTGGCGAAGGTTAAGGTCTTTCAAAAGCGCCAAAGCCTCATCTATGTGGGCTCCCAGTTGGTTGAGAGAATGGGCATCAGAACCGACGGTAAAGATTTTGATGCCCGCCCTGGCTGCCAGGGTCAAAATCTCCCGGGTGGGATGAAAATCCTTTAAACCCACCCGGCGGTTGGAAGTGTTCACTTCAAGCCCCATGCCCCGGCGGGCCATGTCGGCAAAAATCGGCTCAAGGGCCCCGTGGTGAATGGTGAGGATTTCTGGCCCATAATGTTTCAGGCCATAACGGCGGTAAAGATCCACATGGGCAATGCAATCAAAAAGACCGCTGGCGACCATTTCCGCCAGGGTGGTGAAGTATTCTTGCTGCAGTTCGGCCAGGGTGTGGTTGCGAAAATAACGGGGGCTTTCGCGCCTGGAGGAAATGGCGATATGGTCAAGGGAGTGGATGGCTCCTAAGACGAAATCAAATGGATATGCGCTTGTGAGCTCTGCCACATGTTGCTCGCAACCCCGGTTGTATCCCACTTCAATGCCGGCCTTTATTTTGAGATGTGCTTGGAACTCTTGCTGTGCCTGGGCAATTTCTTGGAAATAGCGATCCAGCCAGGCATGGTTGAAAACCGAGAGTCTTTCCCCATTACACATCACAAAATTATCCAATGCCCCGCGTACCGGGTCCAGCTCAATATGAGTAGTGAAACAGATTTCCGTAAGTCCTAATTCCACAGCCGTTTGGCAATAATCCCTTATCTGAACAGGAGCAGCATCAATAGAGTAGTCTGGATGAACGTGGTAATCGGTTCTTGGTGTCATTATTGCAAGGCTCCTTTTTGAATGTATTGATGCTATTAATAACACGTTTATATTATACTACTGCTGGCAACCGCAAAACACTTGCTGGCTCACCAGGCACAGGATGCAAAAAAGACAACCCCATGGCGATGCGGGTTGTCTTTCCGTCTTACGTTTAACTAATACTTGTCTATCACAATTCCCAGGGTTGCTGCCTTAACACAATCCTCTGGCAACAGCCTTATGGCCGCCGTGTCGCCTGTGACCACTGCCCCTATCACTCTGATATCGTCCTTGGTAATCTCTTCTTTGCCGTTGCTTAGCACAGCGAAGATGTCCTGAAAAATCGATCGATAGAAGTTCTTTTTAGTGCGCCCGATCTCAAGCGCGGTGATAAACCGGCGCCAGGGCTCGTCTATTATTTCACCAGTGCCGGTAATGGCCTCCATTCCATAAACCTGCGAGGAACGAAAAATCCTGGGTCCTGAGCCTGCAATCGCTTGCATCTTGTCCAGGTTTTCCCGGCTGAAGGTGTCCACCCAGTACCAGGCGATCTTCACCTCTCCGGGAATCATGCCCTGCACCTCTTCAAGGGTGTAGCTGCGGTCAAAGGAAAGAGCCAATTCAAGATACTTATCGGCACCGATGTCATCCAGCAGGTTGAGATCATTCCGATAGGTCGGATAATTGAGCTCGGGGTGGTAAAACAGCAGTTCCCGGTTGCCAACTTTGCTGTAAAAACAAAATCCGAGCCCACTGCCATCAGATTGGTTTTCAATTTGAATCGGCTGGCTTTTCCCGGTACCATAAAGATTCTGCACCACCGGTACGATGCTGTATTTTATTTTCTGCGTGCCGTCATAGACCGGTCTATTGCCGACAATCCGATAAGTTATATATTCCATCTGACCCACCAGGAAGCCGTCATTGGCCAGGTGGTGGGAGATATAGGTGTTGGGCGCGGCCACTACGTTGAGCAGATTCTCGTCAATATGCCTGCTGTTGGCGATCTCATTCAGTAACATGGCATTGGCGCTGAGGATTACTCCGGACAAAAGCACAAAGCCGAGCGCACTGATCGCAACGGTCCTGATGATGGTTTTGAATCTGGCTTCCCGTAACAGCCTTTTTATTTCCCCCTGCTTAAAAGCAAAGGTCTCCTGCAATTTCTTATCATCCTCATTCATCGTCGAGCCCCCTCCATATAGCTCTGAATTTCTGCTTGGCCCGGTAAAGGTAAGTTTTGACCGTTTGCTCATTGATGTCTAGCGCTTCCGCGATCTCCTGGTAAGAAAGACCCACTGCATACCTTAGGACCAGCAAGTTTTTGAAGATGGGATTCAAACCGTCCAAAACCCGGCTTATCTGTTCCCTTTGCTCATTGCCCAAAACATAGTTTTCCGGCAGGTAATCTTCCACCGCCAGCTGATGCAGGATGCTTTCGCCCTTCAGCGCTGACAGGGCAGCGCTTTGTTCTTCCGGCACAAATCGTAGTAGTGATTTAAAGCAACTTTAAACAGCCAGGAGGCGATTTTATCCGCCTCGAGCGCCTCGATGTACAAAACGGCTTTCAAAAAGGCATGTTGGACAATATCCTCCGCATCGGCGTGACTGCAGCCTATTTTGATTAGGTATTTTTTAATGATTGGCATTTGGTAGGTAAAGAGTTTTTCCAGGCCATTCTCCATTGGCACCCCTCACAATGTTTGTGGTAAGTGTCCACCCACCCGTTGCTATAACGGATTAGGCGGGCAAAAGTATACAAATGAGAGCGGGCTCTCTGGGAATATTTTCGCTGCGGCGGTTTTTCCCCGCCTGGGGCGGGAATCTCTTTAATAATCCGGCAATTAGTTGTATTATTTAGGTAATAAGAATAATTCCTAATTAATAAGGATTATCGGGCAGGTGGGGGCAGTGCGGTCATTAGTACGGGCGGTGTCCAGGCAGGGGCTGCGGCTGACCCCGCAGCGCATTTGTCTTCTCGAGGTGCTGGCGGGGGGTGGCGATTTGACAGCGGAGGAGATCGTCGCCCGGTTGCGCAAAACCCAACCCCACATTTCCTTGGCCACTGTCTATCGTAACCTGAACACATTCGTGGCACTGGGCATCATATCGAAGTATTACTCTCCGGACGGGGTGGCCCATTACCGAGCCAGCGCACGCCATGAGCACTTGTTCATCTGTCTGGGTTGTGGCGACGCGCAACACCTGGCCGCCTGTCCTTTGCAAGCGGGATTGCTGGATGAGGAGCTGTCCGGACGGGGTCTGCAGGTGGTGGACCACCGGTTCGAAATCCGCGGGTACTGCCGGCGCTGCCAGAAGGAGGGGGCGAAGTGAGGCGGATTGGCCTGGTTGCTTTTTTGGTCTTAATTTTATTGTGCTCTGGTTGTGCCAGTGAGAAAGCGGATGCCGATGTACAGGTGGTGGTGGCGATTCAGCCCCAGGCCTACTTTGTGGAAACCCTGGGGGGCGACCGGGTGCAGGTGATGGTGATGATTCCACCCGGGGCCAACCCCGCCACTTATGAGCCCGCCCCGGCTCAATTGCGGGCTTTGGCGGAGGCCGATCTTTACTTGGGAATCAGCCCCCTGCCATTCGAACAGGCGTGGCGGGAGCGACTGCTGTCTGTCAATCCTGTTTACTATGACAGTGCCGAGGGGATCGAGCTGGATGGGGGTGATCCACATATCTGGTTGTCACCATCACTGGTGACCCAGCAAGCAAAAAACATCACGGCCGCTTTGTGTGAGGTGGACGAGCAGGCAGCCGACTACTACCAGGAACGGTTGGAGGCTTTCCTGGCAGAACTGTCGGCTTTGGACCAGGAATTGGCAGAATCGCTGGCGGGATTAGCCGGAACCCGCTTTTTGGTTTACCATCCGGCCTGGCATTACCTGGCGCGGGAATATGGGCTGGAGCAAGTGGCGATCGAGGTGGAGGGAAATGAGCCTGGGGCGGGGCAGCTGGCCGAGTTGATAGAGCAGGCCCGGGCGGAGAACGTGCGAGTGCTGTTCGTCAGTCCGCAACATAGCCAAAGGAGCGCTAGGATGATCGCGGAGGAGATCGGCGCCCAGGTAGTAGAGATTGATCCCTTAGCGCGGGATTGGGCGGGGAACCTGCACCATGTGGCAGCCGCTTTCCAGTTCGCGCTGGGCGAGAGTAGGGATGGCGATGGCTAAGCAAACGGTAGTGGAATTGACCGGGGTACACGTCCACCGGGTAGGACGGAATGTCCTGGAAGCCATCGACCTGCAGGTGGCGGCCGGGGAGTTTTTGGGCATCATTGGACCGAACGGCGGCGGCAAGACCACATTGTTGCGGTTGATCCTGGGGCTAGTTACCCCCAGCCAGGGGCGGGTGACGGTGTTGGGGAAGCCCCCGGGGCAGGCCTGTCGGCAGGTGGGGTATGTACCGCAGTGTTTTGCCTTTGACCCGGACTTTCCCATCCGGGTCTGGGATGTGGTGGCCATGGCCCGGCTGGGGCGGCGGGATGACCAGGTGGTGGCGGGAGCGTTGGCGGCGGTCTCTATGCTGTCGGAAAAGGAGCGCCCCTTTGCGCAACTTTCCGGCGGTGAGCGCCAACGGGTGTTGATTGCGCGCGCCCTGGCCACCGGCCCCCGGATTTTGCTGTTGGATGAACCAACTACCAGCGTCGATCGGCGCGTGGAGAGCGAGTTCTATCAGCTTTTGGATGAATTGCGCGCTTCGCTGACGATTATCCTGGTCACGCACGACATTGCGGCCATGACGGCGGTGGCGGACAGGGTGGCCTGTTTGAACAGACGGCTGTATTGCTGTGAGCCGGGCGGTCTAACTCGGGAAATACTGGAGGCCACCTACCAGGGTCTGCCTTTCCGGCTGCGGTCAGTACGGAGCGTCGGGGGGATGGAATAGATGTGGGCGCATGAATTTTTCCGCCATGCTCTCCTAACGGGATTGTTGGCCAGTCTGGCCTGCGGAGTGGTTGGAACATATGTCGTGACGAAGCGAATCGTCTTTCTGAGCGGGGGCATTTCCCACGCCGCTTACGGGGGCATCGGTTTGGCTTGTTTTTTGGGTTGGGAGCCTTTGTGGGGGGCGACGGTGTTTGCTGTTTTGGCCGCTTTGGGTATGGGTTTAGTGGCCAAAGGGGCCGGGCAAAGGGAGGACACTGTGATCGGTGTGATGTGGGCGGTGGGGATGGCGATCGGAATCATCTTTTTGAGCCTGACGCCTGGCTACAGCGCCGATTTAATGAGTTACCTGTTCGGCAGTCTGCTCACTGTGCCGAAATCCGATTTGTTGCTAATGGTTGGGCTTGATGCGGCCATCCTGGTGGCGGTGGCGATCTTTTTCCACCAATTGCAGGCCTGGGCCTTTGATGAGGAGTTTGCGGGTTTAATGGGTCTGCCCGTGCGGGCCTTGTACTTGCTTTTGCTGGGTCTGATTGCCTTGACGGTCGTGATCACGATCCGGGTGGTGGGGGTAATTCTGGTGATTGCGCTGTTGACTATCCCCAGCGCCCTGGGTGTCCGCCTGGGGGGCAGCCTGGGACGGGCGATGGTCTGGGCGGTCTTGCTGGGAAGCGCTCTCACGACCGCTGGTCTGTGCCTCTCCTGTTATACGAATCTGCCCTGTGGGGCTTTGATCATCCTGCTGGCCGGCCTGGTTTATTTGCTGGTGTCGTGCCGGCCGGCTTCTGCGACGCGTTGAGACCAGGGGATCTGCACGCCCGGGATGCTATCCAGGTCGGAAGAGTATGGTTTGATGTCCAGCAAAAGACTGCCATCCAGGGCATCCAGGCCCCGCACATGCAATGTGTTGCCTTCCAGCGCCAGCAACTCCACCACATCAAGAGCGATCGGGTTGGGGCGATTCGGTGAACGAGTGGTGAAAACGCCGCGGGCGCTTTCTGCCCAGGGCGGGTGGACTATTAAACTGTCCCGCTCCGCCAGGTGGCACCAGTATAAGACGAACAAATGGCTCTGGCCGGCCATGTTTTTCAGGCCGGGGGCATACTGCGGATAGATCTCCAGCTGACCTGGTGCGTCGGCCAACCGTCCCTGCCGGGGGGCTTCTTCTTTTATTTTGAAAGGCGATCTGATTACGCCGATCGGTTGTAGTCGCAAGAGGACCATCTCCTTATGTGTCTGGATGTCTTTTCTCTTTCCGCAAGCCGGAATCCTGCGCCGCTCTTGACAAAGCCAAACGGATACCATTAACTTTTATATATCGTGTTTGGAGGGAGGAACAGGATTGGTAGAACAGATCTTGCCTAACATATATCGTATCGTGGTGCCACTGCCGCGCAACCCTTTGAAAGCGGTTAATTCCTATGTGATTAAGGGCGAAAACCGGAACCTGATTGTGGATACCGCCATGAACAGACCGGAGTGTCTGGAGCCATTGCAAAGGGGCTTGGCGGAATTGGCCATTGACATGCAGCGGACTGACTTGTTTATCACGCACATGCATGCTGACCACGCCGGACTGGTGGCGGATTTGGCAACGCCGGAATCCCGCTGCTTCATTGGCCACTCGGACGCGGATATCATAAACGAGGGCGGTGATTGGGAGGAATGGGCGGCCTATGCGGTTCAGAATGGCTTTCCTGCTGAGTTTGTGGAGGGCGCGATCCGCAATCACCCCGGATACAAGTATGCGACCAGGGAACCGGTGGATTTCATTATAGTGTCGGAGGGGCAGGAGCTGGTGGTCGGCGATTACCGCTTCACATGCCTTTATACCCCCGGGCACACCGATGGGCATGTCTGCCTGTATGAAAAGGAACGACGCTGGCTGTTATCGGGAGACCACTTATTGCGGGACATCACCTCGAATATCTCGGTCTTTGAAGAGGAAAAAAATCCTTTGCAGGATTACTTGACCAGCCTGGACAGGGTAGGGGAATTGGACGTGCAGCTGGTGCTGCCTGGGCACAGGCGGGTATTTCAGGACTACCGGGAGCGGATTCAGGAGTTGCAGGCCCATCACCAGGAGCGGGCCGAGGAAGTGTATGCGCTGTTGGGGCAGGGTGACCTGGATGCTTACCAGATCGCGGCCGGCATGACCTGGGATATGAGCTATGGTTGGGATGCTTTCCCATTGCAGCAGCGCTGGTTCGCGGTCGGAGAGGCTTTGGCCCATTTGCGTTACCTGGAAGTGCAGGGACGGGTGGGCCGCAGATCTGTGGCTGACAGGACGGTCTATACGCGCCACTGAACGGAAAAACGCCCCTTTGAGGGGGCGTCTTTTCCGTTCATTATCCCATAAGCATTTATTAGTAATCCAGGTGGTGTCTTTTCTTTTTTGTAAACAGGATGGCATGGCCCCAGATAATATCAAAGGGAGCGGCAGCGACCTTGGTTTTCTGGTTGAGATACATTCTGATGACTAAGAATAACTTTTGATTGTTATCAACTCCATACGCCGACCCTTGTGGGTTCCCGGTACTATAAGGAATAATAATGTCATTTCTTTCCGTGGCGCGTCTGGCCATTTTCACTACATAATAGTACCTGCTGTTTTTATCACATGCAGGGAAATATTCATCGGCAGAGTACTGCAGTTCATCTGTAAACACAGTGCCTGCAACGCCGTTCCAGAGCTCAGCGCCATACAAGCTCACGTTGATAAAAGTGGCAAATTCCGTTTGGGTGTTATTGACGCCATATACAATTATGAAGTCGTCATCGGTAGCTAATTTGAAACTTTCCGTTTTTACATAAACCGTGTCTCTGTTGTCGATCCAAACGTTAACATCCTGTAATATACCCTCATAGTTGTCAAGTATGGCGAGATTGAAATCCAAATCTATGGCATCATATTCCGGACTTTTGTATTTACTGATAATTTGCTTTCTGAGATAATCCAGCGTATTTCGGGCAGTAGGAATTGCCTGGAATTCATTAGTACCAGTCTCTTTTGTTTTGAGGGCCGGTATCGGCCAGGGGTGTGCAGGAGGATAGGGCTTTTTGGGGGTAATGCGTAACACTGTAAAATATTGCGCGATGTTATAAATATAATCCCAGCCTACATCCGGATCTTCAAATATGTTTGCCCTCATGACAAACGAAAAGTGGTCTTTGCCCTTTTCCAGCCCCATATTAACTAGGTCTATAGGAATATTGTCATTATTAATAATATCGGGGCAAAAGCCGGAATCTTGCAGAGCATTACGCATGTGCTGATTTATTCTTTTGTTCGCAGTGGTAATGATGATTGTTGTAGTGTCAAAAGGTTCTCCGGGGGTGCCAAAGGGAGTATTTGCAGTCCAGATAGAGTAATTGTTGATCTGGTCGCCTAAACTGGCTCCTATAAAGTGGTAAAAACCAGTACGGCGATCGCCGGCTGTAACTGCATCCCGGTAGTCTTTTTCAGGTTTATTCTCCACTAGCGCCAGATAACTGCGAAAACAAAAGTAAACTGAGGGCGGGGGTGTTTGCCCGATCAGAACAATTGCTTCGTCTGGACGCAGCTTATAGTGCAGCCCCGGCTTGATGAAATCCAAATTAGGCGGGTAATTATGTGGGTTGTCAGGATTATAGCCTTTGGGCGGTCTCTGCCCGGGTGATGGCATTTGATTTGGCGCCGGAGGAAGGAGATAGGTGGCATATGGTGCTCCGACAATATTCCCCAAAGCCGTGCTGGATTTGCCTTCACTGACCAGCTTTAGGATATCTATATACTGTAAACTTCCTTCTTGCACAATATAGCCCTTTTCCTCGAGTAGTTTTATAAAGTGGTTTATTCTACCGTCTTTTTTATGCATTGGTTGATAACCTTCGTTTGTATTTGGGTTTCTTTTTTCAATATCATCCAATTTGATCACTCCTTTCCCATATCATATGCTGTCTCTTAAGCTGGGGTGATGTAGGCCCCTTGGCGGGCTCTTTTTTTTATTGCGAATATTAGTAGCACGATAGGAATTTTTTGTGTTACGGAGAAGTGAGTGCTACAAATATTAAAAAACGTGCTACTTGGGGGCGATCAGCTTGTGTCAAGAGCCGTCTTTATGGGAACGGGTGGTGGCCTTTCACGGACATGAGTGCCTGGGCTTGGCGATCGGGATGCGGGTCAGTGAGGCCGCCCTGCAGGCCCTGGGCAGCCGGCGGGCACCGGACGAAGAGTTGTTTGCGATTGTGGAAAACGATTCCTGTGCGGTGGACGCCATCCAGTTCGTGACTGGCTGCACGTTGGGGAAAGGGAATCTCTTTTTCCGGGATTACGGGCGCCAGGTGTATAGTTTCGGGCGGCGGGATAACGGTCAGGCTGTGCGGGTGCGGTTAAAGCCGTTGGGCGAGGATAAGGAGTACTCCCGGCTACGGGAGCGGGTCCAGGCCGGGGTGGCCAGCAGGGACGAGCGGGAGCGTTTCGCGGATCTCGGGAAGGCCCAGCAAGAGCGGTTTTTTGGGTTGGCCCTGGCGGATGTCTGCCAGGTGGAAAAGATCGAGCTAACATTCCCGGGTAAAGCGCGCATATTTGCCTCGGTGGCGTGTGCTCGTTGCGGGGAGCGGGTAATGGAGCCGCGGGCGCGTGTGCGCGACGGGCAGATCGTGTGTATTCCCTGTAGTGATGAATACCAGCGTAGGTGGTGAAAAGATGAACAGACTGATGGCTTTGTGTCTGGGATTGGCTTTGTTGTTGCCCCTGCTGGGGGGATGCGCTGCGCCGGTGGAGAGCGATGTTTACACAATTGCCGATCCGGTGGGCGATTGGGGGTATCCGAACCCGTTCCGGCATTATTTGCGCGGACCGGGCTATGTGCGCACCAGTCTGGTTTTTGAGCCTCTGGTCTGGAAAGATGCCGACGGGTTCGTGCCGGGATTGGCCCGGGATTGGCAGTATCTGGCGGACGAATGTGCCTATCGTTTCCATTTGCAGGAGGGGGTAGTATGGCACGACGGTCAGGTATTTACGGCGGATGATGTGGTGTTCAGTTTCGATTACTATGCCCAGCATCCCTATGGCTTTGCTGATATCATGGCAGTGGAGCGGGTGGAAGCCGCTGCCGGGGAAGTAACGGTGTATTTAAAAGAGCCGGATGCCTCGTTTTTTGATAACGTGGCTGCCACATTACCGATCCTGCCCAAACACATTTGGCAGGATGTGACGGATCCGGTACACTGGGACGAGGAAGGGGCCGCCATTGGCACCGGGCCTTACCGGTTAGCGGACTACAGCCAGGAGCACGGTACATACTTGTACGAAGCTTTCCCCGCTTACTATGGCCCGGGGCAGAAGGTGGAGAGCATCCGCTTTGTGCGGGTGGCGGCTGAGCTGGCGCCGGCTGCTCTGCAAAACGGTGAGGTGGATGCGGTCGAGGTGCCGCCGGAGGCGGTGGCGGAGTTGCAAGAACAAGGTTTCCATGTGATTGTCCGGGACCACGATTGGTGTGCCCGCTTAATGATCAATCACCGGCAGGAGCCCCTTGCGGACGTCCGTTTCCGCCAGGCGCTCGCTTATGCCATCGACCGGCAGGAACTGGTCCAGTTTTCCCTACGCGGGCATGGTTTGGCGGGCAGCCCGGGGATCATCGCGCCAGATAGCCCGTGGTATGACGCGGGTGCGCCGCAATACGATTATGACCCGGAAATGGCTCAAGAGTTGTTGGCGGAACTGGGCTATCAGCCCGGTGAAGATGGGCGGCTGCAAAAGAGCGGCCAAGTACTGCAATTGGAGTTGCTCGTCAAGCCGGACCGGGCGCGGGACGGGCAGCTGCTGCAAGAACAGCTGGCCAGGATCGGGATCAAGGTCGAGTTGCGCGGCTTGGATGACAAAAGCGTGGATGCGCGGGTGCAGGAGTGGCAGTTCCAATTGGCCTTGAGCGGTCATGGTGGTTTGGGGGGCGATCCCCGTATCTTGAATTCCGTAATCACCGGGCCGGGTTTCAACAGTGCTCGTTATCAGGATGAGGAGCTAGAGGGGCTTTTGCAGGCGCAACTGACGGCGATGGACCGGGAACAACGACAGTTGTTGGTGGGACAGGTGCAGCGCCTGTTTGCGCAGCGGGTCCCCGCGCTCACTCTTTATTATCCTGACGCCTACTGGGCCTATCGCGCGGGAGAGGTGGAACTATATTTTACGGCGGGTGGTATTGGTTGCGGGGTACCGATTCCCTTGAACAAACTCTCATTCCTGGAGTAACAAAGTTGGTCTTGGGGTGGGCGGCCCGCGGACGCCTGTGGGATTATTTAATCGCTTTTGCGATCATCCTGGGGCTGAATTTCTTTTTGCCGCGCTGCATGCCTGGGGACCCTTTTTTAGCCATTTACGGGGAAGAGGCCGTGCTCCACCTGAGCCCACAGGTGCAGGCGGAGTTGATGGCCCAGTATGGATTGAACGAGCCCTGGTTGACGCAGCTGTGGTACTACCTGCGCAACCTCTGCCATGGCCAGTTGGGCTATTCCTATTATTACACGACGCCTGTCTCGCACGTGCTTTTGGGAGCTCTGCCCTGGACTTTGCTCCTGGCGGGCGGCTCATTGTTGCTGTCGTTCCTGATTGGCACAGTGCTGGGGATTGAATCCGCCTGGCGCCGGGGACAGACCCTGGACCGCGGCCTGTTGACTGGTGTGATGTTGACGGGCAGTCTGCCGGACTATTTTCTGGGGGCGGTCTTGCTGCTGTTGGTGGCCGGGGGCTTGGGGCTATTCCCGCTCAGCGGAGCGGTCACGGCTTACACCAACTGGCACGGCCCGCGCTTATGGGCGGATGTCCTGCATCATTTGGTTTTGCCGTTGGTAGCGGTGACGGTCGCCCATGTGGGCGGTTTCTACCTGATGTCGCGCAATGCCATGCTGCGCAACTTGCACCGCCCGTTTATTTTGACGGCGCGCAGCAAGGGGCTGACAGAGACCGCGGTGCGCTATCGCCATGCCGGTCGTAATGCCCTGCTGCCGGTGGTGACGGAGGCGGGGGTGGCGGCGGCCCGGTTGATGACGGGGGTCTTATTTGTGGAGACCGTCTTTGCCTATCCCGGCGTGGGCAGCGTGATTTATCAGGCGCTGCAAGCCCGGGATTACCCGCTGTTGCAGGGGGCCTTTCTGGTGGTGACGGTGACGGTGTTGATCCTCAACTACGCCTTAGAGGTGCTCTATGGCAGGCTGGACGCCAGGGTGAGAGACCATGCACATTAACTACTGGCAAGAGCTGACCCACCACCGCGAGGGGCAGATCGGTCTTGTGCTGCTGGGGATTTTGGCCGGCATCGCTCTGTTGGCCCCCATTTTGGCTCCCTGGGATCCGTTATATGAGCGGGACATGGCGTTTCTGGCTCCTTCCCTGCGGCACTTGCTGGGGACAAATGATGTTGGCCAGGACATATTCAGCCGCCTGCTGTATGGGGCGCGCAGCTCCCTATGCCTGGCGGTGTTAGCGGGGGCCGGCGCCACGGCCTTGTCTCTTTTGATCGGGGGTACGGCCGGGTTGATCGGCGGCCTTTATGATCGGGTGGTATTGCGCTGCATCGATGCCCTGTTGTGCATTCCGATGCTGCTGGTCTTGATTCTGGTGGCGGGGTATCTGACGCCAAGTTTTTTCAGCCTGGTGTTAATTTTGACTTGCCTGATGTGGCCGGGCGGGGCCAGGGTGGTGCGGGCCGAGACACTTAGTTTGCGCTCCGAACTACACATCACCGCTGCGCGCAGCTTTGGCGCCAGGTGGCCATACCTGTTGCGGCGCCATATTCTACCGGACTTGGCGCCGATTCTGTTGGCCAACTTTGTGGCGGTGGCCAGGCGGGCCGTCTTCATGGAGGCGGGCCTGGCCTTTTTGGGGATCGGGGATCCGATGGTGGTGAGCTGGGGGATGATGATCAGGCAAGCGCTTCGTTTCACCTATCTTGACGCCTGGGTGTGGTGGTTGTTGCCACCGGGGTTGGCCCTGGCCTGCACCGTGGCCGCGTTTGCTTACCTCGGCAACATCCTGACCGGAGTTTTGCACCCGCGGCATGAGGGAGGACATACCCATGCTTGAGATCAAGAGCTTGACGCTCGACATCGGATCAGAACGGATCCTGCGCGATATCAACCTGAAAGTGGCGGCGGGTGAAGTGCTGGCCTTGTGCGGGGAATCCGGGGCAGGCAAGACTAGCCTGGGCTTGACGGTGATGGGTCTGATGGCGGGCCAGGTGCAAGGTGAGGTGATCTTTCAGGGCCGCAACTTACTGCCGCTGGCCGAGGAAGAATGGCGCCGGTTGCGCGGTCGGGAAATGGCGATGGTGCTACAAAACACCGATGATGCCCTGAACCCGGTCCTGTCTGTGGGGGCCCAGCTGTTGGAAGCGGTGCTGGCCCACGGCCTTTTTGATCGGGCGGCCGCGGTGCTGCGGGTGGAGGAATTGTTGGCGCAGGTGGGGCTGCCGGAGCACAAATGCAATTCATACCCGCACCAGCTGAGCGGTGGGGAGCGGGCGCGGGTGTTGTTGGCGATGGCCCTGGCGAACGACCCGGCGCTCTTGATTCTGGACGAACCGACCGCGGCGGTGGATACCATCACCAAGGCGGAGTTACTCAGTTTGATTAAAGCCATCAGCCCGGGTCGCGCCGTGCTATTGATCACGCATGATTTGGCTGCCGCGGCTGTGGCCGCGCGGATAGCCGTGATGTATGGTGGGACGTTGGTGGAGGTGGGAACGACGCCGGCCGTGCTCAGCGATCCCCGCCACCCCTACACCCGCGGGTTGTTGCGCAGTTTCCCTAACATGACCACTGTCAAGGATTTGCAGGGAATCGGCGGTGAGGGCGGCCGGGCGCCGGGCTGTCCTTTCCATCCCCGCTGTACGCAGCGGCTGGCCCTGTGCGGGCACAAAATCCCAGCGCTGCAATTGAGGGAGGACCGCTGGCTGGCCTGCCACCGCGGTGGCATCGTGCCATTGCTGCAAATGCGTAATTTGGGCAAAGCATTTGATGGGCAGTGGGCAGTGGCCGGGGTGGACCTGACGCTGCAAGAGGGTGAGAGCCTGGCGGTGGTGGGAGAGACCGGCTCTGGCAAAACCACCCTGGCGCGCATGATTATGAATCTTTTGCCGCCCGATTGCGGACAGGTGGAACGCGATGCCAGCCTTGCCGATGGGGCGGTGCAGATGGTCTTTCAGCACCCGCGCGCCTCAGTCAGTCACCGCTTTAGCGCCCTCGAGATCGTGCGCGAGCCCCTTGACATTAAAGGCATCCTGGCTGACCGGGATGAAATTGCCCGGGCAATGATCGCCGAGGTGCATTTGCCGGTTGATGCGGCTTTCCTGGCCCGTTATCCGCACCAGTTGAGCGGTGGGGAGCTGCAACGTTTAGTGCTGGCCAGGGCGCTGGTCCTAGAGCCGAAAGTGCTGGTGGCGGATGAACCCACTTCAGCTTTGGATGCCAGCACCCAGGCTAAGATCCTGAGGCTGATCATGGCACTGCAGGAAAAACGCGGTTTGGCCTTGTTGCTTATCACCCACGACCTGGCCCTGGCGCGCAAGGTCTGTGACCGGGCGGCTGTCATGCTGCAGGGCCGGATCGTGGAGGAAGGCCCGGCGCAATCCGTATTCACACAACCATCCCATCCTTATACCAAGGCGATGGTGCAGCATGCCCCGCAACTGACGGGGGTTTTGCCGTCCCCACTACCGGGCGCAGCGGGGACGGCTTCGGGCGGTTGTCCGTTCTGGCCGCGCTGTCCCGAATCATTGGTTGTGTGCCGGGAGGTGAATCCACCGCTGGTGGCTGATGGTCAGCTCAGGATCGCCTGCCATTTAGTGAGTGGGCAGGGATCCCTGGCCGGCTAATCAAGGGCGCTCGGGCGGCAGCTGGGGCCATTCTGGGATTCGCCCGGATGGCTCTATGCCGATCCAGATCGTCTCTGTGGCGGTACCCCATTCTGGGATCAACAATACCAGACCATGCGGGTTGTTTTTCAGATAGTCGGGAAACTGGGCCGTCACCTGCACCTGCAGAGTTTCGCCAGGGGGCAATGCGAATTCTTGATGGGCTAATTTGGCAGCCACACACTTTTCATCGACCAACAACAGGAAAAATTCCCCCTGCCACGGGCTGGCAGAGCCATTTTCTAAGCCGATCTGAAATGGTATGCTCTCGCTCGGGCGGTACCCGGCCCGCCAACCACTGACCGTGGCCATCTGACCTGGGCTGAATTCCCAGCTGGAGGAAAAAGGCTCATATGGTACCGCGGTATCCGTCAGTGGTTGATAGCCGGAATCACAGCCGAAAATGAGCAAAAGCAACGCCAGCGCCATGATTGGTTTTCGTATTCTCATTGTTATTCCTCTCCATTCATCATAGCTGTGAATTGCCTAACTAGCTGCGGATCAAATCGGTGACCGGCGTCGGCCGTGATTTTTTCCATGGCCCCTGCATGCCCCATGGCAGGCAGGTAGGGACGGCCATGCTTCAGCACATCATAAGCGTGGATGATAGTCAAGATACGCGCCAGGAGCGGTATTTCCGCGCCTTTGAGACCAAGCGGATAACCACTGCCGTCCCAGCATTCATGGTGGGCCAGAATTAGCTTGGCGATTGGCACCAATTCCGGGTTGGAAAGAGCGATCCGGCAACCGATTTCCGGGTGTCTTTTGATGGTCTGCCATTCGCAGGCTGTCAGAGTGCCGGGCTTGTTCCCAATCCCATCCGGGACGGCGATTTTGCCGATGTCGTGTAACACGGCCAGCAAAACCAGATTATCCAGGGCATTGCCGGTGATGCCGAGGTGATGGCCGAAGCGCAATGCCAGCTCCTGCAGTCGTTCCAGGTGTTCTTTGGTTTCCGGAGTGCGTTCCCACAGCACCGTGAAGGAGCGCAGCAAAGCACTGCGATAGCTGCGGGTCTGGAGCAGTTTATTCCTATACATGCGGTCTTCTGCTTCGCGGAACAACTGCTCCAATTGCTGGTCGGGCTCAGTTTTTGTCATCAACCCCAAAGCGATACTGTAGTCCAGGGAGTCCTGCGTTGTTTGCTCCCGGCATGCCTGCCGGATTTGGGCGCAGATCTCTAGAGCGGTTTCTTCATCGGTCTGGGGCAAGACCATCACGAACTCGTCCCCACCCCAGCGCACCAGCAAGTCGGTGGGGCGGCAGACGGTTCGGATGATGTCTGCCACCGCTTTCAACACATCGTCCCCCCGGTGATGGCCGAACACATCGTTAATCAATTTTAGGCCATTGATGTCACCTACTATTAAAGAGATGGGCAGGTTGGCTATGTGGTCTAGCTCCGGCAAACGACGTTCAAAAAAGGCCCGGTTTGCCAATCCGGTGTGGGCGTCGTGGTAAGCCAGAAAGGCAATTTCCGCTTCTTTTTCCTGCAGGGCAGTGACGTCCCGGAGTGTCTCAATTACACCGGTGGGACGCCCCTGCCGGTCATAAAGCAAAGTCGCTTTCACAAACAAGCGTTTGCCCCGGGTAGGGAAATTGACATAGGCCGAAACCGTTGGTCCCAGGCTTTGGGCGGTTTTCGCCCATCCGTTTGGGCGCTCGAGTTGGGCGCCGGGATACAGGCCGGCAATTTCTTCATATTGTCCCCGCCAGAGATAGTCGGCCAGAGTCAAGCGCGTCTCGCCGCCTACCAACGCCACCAGTTCTGGCGCCGGCAGACCGAGCAGTCGCTCTTTTGGTACGCCGGTGCATTCCTCCAGGGCCAGGTTGCAGAGAACGACTTTTCCGTGGCGGTCCAACACGAATGTGGGATCGGGCAGGAACTGGATGATGTCCTTGATTTGTTCGCTTTCCCTTTGCTGGATGCGGGTGAAATGGCCGAGCGCTAAAGCGACCACAACAAACATCGCGGAATCAAAGATGTGAAACAGGGCAGAATCCTGGTTTTCATGCCAGAGCACCAGGTTCAGGGCAGCCAGGCCGAGCGCCAAATAAATGGCCTGCCGTGGCCACAAATAGACGGCGGCCAGGATGGGCAGATAGAAAAGGTGGCTGGAAATGAACGCGCCCGACATGATCTGCCAAACGCACCAGACCAGGAAACCAACCAGTAGAGCAGCTACGATCCATTGCTTGGTTGGGAACAGGTCTTTCATCGACATCTCCTCTCAGTGCCGATTCTTTTTGCCATATTTCACCGTCGCTGGCAATATCCCTGCCAAAATGAGGAAGCGGCCGACCACGGGGGAGGCCGGCCACTTCCAACTCCTGGGAGCAGGGCGGTTCTCAGACAGCTATGCCAAAGCGGATGCGTAGCAGGTCGGCGATTCTGGCCAGGGCCTGTTCCAGGTTTGGTATGGAATTGGCGTATGAGATGCGCAAATATCCTTCCCCATATTGTCCAAATGCGGTGCCGGACAGGGTGGCTACGCCCGCTTCTTCCAGCAGGGCGTCCGCCAGCTCCTGGCTGGATAATCCCGTAGCGCGAATATTGGGGAAGGCATAGAAAGCGCCTTTTGGTCTCCGGCAGCTGATGCCGGGAATCGCGTTCAGGCCGTCCACCACCAGATCGCGCCGGCGCCGAAACTCCGCCACCATTTCTTCCACTTCGGCGTGGGGGCCCTGCAGGGCTTGCAAGCCCGCCACCTGAGTGAAGGCGGCGGTGCATGAGCAGGAGTTCACCAACAGGAGCGCCACTTGTTCGGCGATTTCGGGGTGCATGATCCCGTAACCGATCCGCCAGCCGGTCATGGCATAAGTCTTGGAAAAGCCGTTTAGAATGATCGTCCAGTCCTGCATGCCGTCAATTGTGGCCAGGGAAGGGGCGGTGCCTTCATAGACAATCTCATCATAGATTTCGTCCGCCAGCACAAAGATGTTTTTGCCCGCCACGCATTGGGCGATCCCCTGCAGGTCCTCCTGTGTCAGGACGCCACCGGTGGGATTGGCCGGTGAATTCAGGATCAGCAGCTTTGTGCGCGGGCCAATCAATGCCTGCAAATCTTCCACACGCAGGCGAAAATCATTTTCCTCCGTGATCGGCAATGGCACCGGTACGCCGCCGGCCAAGCGCACCACGGATTCATAGACAGGGAACCCGGGGTCGGGAATGATCACCTCATCGCCGGGGTTAACGAGCGCCAGCACGGTATAAAAAATGATCGGCTTGCCGCCGGGAACGACCACAACGCCCTGCGGATCGGCCTTTACTCCCTTGCGGATTTCGTAATCGGCGGCAATCGCTTCGCGCAGTTCAACGATCCCGGCTGTCGGGGTGTAATGGGTCATGCCATCCCGCAAAGCTTGCACACCGCTGGCAATGATATGTTGCGGGGTGGTGAAGTCCGGCTCGCCAATCTCCAGGTGGATCACCGACTGGCCGGCCCGTTCCAACTCTTTGGCGCGTGCTAGCACTACGAAGGCGCTTTCAAAACCCAGCCCCGCCATCCGGCCGGCAAATAGATGGCCAAACATTGCTGTCCCTCCCAAGTGGACATTTGTATCTCTGTGAATGTACATGGGAGAGTTCGGGACAGATGCGACTTTTCCTGCCTGGAGTAGGGAAATAATAATAACCGTAATCTTCAGTACATTTCGTCAGTCCAGGATCATGTTCTCCTGGCGCCGAAAATGTTCGTCCAGGATGAAATGTCCTCCCAGGCTGGCGTCCGTTTGGCCGTGCAACAAAATTTGCACCTGGTCTATGTCCGGAAACTCGGTCAGGGTGTTGACGATCGCTGCGATCACGATCGCCTCACCGGTGGAGCCGCCAGCATATTTTTTTGCTGCCTCGTCCAGATTGACCGTCGCCAGACCGTCCTGGACAGTAAAGTCGAGGATTTGGGCATCGGTCGGCAGTACCGGTGTGAGGTTGCTCCCTTTGCGCGGGCCGGCGATCAATTCCTGCAGGGCAGCCCGCTTCAGGGCATGATCCTCGTCCGGGAGATTCTGAGCAGCAACGGGCCTGAGCACCGGCACCAGACCGATATCATACTGGGTGACAAGCCCGAAATAGCAGACCACTTTCAGATCCCCGCCGGCCGTTACCAGGGGGGATTTTTGGTACAGCTCCAGGCTGGCCAGCAGTTGGTCGACTTCTGCTTGCAGGGTCGCGTTTTCTTCCTGGGCCGCTTGCAATTCATGCCGCAGTTCATCCGGCAGGGCCGTATTTCCACAGCCACCAGTTGTGATTATCAACAAGGCGAGGAACAGCAAACTCACCGCTCTGGCCATGATCGGTTCACGCTCCTTTGGGATATACATTAAGGTGCTTGATTCTCATTGACTTTAATCAAAGGGGTGGATAATCAGCGTTCCTCCCGGTCATAGGGGAGACCCAGGGCGCCCGGTGCGCCGATGCGCGCCAGGAGATTGCGCTTGCTGACCAACACCAGTACGAGCACCGTGGCCAGGTAGGGGAGCATCTTCAGGAAGTAGGAGGGGATGGCAATGTCCAGCGCTTGCAAGCGGAAACCGAGGGCGTCGATGCCACCGAAGCTGTAAGCGCCGATCACGGCATAGGCGGGATTCCACGTGGCGAAGATGACCAGCGCGACGGCGATCCAGCCGCGCCCGGCAGTGATGTTTTCCATCCAGGTTGGCACATAGGCGAGGGAAAAATAGGCGCCGGCCAATCCCGCCAACATGCCGCCGGCGATCGTAAACAGGTAGCGCAGGGCAAAGACGTTAATGCCCAATGAATCAGCGGCGGCTGGGTTTTCGCCTACGGCGCGTAAATTCATCCCTGTGCGGGTGCGGTACAGCAGGAACCAAATGCCGGCTGCCAGGACGAAACTGGCTAACACGAGCACGTCCTGGTGGAACAGGACCTGGCCGAGCAGGGGAATCTCCGCCAATCCCGGCACCTGAACCGGCCGGAAATGGTTGGGGAAGGGGTTGCCGACCACGCCCCAGACTTTGCCCAGGTAGCTGCTCAAGCCGGTGCCGAACATGGTCAGAGCCAGTCCGCTCACCACCTGGTTGGCCCGCATGGTAACTGACAAAAAGGCGTGAATGAGTGCCATTAACCCGCCCGCTACCATGGCCACCGCCACGCCCAGCCAGGGATTACCTGTGTAATAGGCGCTGGCAAACCCGCTCACGGCGCCCACTAACATCATGCCCTCCACACCGAGGTTCAGGATGCCGGCGCGTTCCGTCAGGATTTCACCGAGAGCGGCGAACAAGAGTGGTGTCCCGGCGGTAACGGCGGTGGCCAGAATGGCTGTCAGGATGGTCATCGTCATCTGGTCTCACTCTCCTCAGTGATGCGCCTGATGCGGTAGCGCAATAGAGCCTCCCCGGCCAGGACGAAAAACAGCAGGGAGCCCAAGAGCATGCTGACAATCGCGGATGGGATCCCCATGACCTGGACCGCGTAGCCACCCACCTGCAGCCCACCGAACAAAAAGGCCACCGGGACGATCGCCAGCGGGTTCAGGCGCGCCAGCCAGGCCACGATAATGGCGGTAAAGCCGTATCCCGGACTGAAGCCGGGCTGCAGGCGGTGGGCCACTCCAGCCATCTCCACCATCCCGGTCAGCCCGCATATGGCGCCGCTGACCAGCATTACCAGGATGATATTACGGGTGATGTTCATCCCGGCATAGCGTGCCGCCCCTTCGCTTTCGCCGATCACCCGCACTTCGAATCCCCAACGGGTACGGTAGAGGACAAAGTATAGGATGATGCCCAACACGAGCACAATCAACAAACCGGCATGGATGCGCCCTGTTAATGCCGGCAAACGGGCGGCAGCGCTGAAAGGGGCAGTGAGGGGGAAATTGAATCCCGCCGGATCCCGCCATGGCCCGTAGACGAAATAGTCGACCCACAGGATGGCAACGTAGTTCAGCATCAGCGTGGTGATGATCTCATTCGTCTTCCACAGGGCGCGCGGGATGGCTGCCAGGGCGGCCAGGAAACCGCCCATCACCATGGCGGCCAGAGCCATAGCCGGCAGCACGAACCAGGCCGGCGCATCTGCAAATGTGAGGGCTACCCAGGTGGCTCCCCAGGCCCCCAGGTAGATCTGGCCTTCGCCGCCGATGTTCCACAGCTGCATGCGAAAAGCCAGTGCCAAGCCCAGGCCGGATAGGGCCAGCGGGATCGTTTTGACGATCGTCTCCGTGATCCCGTACCTTGAACCGAATACACCATGAAACATGGTGGCGTATACTTGCAGCGCATCCTGCCCGGTGATGGTGAAAAAGACTGCTCCAAAAACCAAGGCCAACAATGCCGACCCTAATGGCACCAGGATTGTCATGCCGGGAGCGGGAGTGAGGCGCCTTTCTATTCGCCAGCGTTTAGCCATGGGTTGCCACCTCCGTATGGCCCATCATCAGCAAGCCGATTTCTTCCCGGTTTGCTTTCTGGGCAGCAATTGGGGGCACCGGCAGCGACCCGCGACTGAGGACCGCGATCCGGTCGCTGAGACGGAAGATGTCATCTAAATCCTCACTGATGAGCAGGATGGCAGCGCCGCGGTCCCGCTCCCGCAGCAATAATCGCCTGACTTCTTCCGCGGCGGCAATGTCCAGACCGCGCATCGGGTAGACCGCCACAATCAGGCTGGGGCCGGCTGAGAGCTCCCGGGCCAGGAGCAGCCTTTGCAGATTTCCTCCGGAGAGGAGCTTGACCGGACTGCCCAGGCTGGCTAGTTGGACGGAAAAGGCCTTCACCAGCTCTTCCGTCTGGCGGCGGGCCTGGCGATAGTCAATCAGCCCTGGTCGGGTGCCGTGCCGGTATGTGCGCAAGAGGACATTGTCCACCGCGTCCAGGTTCGGCACCAAACCGCTGCCCAGCCTGTCCTCCGGGACGTGGCTGACGCCTTTATTCAGCAGTGCCGTCACGCCGCGATTGGTCATGTTTTCGCCCGCCAAATACATGGTGCCTTTATGCAGTGGGCGCAGTCCAGTGACCACTTCCGCTAGTTCGCGCTGGCCATTTCCGGCCACCCCGGCGATCCCCAGGATCTCACCGGCATGCACTTGCAAAGATAGGTTATTTAAAGCTATTTGGCCAGCGTCCCCAAAGGCGGTGGCGTTGTCCAGTTGCAGGGTGACGGCATCTTGCACCGGGCGGCGCCGGTCGGGGCGGGGCGGCAACTGGCGCCCGACCATCGCTTCCGCCAGTTCCTCCTTGGAGAAACTGCCGCGCTGGCGGGTGGCCACAGCCCGGCCGGCGCGCAGGATCGTGACCCGGTCTGCAACTGCCAGCACTTCATCCAATTTGTGGGTGATTAAAACCACGCTCTTGCCGGATTCTTTCATGTGCTGCAAATTGATAAACAGCTCGTTGGCCTCCTGGGGCGTCAACACGGCGGTCGGTTCGTCCAGAATCAGGACCTGGCAACCCCGGTAGAGCATCTTGACGATTTCCACCCGCTGGCGTTCCCCCACGGACAGCTGCCAGATGCGCGCCTGCGGGTCCACATCCAAGCCAAAGCGGGCGGACAGCTTGGCCAATTCCCGTTCTTTGCTGGCGGGGCGCCAAAAATATGGCAGGCGTTTATCGCCCAACACGATGTTTTCCGTGACCGTGAATGTCTCAACCAGTTTGAAATGCTGGTGGACCATGCCGATGCCCCACCTGATGGCGTCCCGCGGCGAGCGCAGGTCCACGGGATTGCCTTGCCAGTAGATGCGCCCCTGATCCGGCCGATACAGCCCACCTAAAATGCTCATCAGGGTGCTCTTGCCTGAGCCGTTTTCACCCAACAGGGCGTGGATTTCACCCGCGGCCAGCTCAAAGTTGACGCGGTCGTTTGCGAGCACGCCTGGGAATGATTTGCTGATGTTGTGCATGGTGACCAGGGGTGTTGCCATCCATCATCCATCCTTGTCAGGTTTCGCGGCCCAAAAAGAAAAGAAGCAGGTACCGGCCTGATCGGCCCGGCACCTGCTTGTCCACCTAATTAGCCTTTCGGGTTACCTTGAACTCCCTGCACAAACCAATCCATGCTGAGCATGGCTTCATCAGACATGACCTCACCGGCCGGGACCCGCAGCGCATCGTCCTGATCGTAGATCGGTCCTGTGAAGACATCCCACTCGCCGTTCACGATGCGGGCTTTTTCGGTCTCCACCAACTGCTGCGTCTCTTCATCTACAGCATCACCAAAGGGAGCCAGGTCAACGACGCCGTCCGCCAATGGACCCCAGTAGGAGTCGGTCTCCCAAGTACCGTCCAAAACGGACTGGACGACCTGAACGTAATACGGACCCCAATTCCAAACCGGGGAAGTCAAGACTGCACCGGGGGCGTTGGCGCTCATGTCGCTGTGGTAACCGATCCCAAATTTACCTGCTTCCTGGGCGGCCTGGACAGCGCTGGGCGTATCCTGGTGCTGCGCAATCACGTCTGCGCCTTCCTCAAGCAGCACCTGGGCGGCTTGCTTTTCAGCGGTCGGATCAAACCAGGTGTTTGTCCACACAACCTTGACGGTGGCCTCCGGATTGACGGCCCGCACACCGAGGGTGAAGGCGTTGATGCCACGGATCACCTCGGGAATCGGGTAAGCGGCCACATAGCCGATCAGATTCGATTCGGTAGCCTGGCCGGCCACAATGCCTGACAGGTAGCGGGCTTGATAAATGCGGCCGAAATATGTACCCACATTGTCAGCGGTCTTAAAACCAGAGCAATGCATGAACTTGACGTCCGGATAGTTGGCGGCGACATTGATGGTCGGGTCCATGAAACCGAAACTGGTGGAGAAGATCAACTCACAACCTGATTCCGCTAATTGAGTGAGGACACGTTCGGCGTCCGCGTCAGCGACGTTTTCCACGACTTCGGTCTCAACATTTGGAATGGTCTCGACCAGGTATAATCTTCCCTGCTCATGGGAGTAAGTGAAACCGGCATCTCCCGGTGTGCCAATATACACGAAGCCGACCTTGATGGAATCCTCCGCGCCGCTTGGTTCGGCGCCTTCCTGCCCGCAGCCAGCCAGTGTCATTGTGAACAACATGGCGGCCGCCAGCAATACAGCCCACGTCCTCTTCCTGTGCAATTCTCTTCCCCCCTGTAAAAGGCTTGTTACCTGATCTAACAAATTAGGATTCCTTGTTTGGACCATAATTCCTGCCGATTCCTGTTGTCGAAAAAGACAGACATCGCGGCAAATGAAAGGAGCCGCGGTTGCACGCGGCTCCTGGAATGTGCGTTATTCAGGCATCATTGTTGCGATGGTACAGCGCTTTGGAAAAGATCTTGCGGTGCTCGCCCGAGTAAACGCAGTTGGTCGGAGTTTACGCCTTCACTACGTTCTGGGCGATTGGACCTTTTTGGCCCATTCCCAAATCGAACTCCACCTCTTGTCCTTCGTCCAGGGTGCGGAACCCTTCGCCCTGGATCTCTGAAAAGTGTACGAACACGTCGCCTTCGCCGTCTTCACGAGTGATAAAACCATAGCCCTTTTCCGCGCTGAACCACTTTACCGTACCTCTCATGTAACGTTCAATACCTCCAAAAAGTTAATCTACCCAGTACCTCTCGCTGGGCACCTTACTATATCATAGCCGCGAGGGCTTGTCAAGAAAAGGGTTTCCGCTTCCTGTAGAGCGACCAGAGTTTCGTTCAGGGCATTTTATTCGGGTAAAAAAGGCATTGCAAAGGGTGGGTATCCCTAAGGTATTATGGTTGTGGAACCAATCCAAAACCGAAGGGAGAGTACCCACCCAA
>DUQP01000019.1 GCA_012837735.1 Bacillota bacterium
TATGCCTATCGTGATCCTCGATCACTTGGCCCCTCATATTGCTGACCTTTTCAACCTCAGCCAAATACCTTGGGACCACTCACCGCGTAATATCAAGAAATTGAACGAAACTCTGGCCTATTACAGCTTGTGGTCACCAAATAACGCCGGCACAAACTCGGCAGCGATAAAGGGCTGCAAATCGTTCACGCCTTCACCCACCCCCACAAACTTTACCGGCAAACCAAGTTCGGCGGCGATTGGAATCACAATTCCGCCCTTTGCCGTTCCATCCAGCTTCGTCAAGACGATCCCGCTCACTTGCACGGCTTCACCAAACAGACGCGCCTGTTGGAGACCGTTTTGCCCTGTGGTGGCATCAACAACCAGTAACACTTCATGGGGAGCATCTGGCACCTCCCGGGCCACCACACGCCGGACTTTCTTCAGCTCTTCCATCAGGTTCCGTTGCGTATGCAACCTCCCGGCCGTATCGATGATCACCGCATCCGCTCTCCGGGCCCTGGCCGCGGCCAGGGCATCGAACACTACTGCCGCCGGATCCGAGCCAGCCTGATGGTGCACCACATCTGCCCCGGCGCGCTGTCCCCAGGCCTGCAATTGCTCAATCGCTGCCGCCCTAAATGTGTCGGCTGCCGCGATGATTACTGACAAACCGTCTTGACGAAAGCGGTGTGCCAACTTGCCAATCGTAGTCGTCTTACCCGTGCCGTTTACTCCTACAACCAGGATCACTGTCGGTTTTTTGGTTAGATCCAGCTCCCCGGACCCTTCCGCAAGCATTTGTTGGATCTGTTCTTGCAACACGCCGATCACATCCTGCGGGTCAAAGAGCCGGCGGGCGCGCACTTCCGCGCGCACCCTATCCAACAGGTTGATCGTGGTATCCACTCCCACATCGGCCGTAATCAGGATTTCCTCCAGTTCTTCAAACAGCTGATCATCAATCGCCGTACTGCTGCCGACCACCGCCTTGATGCGATCGACGAAACCCTGGCGCGTCTTGGTTAGCCCCTGCCACAATTTCTTGAACAAACATTATCCCTCCGCTCTTTCAACTGGCCTCTGCTAAGCGTACGGAAACCAATCGGGATACCCCCAATTCTTGCATAGTCACCCCATATAATGAGTCGGCTGCCTCCATAGTGGCCTTTTGATGCGTAATAATAATAAACTGTGTTTCCTCGGCATAAGAACGCAAGAAGCGGATAAAACGCTCCAAATTGGCATCATCCAACGATGCATCGATTTCATCCAAGACACAAAATGGGCTCGGCCGGGCTTTCAATAATGCAAAGAGCAGAGCGATGGCGGTCAGAGCCCGCTCGCCGCCGGAGAGCAACAGCAGGCTGGTGAGCCGTTTGCCAGGTGGTTGGGCCACGATCTCCACGCCGCTGTCAAGCGGATTATCCGGGTCCGTCAAAACCAAATCAGCCTGGCCGCCCGTGAATAAACGCGGGAAGATGGCGCGAAAATGTCCTTGCACGGCCGCGAATGTCTGCCGGAAACGGTTGGCGATTTGCCTGTCCATATCACCAATAATGCGGTGCATCATCCCCTTGGCCTGCTCTAGATCCAACTCTTGCTTGCGCAAGAAACGGTAACGCTCGCTAACTGCTTCAAACTCCGCCACTGCCTTAGGATTAACCGGTCCCAACCCCTCGAGGAGCTCTTGCAGCTCCACAATCCGAGCCGCTCTTTGCTCACGGTCACCGACAGGCTCTCGTTCGGCATCCGCCGCCCCTAGGGACGCTAGCCGTTCGTGCACATGTTCAACCATCGCCTGCAAGCGCGCAATTTCCACCTCCCAGGCATGGATGTAGCGTTGTGCAGTCTCCGCCCGGGTGCGCAGGCGCTTTATTTCTCGTTCCCAGTCCAGTCGCTGTTCTGCCAATGCGGCCTGGTGCGCCTGGAGTCTCTGCAGCCGTTCTTCTACGCCCCCCAAAGCTGCTTGCGCTTCGGTGCGTTTTTTCGCCAGCACATCAACTTCCCGCCCCAAATCCGCCAGACGCGCCCGGATTTGTGCGCTCCGTTCCTGGCAAGCCTTGTGCGCCGCTTCGTGGGTCGCTTTTTCTTGCCGTAGTTCCGTCAGGCGTTCTTGCAAGCTCATCTGGGCCTGGCGGGCCGTGGCTAATTGCACATGCAATTCGTTCAGACGCTCACCAATCGTTTCCCGGCGCCGGCGCAAGGCCGCTAAACTATCATGGCGGTCCTGGGCGCCTAGCTGGGCTTCTGCCAGGGCCTGCCGCAAATGAGTCAACCGTTCCCGCGCCTGATCAATTTTTTCTCGATATTTCTCCATCTCTAATTCACAGGTGCGCCGCTCCGTTTGTAAACGGTCTCGCTCTTGGCGCAACCTGGCCAATTCTTCCGCCGCCCTTTTTGCCCCTACGCGCACATTTTGAAGTTCTATCGCCAGTTGGTGGCTTTCGCTTGCCAACTTTTCTCGCCTTTGTTCCGCGGCAGCCAATTCATTTTCTTGCTCTGTCAGGCGTTGCGCTTGCTCTTGTTCTTGTTCCGCCAACTGCCCAGTCTGTGCGGCCAGCTTGCGCAATTCCCGCTCTCGGCCCAATAGATTGTCCTGCCCCTGACCGGTTTTTCCACCGGTTAGCCGCCCGCCGGCATGCACAATCTCACCATCCAGGGTGACGACCTTCGTGTTGAATCGCTTGGCGCGCGCCCACCCCATAGCAGCCGCCAAGTCCGCGGCCACAACCACCCGCCCCAACAAATGCCGCACCGCGGGAGCAATTTCTTCGCTGGCTGCCACCAAGTCGGCGGCTACGCCTTTGATGCCCGGGTAGCCTTTTATCTCCGCCCTTAATCTGGCCACATCAGGCGCACTGATGATATCGAGCGGCAAAAAGGTGACGCGCCCCGCTGAGTGGCGCTTCAAAAAAGATATGGCCGCTTGCGCGGTGGATTCATCCTGCGTCACGACAAACTGTTGCGCATTGCCAAGCGCTACGGCGATGGCCGTCTCATATTCCGGCGGCGCCTGCACCAAACTTGCCACTGCTCCACAGATACCTTGCGCAAACGGCTCCCGCCCGCTGGCTGCCGCCTGCAGAACAGCTCGCACGCCGGCATTGTACCCCTCATGGCCTTTTACCAAGCGTTCCAGGACCTGCAAACGCGCCTGGGCATTAGCTCGTTGGCTACTAATCCGCTGCAATTCTTGGCGCGCAGCTGGCAGTTCGTGCCGCAGCCGGTGCACTGCTTGACTGACATCAGCCAAATCAGCCGCCGCCTGGTCGCACTGTCCTGCCAAATCCTTTACAAGCGCTTCCTGCTCTTGACAACGGAGGGTCTGCTGATCAATGGCTGTATTCAGCTCATGAACACGGAGCAGTTTTTCCTCCAGCTCCTGAGCAATTTCTGTTGCCCGTCCTTCTAGACCTGCCAGACTGCTTTGCTGTTCAGCCACTGCCGCCCGCAAATCCAGCACCGCACCCTGATCCTGCCCGGCCAGGGCCTCAGCCTCCATCAAAGTAGCGTTGATACGCTCGCTTTCCGCTTCACACTGACGCTGCTGCTCCGTCGCTTGCATGATCGTAGCCTGCAGCTCAGCATATTCGGTTTCCCGCTCAGCGATCAGTCCTGCCAAGGCTGCTTGCCGCTCACATAAACGCTGGACTGCACGCTCTTCCTCCGCCAATTCCCGTTCCAAGGTTTTGCGCCGCTCCACAGACAATGCTTCCTGATTGTCTAACCGGTCTATCTCACGGGTTAACGCTTGCGCTTCTGTTTGCGCTCCTGATAGCTCCTGGACCAGCGCTTGCGCCTGCTCATGATTACCGGCCAGTTCTTTCTCCAGCTCCTGGGTGCGGAATTGAGCTTCCTGGACAATCTGCTTTTTTCCCGCCACTTTCCGTTCTAGCTCCCACCCCTGGGTTTGGTTTTTTTTCAGGTCATCCCAGAGCAGGGCGCGTTCGTGCTGCATCAACTCCTGCTGATAATCATGGCCCAATTCCGCCCGCCGCGCCTCTTCTGCCAGGCCGGGCAAACGCGCTGCCAATTCTCCGATGATATCCCTGATCCGTACCAGCTTGTCCTCGGTATCGGCCAGTTTCCGCATTGAAGCTAGTTTGCGTTGGCGGTACTTGGCTATCCCCGCCACTTCTTCGATCAAATCCCGCCGCTCTTCGCCTTTCACGCTCAAGATCTCGTCTATCTTGCCCTGCCCAATCACGGTCAAAGCGTCTTTGCCGACCCGTGAATCCAAAAAAAGCTCAGTGATATCCCGCAAGCGGCACTGGACATTGTTCAACAGGTATTCATTCTCACCGTCCCGGTATGATCGCCTGGTGATGCTGACCTCACTGAATTCAATCGGCAGCGCTCCATCGGCATTATCGAGCAACAGGGTGACCTCCGCCATACCAACCGCCCGCCGACTTTCACTACCGGCAAAGATCACATCTTCCATTTTTTGACCCCGCAACTGTCTTGGGCTTTGTTCACCCAGTACCCAGCGAATGGCATCGGCGATGTTGCTCTTGCCACTCCCGTTCGGCCCCACCACCGCCGCCACACCGCTTCCGAATTCCAAAACGGTCCGGTCCGCAAATGATTTAAATCCTTGTATCTCAAGCTTCTTTAAGTGCATCAGCGGCCCTCCCCGACAATCACTACCCTATTTTACCATAGGCAATGGAAAAACAAAAAGACCCGCCCCACAGGCGGGTGCCACAGAGGTTATAATGTTTAAGAAACCAAAGGCAGAAGGATACCCAACTGCCCAATTATTGTGGAGAATTGCTGGCCGTTATCTTTCCTCAACCATAAACCGTATGGCAGTACGTTCCTCCCCATCAATATCGATTTCTGAAAAAGCCGGTACAGTCACTAAATCAATCCCGTTTGGAGCCACATACCCACGCGTGATGGCAATTGCCTTCACGGCCTGGTTCACCGCTCCCGCCCCAATTGCCTGAATCTCAGCACATCCCGTTTCACGTACTATGGCAGCCAAAGCCCCGGCAACAGATTTCGGCTTGGAATTAGCTGATACCTTCAGAGTCTGCACTACCGTCTCTCCTCCTCTTTCATTTTCTTTTCCTGGGCGCTCACTCTCGTTCACTCGCCGTCCGTTCTTCCTTTCCGCATCTGAGCCCACTCCTGCTCCAAGCCTATACCCTGTTTATAGGTAGGAAAAACACAATTACTCAGTAAATATGTTTCCCGCTGCGAGTGTTTCTTTTCTACTCCCGAAGTCGATTTCCTCCTCCTGGCAGAGAAACCAAATCAATTTTCCCATCAGAAAAGATTAATTTACCGGTAACATGACAAATTTTTAGCATATTTTATGTAAAGGTATCGCGTGCTAATTCCTTAATTTCTTACAACTAATGTGAAAAATAAGACCGTAGCCTTTTGTGAGGGATTGTCATGAAGGTTCTTAAACAGATGGCCAAACTGATATTGCAAAATCCATCGATCACAGTCCGGGAACTGGCAAACACCCTGGGTTATTCGGAAGAAAAATCAATCTACTATTGGTTGGAAAAGGCTAATTTTTTTGGTATCAAGCAATTTAAGCAGGCTGTCTTGACCGGGGAATTCCCCGTCGATGAGTCCGCTTTTGCAATCGCCAATAGCCAGGTGGACTTTGTCAGCGAGAGTGGCAGCCCGCCCCCGCGTCTGCCGTTAATGAAGGGTTTTGGACCGCAGGGCAACCCGATCTTCGCCACGCCCACCATCAGCGTGTTCGGTGGCGACGGCCTGAGCCAGAACGCCTTTGCCTTCGTCCTGGAAGTAAAGCAATACATGCCTTACTTCATGCCATCTGATCTCGTAATCGTAGATCCGGCCATCCCGCTGGAAGATGGTGCCTGGGTTCTGTATTGGCGGCCTGGAGCCCCGCCCGAGATTCGCCGTTATTATCGGGTCGCCAACACCACTTTGCTCCTACATCCAGTGCGCTGCCAGGATGTGATCCGCATTGAAGCCGACACCCCCCACTCGCTGCGGCGCGTAGCCCGCATCATCAGGGACCTTTAGACCGGCGGAGCCTTTCCAAGGCTTGCCGGGCAGCCGCCTGTTCCGCTTCTTGTTTGCGGCGCCCACTCCCGCGGCCAACTTCCCGGCCATCTACTTCCACCGCCACCACATAATGGCGGGCGTGGTCCGGTCCGCTCTCTTTGACAGTGCGATAAACAGGTGCATTGCCGCCCTTTCCTTGTACATACTCTTGCAGTGCGCTTTTGAAATTGGAACCTGTTCCGGGCCGATTGCCCTGCAAGATATTCCCCAGTTGGCGCACGATGAAATCCCTTGCCGTCTGGAAACCGCCTTCAAAATACACTGCTCCCACCACTGCCTCAAATGCATCCGCCAGCAGAGAAGGGCGGTTCCGACCGCCGGCGGCCTCCTCGCCTTTCCCCAGCCTGAGCATGGACCCCAAACCGAGCTGCCTGGCCTGGCGGGCCAGGCTAGACTCACATACCGCCCGGGCGCGCAACTCAGTAAGCTGGCCTTCCGCCAAATGTGGGTAGTGTTGGTAAAGGTAATCACTGACCACCAGCCCCAAAACGGCATCTCCCAAAAACTCCAGCCGTTCATTTGCTTTTACACCAGCGTCGCGGTGTTCATTGCTATAAGAAGTGTGAGTAAGGGCCTGACGGAGCAGGCCCTGGTCCTTGATGGGAATACCTGTCAACATCTCACCCGCTTCCACTACTCCGCCAGTGATCGCACCAGCAGGCAAGCGTTTTGGCCACCGAAACCAAATGAGTTCGACAGAGCTGTCGTCACCCTGGCCCGGCGCGCCTTATTGGGCACATAATCCAAATCACAGTCTGGATCAGGTTGTTCGTAATTGATGGTAGGCGGCACCAACCCGCGCTGCATGGCCAACAACGTAGCCGCCAACTCTACTGCCCCACCTGCTCCCAACAGGTGACCGATCATTGACTTGGTAGAACTGATCATCAACTTTGCCGCATGGTCACCAAATACTTTCTTGATGGCCATGGTTTCAATGCGATCATTAAATGGCGTCGATGTCCCGTGGGCATTCACATAATCGACTTCCTCCGGCTCAACGCCGCCATCCTGCAAGGCCCGTTGCATAGCCAGCACTGCCCCTTGTCCTTCCGGTTCCGGCGCCGTGATATGGTAGGCATCCGCTGAACAACCGTAGCCGATCAGCTCCCCATACACGCGCGCTCCACGCCGGCGAGCGCTGGCGAGGGTTTCAAGGATCAACACACACGAGCCTTCCCCCATCACAAATCCGTCCCGATTGTTATCGAACGGTCGCGAAGCCTTCTCCGGCTCATCATTGCGCGTGGACAGAGCCCGCATGGAACTGAACCCGGCCAGGGCCAATGGCGTAAAGGAGGCTTCACTACCCCCGGTCATGATCACTTGGGCGTTTCCACGCTGCAAGTAACGGAAGGCCTCCCCGATTGCATTCGTGGAAGCGGCACAAGCAGTGACCACCGTTAGGTTAGGGCCCCGGGCGCCGAACTGGATCGCCACCTGACCGGCGGCAATGTTGCTAATCATCATCGGCACAAAGAAAGGACTGACCCGTCCCGGACCTTTTTCCAGCATCACCTGGGCTTGTTGCTCCAGGGTAGACATGCCACCGCAACCGGTCCCGAGCACTACCCCCAGCTCGTCCTTATGCACCGCTTGCTTATCTAAACCTGCATCATGATAAGCTAAAATGGCGGCAGCCATAGCGAACTGGGTGAACCGATCCATACGCTTCGCTTCCTTGCGGTCTATGAAGTCAGTTGGGTCGAAATCGGTCACTTCACTCCCAATCCGGGTCGCATATTGAGAGGCGTCAAAGGCCTGGATCTCTCTCACCGCAGACCGGCCTTCTGCCAGCCCTTGCCAAAACGGTTCGACGCCGACACCCAGGGGAGATACCATGCCGAGTCCAGTAATTACTACTCTATTCATTATTCCCACCCCGTTGTTAGGAAGAGCCCCGCGGCATTACCACGGGGCCCGGTTTTTACCGCTATCAGGACTTGGCCTTAATGTATTCAACTGCGTCGCCGACGCTGCGAATTTTCTCCGCGTCTTCGTCAGGGATCTCAACGTTGAATTCTTCCTCTATCGCCATCACCAGCTCCACGATGTCAAGCGAATCCGCACCCAAGTCGTCCAGGAAAGAGGATTCCATTGTTACTTCATCCTCATCAACTCCCAGCTGGTCGACGGCGATCTCCTTTACCTTCTCAAAAATGGCGTCTGACACCTACATTCACCCCCAAAATTAAGGAAATTTATTGCTTTCTCAATCACTGCCCATCCGGCAGCGAAACTACGATCACATAGCCAAGCCACCATCGACCACCAGTACCTGCCCAGTAATATAACGGGCGGCATCCGAGGCCAAAAAACAGACTGCCGCCGCCACGTCTTCCGGCTGGCCCACCTGCCCAAGCGGAATCTGGCTTTGCAGAGCAGCCCGGGTCGCATCCGGCAGTTGCGCGGTCATCTCTGTTTCAATGAAACCAGGGGCCACGGCGTTCACCAACACACCCCGGGGAGCCAACTCGCGGGCCACTGCTTTCGTGAAACCGATCAAACCCGCTTTGGCAGCACAGTAATTTGCCTGTCCCGGATTTCCGGTGATCCCCACCACAGAAGCGATATTAATGATTCGCCCCGCCTTTTGCTTCAACATCGGGCGCACAACCGCCCGCGTACAATTGAAAGCACCCTTTAAGTTCGTATCCAAAACAGCATCCCAATCTTCTTCTTTCATGCGTAACAAAAGACCATCGCGCGTGATACCAGCATTGTTCACGAGAATGTCGATGCGGCCAAAATGGGTTATCACTTCCGAAACCAACCGCGTTGCTTCGTCTGTCACAGCCACGTCCGCCTGCAAGCACAAACCCTCACCACCGGCAGCGGTGATGGCATCCACTACCGCCCGCGCCGCCTGCTCTTGGTGCACATAGTTCACGGCCACACAGGCCCCGGCCTGGGCTAAAGCCAGAGCCGTTGCCCGCCCTATGCCGCGGGAACCACCTGTAATTACTGCCACTCTACCTGCCAGCATTATAGCAACCCCTCAGAAACAAAATCAAGCAACTTTTGTAGTGTTTTCAAATCACTAACGCTAAAGACCTGCACATCGCGGTTCAATTTGCGCAGAAAACCCGCCAGGGTCCGGCCCGGACCCAGTTCCACGAACACCTGGACCCCTTCCGCCAGGAGCAGCCGCATGGAATCCTCCCACCGCACCGGGCTCACCACCTGTGCCACCAGCCCTGGTACCAGATCGGCCACCGTTTGATACGGTTGCGCATTTACATTGGCGATCACCGGGACTTGCCAAGGTGACATTTCCACCTGCGCCAAATCGCCAGCTAGCCGGTCAGCGGCCGGCTGCATCAAAACACTGTGGAATGGCGCGCTGACTGCCAACGGCACCACGCGCTGGGCACCGCGGGCCAGGGCTAAACGGCCCGCTTCCTGGACGGCCTGTGTTTCTCCCGATATTACTATCTGGCCGGGACAGTTGTAATTGGCCGGAGCTACTAAACCCTGTGCCATAGCACAGATTTGCTCCACATCATCCCTGTCCAGCCCCATTACCGCTGCCATGCTCCCCTGCCCTAAAGGCACCGCCTCCTGCATATAGCGCCCGCGCCTTTGCACCAGCTGCAAAGCAGTGGCAAAATCCAATGACCCGGCAGTCACCAAAGCAGTGTATTCGCCCAGACTCAACCCGGCCAAATAATCCGCCCGCAGACCGTATTCCGCCACTACCCGCCAACAAGCCACGCTATGTGCCAAAATGGCCGGTTGGGTATACTCCGTTTCTTGCAATCGTGCTTCCGGACCGTGAAAACAAAGCCCCGACAGGTCCCAACCCAATGCCCGGTCCGCCTCGGCAAATGTCTCCCGTGCGACCCGATATCCCTCAACCAGGTCTTGGCCCATACCTACATATTGCGCCCCTTGCCCGGGAAACAGAAAAGCCAGCTTCATGCCAAACACCCCATCATGCGTTAATCGGCTTTAGTCAAAAAGATCCCCGTCGTGCCTGGGCCTACATGGGTGGAAATTACCGCCCCGAGATCGTGAATAATTAATTCCTCGATCTGATACCGCTCCTGGAGCAGCTCATGGATGCGCTCAGCTTTGTCCAGGGCAGCGCAATGTGCGATCCCACCGCGCACTCTACTGCCAGGCGAGATTTTTTCACAGACGATGTCCACCAGCCGGGGTAGAACACGTTTTGCGCCCCGCACCTTTTCATATTCCGCCACGTAACCATCAGCATCAAGCGTCAGCACCGGCTTAATTTCCAGCAGCGTCCCCAGCAATGCTTTCGCCCGGCCAATGCGACCATTCCTTTGCAAATACTCCAGCGTGTCCACCGCAAAGTAGACATGCATGCGCTCCAAGACAGACCAGATCTGTCTCAAGACCTGCTCCTTATCGCCGCCAGCCGCTGCCCGGCGTGCCCCTAGCAAAGCGGCGTATCCATATCCCAGCGAAGCTTTGCGGGTATCTAAAACCTCGATATCGAGCTCCGCCAGCATATCGCGAGCGATCTGCGCCGATTCGAAACTGCCGCTTAGATTTGAGGACAGGCACAAACAGATGATGCTTTTTGCTCCCTGGGCTGCCATGCGCTGGAACTCTTTCGCATAGTCACCGGGCGAAGGCTGTGAAGTGCGGGGATGAACATGTGAATTGACCAATTTCTCGTAGAACAACGCCGGGGTCAACTCAACGATATCACGATAATGCTCCTCCCCGAAGTGCACCTGCAAAGGCACAAAACCGATTCCCAGTTCCTCCACCAGCGGTACAGGCAAATCCGCCGTGCTATCCGTTACCACTCGTACTAACTGTGTCAACCGTCACACCCCCCACCGAATCACGCTCGCTCCCCACGTTAAACCACCGCCGAATCCTACCAGTACCAGCACATCATCATCCGCAAAACACCCGTTCCGGTACGCCTCATCCAAGGCCAGCGGGATGGAAGCGGCAGAAGTGTTCCCGGTACGGTCCACATTGATCATCACTTGCTCGGCGGCCAGCCCCAGCTTCCGGCTGACAGCATCGATGATCCTACGGTTAGCTTGGTGCGGAATCAACATCCTGACGCTATCTTTGTTCAACCCACAATCAGCCAGGGCCGCCAGAGCGGTATTGGCCATAGTGCGCACAGCAAATTTGAATACTTCATTACCGGCCATTTTAATGTAATGGAGACGCTGGTCCAAAACTTCCTGATTGACCGGCATCCGAGAGCCTCCTCCCGGCATATGCAGCAAGTAGCCACCGTTTCCATCTGCGCCCAACCGGTTGGCAAGAATACCACGCCCCTGGGAAACTGGGCCCAGTACCGCCGCACCCGCCCCGTCACCAAACAAAACGCAGGTGTTGCGGTCTGTCCAGTCCGTGATTTTTGTGAGAGTCTCCGCTCCTATGACCAGCACATATTGATAAAAACCGCTGCTGACAAACTGCTGGGCCACCGTCAACCCGTAGAGAAAACCGGAACAAGCTGCTTCTAGATCAAAAGCGGCCGCCCGGGTTGCGCCCAGGTTACTTTGCACCAGACAGGCTGTGGAAGGAAAAAACATATCCGGCGTGACCGTGCCGACGATAATTAGATCCAGGTCACTTGCCGCCAGGTTTGCATCAGCCAGAGCCCGCTCCGCAGCCAGGGTGGCCAAATCTGAAGTGGCTGTGTTTTCATCCGCCCGCCGTCTTTCCCGGATGCCCGTCCTGGCCACAATCCATTCATCAGTGGTATCTACCATCTGTTCGATGTCTCGGTTGGTTAGAATCTGTTCGGGAAGTGCAGAACCGAGCCCCAAAATGCCAACCGCTCGCCCCATACTATCCATCCCTTTCGCTTTTGATGCCTGCCATCTGGGCAGCAATCTTGTTCGGCAGCTCCATAGCCGCCAGCCGCTCGGCAACCACTATGCCGTTCTTGACAGCGCGAGCGCGGGAACTACCGTGACATTTGATGCACACTCCCTTAACGCCCAGCAGGGGTGCTCCCCCGTATTCGGAGTAGTCCATCCTGGCCAGGACGTTTCGCAAAGCGGGTCGTAATAAGAAGGCCCCTAGTTTGCCCCGCAAATCACGGGTGAACTCTTCCTTCATCATCTCGAACAACCCTTTACCCAAACCTTCCGTGTGTTTCAGCACCACATTCCCCACAAAACCGTCGCACAGCACCACATCCGCTCCACCCAAAATGATATCGCGGCCCTCAATGTTGCCCACGAAATTCAGATCACAAGACTGAAGCAGTCGATAAGCCTGCTTGACCACCTCATTGCCTTTGCTTTCTTCACTACCCACGTTCAATAAACCAACTCTGGGTGCCGACAGGCCGCGCGCCAGCTCCATATAGGCGCTCCCCATAATCGCGAACTGCATCAACTGAATGGCGGTGGCATCCATGGTGGCACCCATATCGAGCAGGAGCGTCCCCCGCCCATCCGTGGTAGGGATTACCGTGCCCAGGGCGGCCCGCTCCACGCCGGGCAATCGCCCCAACTCAAGCAATCCCCCCACCATGATCGCCCCGGTGTTACCGGCGGATACGAAAGCATCCCCTGCCCCGGCGGCGACTAATTGCATTCCGACCACTAAAGAAGAGGCGCGCTTGCGCCTGACCGCCCGGGCTGGCTGCTCGTGACCATCGATCACCTGTTCTGCATGGTGCACTGCCACCCGTTGAACGTCCCCCGGCAATAAGGGCTGTAACTGCGACTCGTTCCCCACCAGCGTGATATGGCAACTGGGAATCTCTTGCACCGCCGCCAAAGCGCCCTGCACTATTTCCTGCGGGGCGTGATCCCCACCCATGGCATCAACCACGATTCTCATCCGGGCCCTCTCCTCCCAAGGGTTCTACCGCAAACACGACGAATTTCCCGCGAAAGACTTGCTCTCCTCCCACCTTGGTGATCACCTGCACCACATATTTGTTTCCCTTCCGCCTCAGCACCTCGGCCCTGGCTACCAAGCGCTCACCCACTCGCACCGGGCGACGAAACTTAATATTGGCAATGCCGGTCAGCACCGCGTCGGCGTCCACCAGGGCCATGGCCAGGGAATCCGCCTGCGAGAAGATATGGTGTCCCCGCACCACTCTGGTTTTTTCAAATACCATCTCCGGAGTGGTTTTCAAGATAGAAATGCCGCTCTCCCCCAACACCACATCCACTAATTCACCAATGATCTCCTTGCTGCCCAAGGACTTAACGATCCCGTAACTGCGCGTCGCCACATCCTTGATGCGCTCGCGCAGCTCCGGGATCCCCAACAAAGCCCGGTCATGGCGGATTGTATGGACAGAGACATCACAGTACTGCGCCAATTCCTCATCGGTCATGAACGGGTTTTCATTGATTTTCTCTCGCAGCCGCTCATGCCGCGTTTCACGGGAGAACCTTCCTTCCATCCGTCACCCTCCCAAATATTCCCAATCATATGAGGGGGTCATATTAATTCCTGATATCACCTGGTTGTAAGCATTATACTTGACCAGGATAATCCACGCAACCCCCATTTTACCTCAAAGAGCAGGAAATCGTTCTCTAAACGCAGAACAGAAACGATGTTCCCAGAGTACCAAACGTAATTATGTGAGCATACTAACGGCAGAGCAGAGCAAGGAGGGGAAGGCTTGCGTTACGTGCTAGCGTTTGTAGTCAAATTGGTGGGCATATTAGCGTTGTACTGGTTCCTTGTGCCCATGTTCGGCACTGTTAACCCAAGAGGGTTGCTAGTAACGGCGGTTACCATTACCGTGATCACATTCATGACCGGCGAAGTGTTTGCCCTGGGCATTTACGGACCTTTGCCCACAGCCGGGTTTGACGCTGCTATTAATGCCACAGCATTGTTTTTTGACCGTTTCTTCAACCGTGGGGTTGTAATCAGCTTCTGGTCCGCTCTCGTGGTTGCCATCGCAGTCGGGCTGTTCGAATTGATTTATCATATCGTTTTGCAGCGCCTGCAGGTTATCAAGTATACTCCGCCGCCGGAAGACTGGACTTCTTAAGCTTAGAGAAATAGCAAAAGGGGCTGTCTCAAAGAGACAGTCCCTTAATTGTAAGAATCCTGTCGGTCATTTTGCTCCCCAACCCGGTGCTGGCCGTGTCATGATGACTGGGAGCCTTTAACCTCGCGATCATTATAATTCCCGCATTCCGAGCAAGCATGATGCGGCAGACGCGCGGCATGACACTGTGGACACTCCACCAGCTGCGGGCTAGTAAGCTTCCAATTAGCGCGTCGCTTGGCTGTACGGGCTTTCGAATGTTTCCTCTTTGGAACCGCCAAAAACCACACCCCCTACAATACTGTTCATTCCATTATATCCTTGAGAACAGCTAGACGCGGGTCAACATTTTCCACATCGCAACCACAGTCGCCATCCTCACAGCGCTGCCCACATACCGGGCACAGCCCCAAGCAATCCTCCCGACACAATGGTTTCATCGGCAGGGCTAACAGCAGGTGTTCCCATATAGCCGGGGCAACATCCAGGACATCTCCCTGAAAGTACACATCGTCTTCCTGCTCATTTGTTTCCTCATGCCCTTTTGCCCAGCGTTCCGGGTCCGTCACCGGCTGACGGCGATACAGGACCTGAAAGTCGGTTTCCACTGGACACAGGAAATGTTCCAAGCACCGCGCACAAACCATCTGCACAGCACCTTGTATGTGACCATTAACCACAAATCCCGCGCCGGTATTGGTGACAGTCACCTTGACGTGCAGCACCCCTTCCGGGGCGGATTCACACAACTCGGCGGCCAAGTCCGCCAACAGGACCTGGGATTGCACGGTCTTAACAGCCCCGATTTCGCTGCGCAGGTCGGCAATTGGCACTTTCATTTATGATTCACCTCGGACAGGCAACACAGGAACATTATAGACACCGCCTCATCCTTTGTCAACCATCCCCACTTGGCAGATTGTAGAGCGACCAGAGTTTCGTTCAGGGCATTTTATTCGGGTAAAAAAGGCATTGCAAAGGGTGGGTATCCCTAAGGTATTATGGTTGTGGAACCAATCCAAAACCGAAGGGAGAGTACCCACCCAA
>DUQP01000020.1 GCA_012837735.1 Bacillota bacterium
AAAGACATTGAGAACCGCTCTCTTGCCATCGCCGAGTTTGACGAAAAACTGTGGCTTGCTGTAATCGACCAAGTGACGGTCGACCAAGATGGTGCATTGACATTCAGATTCAAAAACGGCTCGGAAGTTATAGAAGGACATCATAATTGATACAATTGCGACCCGATAAAAAGTCCAGCAATACTGAGCCTTTTCATTGTTTATGGGCAAATTAATCTTTGTGAGACGGCATCTTGAAATCATTATCGTGAAATCATGCCCCCTCGGACATCTCAGTCGGAAAATACATTTTTATTATTAAGGGGCACTCCTACACGATTCTCATACATCTTGTTCTTACCTACAATAAACAGCGAAGCATCGATTTTGGGGCAACAATTTGTAAAAAGGTCTTGACATTTTGTTTCCAGAACATAACAAATGTAAAGATGTTTTTACATTAAAGAGAGGTGGCAATTTCATGAAGTTCTTTAGGAGAGCCGATGAAATGGAAATGTCCATTAACTTTAAGGCTATGAGGCTGGCATATGTATTTGAGAATGCCGCATTGCTTGTATGGGCTGTAATATCTCAAATTAAAGGGTATTCCCCCATAATTCAAACTACGATCATACTCATTCAAAATATTATTTTCTTTGGAAGTCAGTTATACATGAAACGTAAAATGGCTAAGGAGAAAAAGGATAAACATGAGAATAAAATAAAGGTGCTACGTAAGGAGTTGGGATTGCGTCAGGAAGATGTTGCAAATAGAGTAGGCGTAACAAGGCAGACAATTATTGCCATTGAAAATGACAGATATGATCCTACACTCGAATTGGCAATGAAACTTGCCCAACTATTAAATACTCCAGTCGAGGAAATTTTTCAGTTAGATAAATAATGGCAAAAAGTTGTGGCGTAACATTGCCAAATCAAGGTTGCCGAGGTATACGGCTCGCTAATCGGTGGGCTGTTTTTTGCCGTAACAGTATCTTTTAATGATTATAAGGCAAATCATTAAAAGATGCACACCCCCAGAGGTCAAATCGTTAAAAGTAAGCACTCGAAAGCCATAGGTTCGTGTCAAGTGTCCTCCGAAAAAAGCTATTCAAAAACACCAACTATTGTTACAATGTAAACCCCACAAACGCAGAAAAGCCCAGTATTGCTGGACTCTTGGATAAACAAAAAACCACCTGTCGACAAAATTTATTTTATCAATAGATGGTATTTGATTTGGTGGAGCTGAGGGGAATCGAACCCCTGGCCTCTTGAATGCCATTCAAGCGCTCTCCCAGCTGAGCTACAGCCCCACATCCGTTCTTGCAAAGGGACAGTTTGTATTATAATTGATGCCTCATGCTATGTCAAGGCAGCGGAATTGTTGCCCCAATCTGATGTCTCCCGCACCAATTCAGGTGCATCACCCCAGAGTCTCTCCAAATCATAGAACTCCCGCTCGTGCTCATTAAACACATGCACTACCACATCACCATAATCCAACAATATCCAGGTAGCCGTGTCATAGCCCTCTTGATGATGCAACTTCACCCCTCGCTCGGCCATTTTTTCACGCACACCATCTGCTATGGCTTTAATCTGTACCCTGCTGGTACCACTGCAAATCACAAAATAGTCACTCACCAGGGTGACAGCAGACACATCCAATACCACAACATCACGCGCCCGCTTATCTTCAGCTGCCTCTGCCGCCAAAAGGGCTTTTGCTCTGGAATTCAAATCAGCGCTTCCCTCCCATTTCTGCCTGTTCGATGTCCGCTCCGATGACTACCGTCACAGGTACCTGGGCCTCGTCCGTCCGCCCTGCTACTACCCGCACTGGAATCCCGAGACGGGAAATCGCCAGGGCTACGCTGCCTGCCGCCTCACGCGCCTCGGCGCCGTTATATGAAACGTATGTCTTGGCATTATTCGTTTGCTCCGCATTGCCGTAGCTGATCACATTGAAACCCTGCTGGCGCAAAGCGGCCGTTAAAGAAGCGGCGGCACCTGCCACTTTACACCCATTCAACACTTCCAGCTCAATCCGGGCGTTTCTTCCCCGGTCAATCCCCTTAAGCAAGCGGTCCACTGTGTCCACGATTTGTTCATGATCCGGTTCCCAATAAATCTCACCCAAATGACCCGGCAGCATCTCCATCGTGATCTTGCTGCGGTCCATCTTGCGCGCTGTATTGGCAAGTGATAAAAGTTGCCCCGGATCCATATTAGTATCTACATACTTCAGCAGTTCACCCGCCATGGAGGGGAGTTTGAACACAATCCCCACTTGGAATACTTCGTCAAGCAGAGCATTGATCAACCGCTGCTGCATCTTCACACGCCCGATATCGCCATCCCAATACTGGCGGTAGCGCACAAGATCCAATGCCTTGGCGCCATCAAAATGGTGTAGCCCAGCCGGGATATTGATCACCAAATCCTGGGTCGGATCCTCATAATACATATGCTCATCAATTTGCAGGTCAACGCCGCCGAGAATATCAACCATACTGATAAAACCGGCAAAATTCGTCCTGACATAGTAATGAATCGGCACATCCAAGAATTCACTGACGGTCTCAATGGCCAACTGTGGTCCACCATAGGCGTGGGCATGGGCCAGCTTTTCAGTGCCATGCCCAGGGATGTGCACCCGCGTATCCCGGGGCAACGAAAGCATACCCAACTCGTTCGTAGCTGGGTCAAAGCTTAACATAATCATCACGTCGGTGCGCGTCCAGGAGCGCTGCAAATCGGATGGCACAACATTGCCGTCCGCGTCCCGGTCTGCATCAATACCCAGCAATAGGACATTAATTCTTTCTCCAGGCTCCACCGCCGGCACATTCACATTGACACCCGCTCCCAATCCTACACCTCGCAAGAATGAATATGTGCCAGCCAAAAATCCAATCAGCAGAAAAAGAAAAACCATGCTTCCGATAAACAGCACAGCACGTCTTTTGGCTCTTTTGCGACTGCTAGAAATTCGCTTCGCCACCGGTCTACCCCCAACAAATCACTTCTGGAACATGGTCTGGAATTCATGGTATGCTGCCACTGTATTTGGATGTAAAAGCCGGTTAGACTCTACAAGCCATCTCACATTGGCCCGCAAGGCCTGCCAGGTGGCAAAAGCCAGGTCCGCCATCGCCAGCAACCGCAAGCGTTCCACCCCGGGGAAACGCCGCCCCGGCGCAATACAATCCGCCAAATACACCAATTGTGCCAGGCTATCCATGCCGGCCCCACCGGTCGTATGCAGTGCAATAGCACGACCAATCTGTGGGTCATAACAATGAAACCGGACTTGAACCAGTTTCGCTCCCACCGGGCCGTGCAAAAGAACGGGATATTTTACGTCTACCTCGTCTACGAGTATAGCAAACTCATTAGCCAAATTCAATAAGCGCTGCGGTTCGTAATGACGCGCATAATCATGACACAAGGCGGCGTAAAGAGCCTTTGCCCTGTCAATGTTATGTATCCTTGACAACCACAAAGCAGCACCGGCCACAGAGAGTGAATGCCGAAAACGATTTGGCGGCAAAGAAGCCCGCAATTGTTCCACGAGCTCGGCATGTTCACGAAACTCATCCACCATGGCGGTAAAGGCCCTTTTTATGGATATAATTCTCCACGCTGGTCGGCAACAAATATCTGATGGATCGGCCGGCTTGCACCCGCTCCCGAATGTCGCTGGATGAAATGGCCAGCGCCGGCACCGTTAAGGGATGCACACGCTGGCTATGTTCCTCACCCAATGTCGCGCGCAAACGATCCAAAGACTGCAAATGATAACCGGGCCGAGTAGCAGCAATAAAATGGCACAGCTCTAAAACCGACCAGGGATCGCGCCAACTACAGATCTCCAACACAGCATCGGCCCCGGTGATAAAAAAGATTTCCCGCTCCGGATACTCGGCATATAATGTCCGCAGAGTATCGACGGTATAGGAATATCCCGGGCGGTCCAATTCCACCCGGGAAACAGTAAAACGCGGATTATCTATCGTAGCCAGCACCGTCATGAAATACCGGTGCTGGGAATCACTGATGTATTTAGCAGCCTTATGTGGCGGTCGCCCGGCCGGTACGAAGATCACTTCCTCGAGATCGTAAGCCTCACAAGCTGCTTCCGCCGTTACCAAATGCCCAAAATGAATTGGGTCAAATGTGCCGCCCATGACTCCAATCGGTTTTGCCATCCCGTACTTCCACTCTCCCCGCAGTTTTCCGTATTATAACACGCACTAGTCTTCCAGTTCAAACTCGCAGTCACCAATAATAACCGTATCCCCCGGTTTTGCTCCCGCTGCTCGCAACTCATCTTCTAATCCCAGTCGATAAAACCGCAGCGCCAGCTCCCGGGCCGCTTCCTCGTCGGTCAAATCATAACGTTCCACCAAACGCTCCAATCCCACCACTACAAAACACCCATCCTGCCGGGTGATGGTAAAGGAGGGAGCCCGGCGCCCTGCCCGCAAGTGCGGTTTGGGACTGGCAAGCAGTGCTAAAGATTCCTCTTGTGTATCCACAGAGGCGGCCTTTTTCACCTCCTGTAATAGATACAACAGCAGCTCGCGTACCCCCTCCCCAGTGACTGCAGAAATGGGAAATAGCGGGGTCTGCCCAAATTCGGCCTCATGTTTGATTCCCTGTAGTGCTCTCGTACGCTCGGCGGCAGGTATCAGATCGATTTTATTGGCCACGATCACCGCCCGGCGCGCTGCCAGCTCGGGATCATAGCACTCTAATTCCTGGCGCAAGATGCGCAAATCTGACACTGGATCCCGCCCTTCCGATCCCGCCGCATCCACTACATGGACAATCAATCTGGTCCGCTGTAAATGGCGTAAGAAATCATGACCAAGACCAACCCCGGCATGCGCCCCCTCAATTAGCCCCGGCACATCCGCAATCACAAAGGAGCCCTCGTCACCAAGATCCACTACGCCAAGTTGAGGCGTAAGGGTCGTAAACGGGTAAGCCGCCACTTCCGGTCGGGCAGCAGACACGCGCGCCAACAAAGTTGACTTGCCGGCATTCGGAAACCCTGCCAACCCCACATCGGCCAAAAGCCGGAGCTCCAACTCCAGCCAGCGCTCTTCTCCCGGTTGTCCGGGCTGGGCAAAACGCGGAGCTTGTCTAGTTGGAGTGGCAAAATGCGCGTTCCCTTTGCCACCCTTGCCTCCCCGCGCCACAACTACCCGGTCGCCATCATGTTTGAGATCCGCCAGGATGGACCCGCCGGCCTCCTCCCGGATGATCGTCCCCGGCGGCACACGAATTTCCAGGTTTTCTCCATCGCGACCGGATTTCCGATTGTTCATCCCATCTTGCCCACGTTGGGCGCGGAAATGGCGTTGCCGGCGAAATGCTTGCAATGTGTTCAGATTAGCATCAGCCACTATGACCACATCGCCGCCGCGACCCCCGTCGCCTCCGTTCGGGCCACCTGCCGGAACGTATTTTTCGCGCCGGAAGGAAACCATCCCGTTTCCACCGGCACCACTTTGAACAAAAATGCGTGCCGTATCCACAAACATTTCTGCGCCCCCAATTAAGACCCCGACTACAGGGCCACCTGCAATATAATCTCCATCTCATCTTGCCCAGTCCAGGTCAGCTCAACCCCCCGGGCACGCAAAACATCCCTTGCCCGTCGTTTTGTGCCGACCTGGTCTTGAAACAAGTTCTCCCATTCCTGGTAATGAAAACCGCCCCCTGGCAAAGGCAATTTTAGCGTCAACCTGTTCTCTCCGGTCACCACGTGCACCGCCAGGGCTCCTTGCCCATGCTGCAGGATCAAGCGCACGACCGCCCGCAAAGCCCACCGTAACACCTCTAATTGTCGCTCGGTCAGATCTCCCTCCAAAGGCCGACCACTAACATGGATCTCAACTGCCGCCCCCTGGGATTTGGCCAACAATGGCTCGAGAATCAGGAAACAAGCCAGAGACGAAGGCAAACTACTTGTATAACCGGCTTCCTGACGCAGTCGGCTTTCCAACTCCGCCAGGGCCGTCTGGGCGCGTTCCAGCCTGCCCAGCTGCAGCCAACCGGACACCACTTGCAGACAGTTAAGTGTATCATGTCGTGAGATGCGCCGGACGAGCAAAAACAACGGGAGCGGGATTCCGCCGGCAGGAGTACGTTGGGTTTCCGGACAGCGCAGGAAGAAAAAAACCACCAGTGCGAACACGCAGAACAATAACAATGGATAGCCCTGCCAAAGACCGCTGGGATCGGGTAAATCCGAAAAACTAGCGGCCACAAGCCAGCCCAACAAGGAAAATTCCAGCACAACCAGGGCTGTCACCGGCCGATTAATCGCAATCACTCCTCCTCCCGCACCTGCAAGGTTGTTCAATAATTTGGCAAGAAAATCCTGCCCAAAACAAAAACCCCGACGTTGAGGGCGCCGGGGTTTTTCTCTGACCACATCAGGCCTCTAAGGCTGCGGGATGGACACTCACTACTTTTTTATCTCTGCCACGCCGTTCAAAGGACACATAGCCATCAAGCTTGGCAAACAATGTATTGTCACCGCCCATGCCAACGTTCCGGCCGGGGTGAACGCGGGTCCCACGCTGGCGGACGATAATGCTGCCGGCTGTCACGTACTGGCCGTCATGGCTTTTCACACCAAGCCGTTTGGCAGCACTGTCGCGACCATTGCGGGTACTACCCATGCCTTTCTTATGTGCAAACAGCTGGAGGTCAAACCTCATCTTTCCCACCCCCTTATGCAAAATCGCAAACTAATCTAAAATCTCAAGGTAACCAGGGTATGCCTGGGCAATCGCTATTAGGCCGGCGCGCAAAGTGGCGAACAACAACTTCGCCTGGGCCCGTTCAGCCACTGTCAGGCGCTCCGGGAGACGACAGGTAAGAAAACCAGCCCGGACTTCCTCCGTCAGCCTGTCCCCCAACCCAACCACATCCCTTAATCCCAACACCGTGGTCTGGGTCAGCGCTGAGACAGCCGCACAAACAATGTCCTGACCCCATTCAGCATAACCGGCATGCCCGGTTACCTGAAATCCATCCTCCGTAAAAGTAACTTGCAACATGCCTCAGGCCTCGATGGCCTCCACCCGCACTTTTGTGTACGGCTGGCGATGTCCCTTCCGGCGTCGGTGGTTAACCTTGGCTTTATATTTAAACACCAATATCTTTGGCCCTTTACCATGCTCCAGAACAGAGGCCTTTACGCTCGCGCCCTCCAACACCGGGGCACCAATCTTCGTTTCATTGTCGTCGCTGACCAACAACACCCGCTCGAACGAGACCTGCTCTCCTTCGGCCGCATTCAAGCGTTCTACGAATAATTCGTCACCCACTTGGGCTCGGTATTGTTTGCCACCTGTCTCAAAAACCGCGTACACTTCCATCCCCCGATTCGCTTAGACTCGCCGGATATGGGTTCGGCAAAGGCCGATTGCAAGACCCTATCCATACGGTTGAAGCTTGCCAGGCCATGACAGCCCGGCAACAATTGATTTTATCACAGAAGAAACCATATCGTCAACGTTACACGATTCTGGCGCTGTAGAGCGACCAGAGTTTCGTTCAGGGCATTTTTTTCGGGTAAAAAAGGCATTGCAAAGGGTGGGTATCCCTAAGGTATTATGGTTGTGAAACCAATCCAAAACCAACTCATGCATTCCGGTCACCCACAAGCTGCTGCCCAAATGGTTATTTCTCTGCTCGAAAAACACTCACCAAATCAGGTGGCTGAGCTTATGGGAATCACCGTTAGGTGGGTCTACACCCTCAAAAAACGTTTCCGTGATGCCAA
>DUQP01000021.1 GCA_012837735.1 Bacillota bacterium
CTATGCCTATCGTGATCCTCGATCACTTGGCCCCTCATATTGCTGACCTTTTCAACCTCAGCCAAATACCTTGGGACCACTCACCGCGTAATATCAAGAAATTGAACGAAACTCTGGCCTATTACAGGAAAAGCAGGCGCCAAATGATAAGCAGCAATGCCAGGATAAGGCTGACGAGACCGGTTATCTCCAACTGCAGCAAATATTGCGGAGAAGCCAGGAACATACCCCGGACGGACTGCGGTTTTTGCTCACAAGCAATGACGATGCGTTGCAGGACCCGGGGACAAAGCAGGCACAGGGTTGCAGTGACTAGTAGTACCAGTATCGCCAGGTACAAAACCATGGCCATACAAGCCACCCCCGCCTAGGACTTCTCCAATCGCTCCAACACTAAGCGGTAGCCATCTGCTCCGTAGTCAAGACAACGTTTGATGCGACTGATGGTGGCTGTGCTCATTCCCGTGCGGGCAACGATCTTGTCATAAGTCATACCGCTAGCCAAAAGCTTGGCAACCTCAAACCGTTGCGCCAGGGATTGCAACTCACCGACCGTGCAGAGGTCTTCAAAAAACCGATAAGCCTCTTCCACGTTCTCCAGGCACAAAATTGCTTCAAACAATCGCGTGATTTGTTCAGTGCGCAACTTTTTATTAACCATGCCATGCCCCCCAGTCATTCGCACAGCATTTTGAGCCCACGCATCAAAACAGGTCGCAAATTCTCGTAACCGAGTCTAGATGGGGCTTCCGCCACCCTCACCCAGCCAAGATCCTGGATCTCGCCGATTTGACGTTTCAGATCGGTCTGGCCAGCTGCCACCAAAAAAAAGTGGACCCGCTTGCGGACTTGCCCCGCCTGGACGTGATAGTATATTTCACCCAGATCAGCGCGGATTGAGCCCCGCACACCGGTTTCCTCATAGATCTCACGCAGAGCAGCTTGGCGGTCATTTTCACCAATTTCCAGGTGCCCTTTCGGCAGGGTCCAGTAACCGTATTTATCAAGGATCATCAAAATGTGGTACTCCTGCCCATCGTGATGGAAAACCACCCCGCCAGCGGCATGATCCACCGTCACCCCACCTTTCTTAGTACACCGCTTTCTAATCCTTTTCCTGCGCCGGCATTTGATATTTCTCCCAGTCATCTTCCTGCAACATGGCGTATGTAGCCGTGCCAGTGGCAATCAACCGTCCCTGACTGTCAAACACATCTCCCCGACCCACCAGTAACGAGTTCCCTTTATGCATGATCTCGGCATTTGCTCGCAAATCCTGTTCCCGCACCGGCCGGATAAAATTCACTTTGCATTCCACCGTTGTGGTGATTCGTGATGTGACGGTACGGGCGGCAATCCCGATCACCGAATCAATCAAGGTCGCCAGCACTCCCCCATGCATAAAACCATTGGAATTGGCGAACCAGGATTGCCATGCCATCGTCACCTGCGCTGACCCTTCTGTCAGTTCCAGCACTGTGATCCCGTAATATTGATATGATGGCACTTGCTGATAACGACGGTGTACAGCTGCCAGGTGTTCTGGATTCACAGCCCCGCCCCCTCTGCTAATTTGCGCACTTAATTAGGACGCCCTCTGCCGATGGCAAAGGGCTTCGCCGGCTTTTTCCAAATCACACTATTACAGGTAATATGCCAACTGCTGCAGATCCAATGAAACATCCGCTGAATACAAGTGCACATCACTCGGTACCGTTAGTTTGATGGGAGCGAAGTTCAAGATCGCCTTCACTCCAGATCGGACTACCATGTCGGTAATCTCCTGTGCCACAGCAGCCGGCACAGCGATCGTCATGATCTGAATGTTCAACTCGCGCACCCGCTCTTCCATCTCCTGCACCGGGAAAATCGGCACCCCTTCCACATCCTTGCCGATCTTTTCCGGATCGATGTCAAACAACGCCGCCATCCGGAACAAATAATCCGGATTTTGATTGTAGCGGCGGATGTTATAGCGGGTCATGGCCATGCCCAGTTCTCCAGCACCCACAAGCCCAACCGCAATGTCCCGGTCCACTTTCAATATCGCCTGCAGCTCCCGCATCAGGCTGAGCGCATGGTAGCCTACTCCTTGTTTACCAAACTCACCAAACAAAGCTAAATCCTTCCGCACCTGGGCTGCCGTTACCCCAGCCCGTTCCCCCAGCTCCTGAGAGGAGATAAACAGATTTTCGTCGCTCCTAATATCCATATCGACCAGTGTGCGCAGATAAAGCACCAGTCTCCGGATGACTACATTTGGCACGCGTGGAATACGCAAACAGCAACCCCCCTCGGTTTGCTTGCACCTAGTCTCACAAAAGCTGATAACCAGAAATTCGTCAATCCCACACCGTTTCCTGCTCTTCACAGCGGCTTGCGACCAGAATGCAAGGCGACAATACCCCCGGTGAAAGTCTTGTACGTGACATCCGTCAAACCGCAGTTCGCCATCAAAGCGGCCAAATCGGCCGCCGCCGGAAAAGAGCGCAGAGAATTGGGCAAGTAAGTATAAGCGCCGCGGCCCGCCCCCCGTTCAAACAATCTGCCCAGCAGCGGTACCACATGGCGGAAATATAAAAAATAAGGCGCGGCCAACACCGGATTAGTCGGGTGCGTCAATTCCAGACACAAAAAGCGGCCACCCGGCCTCAAGACGCGGGCCATTTCAGCCACCGCCCGGCTCCGATCAGTGATGTTGCGCAAACCGAAACCAATCGTCACCATGTCAAAACAGCCATCGGCAAACGATAAATCCAAGGCGTTCCCTTCCAGCAACTGGATCCGCCCGCTCAGGCCGCGCTGCCGCACTTTTTCTGCCCCAACCGCCAACATGGCCGGTGCAAGGTCTATGCCGACCACTTTTCCGGTAGTCAACTGCGTTGCCAACAATATGCTCAGATCCGCTGTCCCGCAGGCGACATCCAGTATTTGCTGATCCGGAGCCGGTGCCGCCAAACGCAAAAATGCCCTTTGCCACAAACGATAACAGCCCGCTGTCATCACCAAGTTCATCATGTCATAATGGTGCGCAATGGCATTAAACATATCCCGCACATACTCTTCTTTTTCCCCCGCCGGGAGCTCCCCGCCGGCCGCTGCCAAAGCGCGTTCCAGTAGCTCTTCACTCTCTGCCACAACTTTCACCCCTTACCACCAGCCCCCTGGGGGACGCTGTCACGCAGGAACAGTCCCACCACCAATGCTCCGACCACCGCCAACAGTGATCCAACCCAAAACACGGCCTGGAAATGACCATACACAAACACCAGACCCATCAGCAGCGGTCCCAGGGTCTGACCAATGCGGAGCATCATGCCATTTAAGGACATGAAAATGGCCCGGTATTCCAATGGCGCCTGTTCTGCCAACATGGTCTGCAAACTGGGGATATTCAAACCATGCCCCACCCCGAAAACCAGGGTGGGGATAACAAACAACTCTAACCGGCCAACAAACGGGATAATCGCCAAAGCCACCACATAAGCACAGAAAGCGAAGATGGCCAAGTTCCGTTTGGCGAATCGCCGGGTTAGTTTGCCGAGCTGGGCAGAAACCATCGCCGTGGTGAAAGACATGGAGAACATGATCACGCCAATGGCAAAAGAAGAGGCCTGGTACTCCCGACCAAGCAATTGACTTAAATATGTCAGGTAACACCCATATAAGACGATGAATGTAATGATGCCGACTAAAAAAATGCCCAACACCTTGCGGTTCTTCAGTCCTAACCAAGCGCTCTGCAGATACTGGCGCAAATCGTTTTGCCCGGCTGGTTCCGGATTGCGCATGAACCGCGCCACAACCACCGCTAAAGGTATTGCTAACCACGGTAACAAAAAAGGATAATTCCAGGATGCAACCGCCAAAGCGCCCCCTAAAATTGGGTAACAGGCGGTACCAATACTGAGCACACTGGCATTCAGACCCATGGCGCGCGCCCTGGCCGGTCCCTGGTAAAGGTCACCCAAAATCGTGACGTTGATCGAGCCCAAAGCGGCGGCACCAATCCCCTGCCAGACGCGCAGGAAAACCACCCACTGGAAATTGGGGGCAAAAGCGCACAGACCGCCGGCAATTCCAAACAACAACAGTGATGGTACCAAAACCCATTTCCGCCCCAGGCGGTCCGCCACCACTCCCAATATCGGAGTAAGCACTACCCCCGGCAGGGTGAAGGCAGTGATTAACCAGCCCACCTGCCACTCTGTCAAACCAAACACCTGCGTGATTTTAGGGAAAGCGGGCGCAAGGCTCGTCACCCCCATCACAGCAGTCAATGTGACGCCAAAAATCATGGCCAGGTTCCAGTCGACGGGCAACTTGGCTGTCCCTAACTTGTGCCTCAAAATCCTTCCCCCTAAAGTGGCTGGGTCAATTGCGCTGATAGATATCGTTGCCCAGAGTATCGATCCCGACGAACAATGGCAGGTCTTCCACCCGCAACCGATAGATGGCCTCCGGACCCAAGTCAGGGTAGGCAACCACCTCTGCCTCCCGCACGCAGCTGGCAATCAGGGCTCCCGCCCCACCCAAAGCCAAAAGATAGACCGCCCCGTGCTCCACTAAAGCCCTGCGCACCTCGGCACTGCGGTTACCCTTACCGATCACAGCCCGCACCCCATAGCCCCGTAACAGGTCTATTGTGTATGGGTCCATGCGAGCGGCAGTCGTTGGCCCGGCAGAACCAATCACTTTGCCCGGTGGTGCCGGACAAGGGCCGACATAATAAATGGTCTGCCCTTTTAGGTCAAGCGGTTTTTCCCTCTCCGCCGCCACCAGACGGGCATGCGCCGCATCCCGGGCGGTGTAAATCACCCCGGAGAGAGCAATCGTTTCTCCGCAGCGCAATTCCCGCACAACTGCCTCTGCCAAAGGCGATTGCAGGCGCTTCACAAGACCACCTCCGCATGCCGGGCAGCATGACATTGCAAATTGACTGCCACCGGCAAACCGCCAATATGGGTGGGCCAGGTCTGCACGTGCACCGCCAAAGCGGTGGTCACTCCCCCAAGACCGGCCGGTCCAATCCCAGTGCCGTTCACCCGTTTCAGGAGCTCTTTTTCCAAATCCGCGATATGTTGGTCCGGATGGGGTTCGCCTATTGGCCGGAGCAGACTGCGCTTGGCGATCACAGCCGCTTTATCCATCGTCCCGCCCATCCCTACCCCAATCAGCAGAGGCGGACAGGGATTGGCGCCGGCCTTTTCCACCACTTCCAGGACGAACCGCACCACTCCC
>DUQP01000022.1 GCA_012837735.1 Bacillota bacterium
CAGGATTCGAACCTGCGCATGCGGGATCCAAAGTCCCGTGCCTTACCGCTTGGCTACACCCCAATTGCTGGTGGAGATGAGCGGATTCGAACCGCCGACTTCCTGCTTGCAAAGTAGGCGCTCTCCCACTGAGCTACATCCCCAAAAACATTTCACAAACCTGCCTTTATATTTTATGTGCGGTCAAGGTCCATGTCAAGTAAACATGGCACTTGCCGCACTTGACTTTTTGCCGGCGCATCTCTATAATAAGCAATGAAACTTGCAAGAAAAATTCCTCGGTAGCTCAATGGTAGAGCACTCGGCTGTTAACCGAGTAGTTGCAGGTTCGAATCCTGCCCGGGGAGCCAGATGATTAAACCGCCAAATTTGGCGGTTTTTTGCTTCAATGCGATGAACCATCTGTTTTCCAGCGCTGTGCCACCCCTTGCGTCATCCGGTCGATGATGATTGCTAAAGCCACGATCGCAAAACCGGCTTCAAAGCCATTCCCCACTGCGATGTGGTTGATGGCAAACAGCACCTTTTCGCCGACCCCACCGGCGCCAATCATACTGGCGATCACCACCATCGCCAGAGCCATCATGGTAGTCTGGTTCACGCCCGCCAAAATGGAGGGCATTGCCAACGGCAGCCGCACTTCCTTCAACATCTGCCAGCGGGTGGCCCCGAAGGCCGTCGCTGCTTCCTGCACCGCAGCTGAAACTTGCCTGATGCCCAGCTCAGTCAAACGTACGACCGGTGGCACCGCATAGATGATGGTCGCAATCACGGCCGGCACCTTCCCCAAGCCGAACAACATCAAAGCGGGAATCAAATACACAAAGCTCGGCATGGTCTGCATGGCATCCAACAAGGGCGTGCACACAGCGCTGGCCTGCTTCCATTCGGCCATCGCCACTCCCATTGGAATCCCCACCAGCAGGGAAATGAGCGTGGCCGTGATTACTACGGAGAGCGTTTCCATGGCCGGCTCCCACATCCCGAACATTCCGATCGAGAACATCAACCCCACCAGCAAAAATGTCTTACGCCATTGGCGCGATTGGTACCAAATCACTCCGGCGATGATGGCCAACCACAACCACCAAGGCACCGATAACAAGCCCTTTTCCACCAGCACCATTACCCGTATCAAACCATGCGTGATAGCGGTGAAAAAAGCATCACCTGAAACGACCAACCATTTCACGAACGCATCTATCTGTGGTGCGATATGGAATTGTAGCGTTTCCGGAAACATTTATTCGCTCACCCCCTATCGCCGGCCGCCAGTCTGGCGCGCTGGGGCTTTTCGGCCACTTCACCCATGCCGCGTACGGTGGCAGACTTACCGCCCTCCACCATCATCAGTACCCGCCGCTCATCCTGGACGAACCGCCGCACATATTCATCCGCCGGCTGCAAAAGGATATCGCGCGGTTCGCCGACCTGGACGAACTCACCCTGGCGCATAACCGCCATCCGGTCACCAACGCGCAAAGCCTCACCCAAATCGTGGGTCACGAACAAAATCGTCTTATGGAGCTCTGCCTGCAGCCTGAGCAATTCATCCTGCATCTCGCGCCTGATAAGAGGATCCAAACCGCTGAACGGTTCATCCATCAACAAGACCTCCGTATCCTGCACCAGCGCCCGGGCAATACCGACCCGTTGCTGCATGCCGCCCGACAAATCAGACGGGTAACGGTTTTCCCAGCCGGCCAGTCCCACCTGTTGAATGGCCACGCGCGCCCGTTCCTCTCGTTCCGCCCGCTCCATGCCGCGCAGTTTTAACCCGAAAGCGACGTTTTGCAATACTGTCCGGTGCGGCAATAATCCATAGTGCTGGAATATCATTGCCACCCGCGTGCGGCGGAACTCGGTCAACTGCTGCGCATCCATCGCCGTCACATCGTTTCCGTCCACCAAAATGCGTCCGCTGGTGGGCTCCACCAAGCGCAACAGGCAGCGGATCAGCGTTGACTTGCCGCTTCCAGACAGCCCCATGATGACGAACACCTGGCCACTGGGGACAGAAAAGGAGATGTCGCGAACGGCGCCCACAGCGCCGTTCGCCTCCACCGCTGCCAAAGCAGCCGCATCCGTCACATCAACATCGTCGCCCCCAAAAACCTTCCACAAATGATTTACCTCCAGGAGTGGACGCCGTTTCGTCACCTGATCAGCCACGTTTAATGCACCTCATTCAGGGCCTGCGACACCCTGGCGGCCACATCTGCCGGTACCCACTGTTGCCACACATCCGGGTACTGATTCAGAAAATACAAGGCCGCGGCGGCAACGTCGGCCTGATTGCTCTCCATAAAGGCCAATACCGCATTATTCTGTTCCAATGTGGTCTGGTAATGAGCGATGAACTCCACTACCTCAGGCGCCGATTCCTGCAGGCTGACATTAACCGCTTTCAAAACCGGGCAGTCCGGGTACGCACATCCATAACCGCCGGCATCGCTCCAGAGAGCGTCATCATAGGCCGGTTCGGCCAACATGGTGAAATCCAACTTACCCATCACCCAGGTGGGCTCCCAATAGTAGCCGACCCATGGCTTACCCTGTTCATAGGCGGCGACCATGGAAGATATCAAAGCGGCGTCAGAACCTGTGGCAAAAGGCGCGAAGAATTCATCCAACCCGTAGGAAGCTATTTTTTGTTCGTTGATTGCAGTACAAATCCAACCCGGCGGGCTGTTATAGAAGCGTCCCTGGTGCGGGTTTTCCGGGTCTTTGAACAGCTCCCAATACTTGGGCAAGTCTGTGACCGACCGCAAATCCGGGGCGATCGGCGCGATGCCGCGCTCCGGGTTCCCTGTAATCATGTAAGTGGGCACATACCAACCCTGGGGCGCATCCTCGAAGTTTTTGCCCAACTCGACGATCTGACCCGACTCCAGCGCAGCCTGATAAGCCTCCTGGATGTTCAACACCCAAATTTCCATCGACACCTGCAGGTTATTTTTCTGCAGACCCTGCAACAGCGGGATGGTCTCGCCGAATAGGTAATCCACCGGGTAACCATATCCGTGCTCAATGATGAAACCCGCTACCCGGTTGTGCACCTGAGAACTATCCCAACTGTAATCGCCGAATATGATCGTCTCTTTTTGCTCCCCGGCCGTCTCACCGCCACAACCCGCTACCAGCAACGCCAAAAGCAAAACCATCATCAAACCAATCGTCTTTTTAAACACGCGAAAACCCCCTTTGCGGCAGGCGCAAGGGACCAACTTGGACCCATTCGATGAGGCGCAGGCTCATTCAAATCATTTACTGAGATCAAGAATAGATAGCTATGACGGAGCTTGCGAGGCAAAAAAACGGAGGGAGAGAAACAAAAAAGCCCCTCAGGGCTCCGAGCAGAAGCAGTCCCATTTTCAACTCGGACCCTCCACGCCTACGGGGTTAGCTGACGGGCTCGGACTCGGGTTTTGCCCTATCCCAGCTATTGGGCTGGGAATTCGCCCCCCAAAACATGGTTCCCCCGCGCCTCTCAACGAAGCTTCGGCCTACCAAAATATATGGTAACGTTGATTTTATCGGAAATGCTGCCCCCGGTCAAATTGCCAACCTACCAGTCAATGCCAGCAAATGCCCGCATGTGGCCGACAATCTCCTGACACGGCCGGACTGGTTTATTTTTGGCCAATAATTCCCTATTTTTCACTGCGCCTTTTCCCGGCTGGCAGCCTTGATTTCCTCCGCGGTGCGCACTGCCAGTAGATCATATGATATACTGGCCCGGTTGAGCGTATCACCGGCCACCACCAAATAACCGTAGCGGGGATTTTCTCCTTCCGGGCGGGAAGTACAGTCAACGACACAACCGCTGATGATCAAGATCAACTCCGCCTGTTCGGCGGGCACGAATTGGACCGCCTCCCCAACCAAACAATCCTGCACTGCCCGCCAGAAATCACCCCGGTTAAATTGCGGATTGCAACCCCCACAAAACCGCACGCCCACTAACAGGGCCTTCGTCACTGAACCCACACCTCCACTAACAGTACTGCCACTATCTCTTATTGTCTCTTCCAGCCCCAAGCTCCTGCCGCCTGGGAGCGTCTTTCCACGAGGAGGAATTGCTGCTTGGAAAGAGAAAAAAGTATGACAAAATCCTTCCGGAATATGTTTTGATAGCTGATGAAAGGGAGTGTCGTTGTGCAAAAGGCCAAGCGTTTGGAGGGGCTCACGTCTGCCGTTTTCGCCGATATGGAACAAAAAAAGGACTTGGTCGCTGCGCGCGGCGTGGGCATCATCAATTTGGGTATCGGCAGCCCTGATATGGCCCCGGCTCTCCACGTGATAGAGCGGCTGCAAAAGGAAATCGCCGACCAGGGCAATTACGGGTATGCCATCACCGGCTTGCCGGAGCTTTTAGAAGCAATCGCCCATTGGTACGCAAACCGGTTCGGTGTGGAGCTGGACCCGCAAACCGAGGTCGTCGACCTGATCGGTTCTCAGGAAGGCCTGGCCCACATTTCCCTGGCGGTCATTAACCCGGGCGATGTCGTCCTGGTGCCAGACCCCGGTTATCCGATCTATAGTGCCGGACCGCTGTTTGCCGGCGCCAAGCTTTATTATTTGCCGCTATTGGAAAGCAACAATTATCTCCCGGATCTGGATGCCATCCCGGCTGAGATTAGGCGCAAAGCGAAAATGATCGTCCTGAACTATCCCAACAACCCGCTCACCGCCACTGCCGACCTGGATTTTTTCCAGCGCCTGGTGGAGTTTGCGCATGAAAACCAGATCTTGATTTGCCATGACGCCGCATACTCGGAACTGGCCTTTGACGGCTACACACCGCCCAGCATCCTGCAGGTGCCGGGAGCCCGGGAGGTGGCAGTGGAATTTCACTCCTGTTCCAAGACATTTAGCATGGCCGGCTGCCGGGTGGGTTTCATGTCCGGCCATGCTGATGTGGTATCATGGCTGAAAACCGTCAAATCCTATACAGATTATGGGATATTCAAGCCCATCCAATACGCCGCCATCGCCGCCCTGACTGGCCCGCAGACGTACGTGCAAGAAACGGCCCGGCGTTACCAGCGCCGGCGCGATGTGTTGATCGATGGTCTGCGCTCAATCGGCTGGCAGATAGAAAAACCAAAGGCGACCATGTTCGTCTGGGCACCTGTCCCGGCAGGCTATTCCTCGCAGGAGTTCGCAATAGAGCTCTTAGAAAAGACCGGGGTGGTCGTGCTCCCCGGGATTGGGTTTGGACCGGCCGGCGAGGGCTATGTGCGCATTGGTCTTGTCCAGCCGGAAGACGCTCTGCAGGAAGCGGTGGACCGTTTGGCAAAAAGCGGCATTTTTGTGCGACCGGCGACAGCTTGAAAAAAGCCCCTGCGGGGGCTCAGACGATAGAAAAATGGCCTTTAGGGCAAAAATCTAAAGGCCATTTTCTTTTTAATTTGTGAAGCGGTGATTGCCGATCTCTGCGATCACCGGCCTGGTAAACAGGAATGAACCTTTAGCCCGGGCCGGATTGAAGAAAAACAGCGCACCCTCCACCGGGTCCTGGCCGTGTAGAGCCGCCCGGGCGGCTTCCCAGGCCCGCTCCGAGATCGGCGCGTTAAAGCGATGGTTGCCCACCGGAGTGAACTGCCGTGGTTGGTAGATCACTCCCTGGATGGTGTCGGGAAAACAGGGATCCAGCACCCGGTTCACCACCACCGCTCCCACCGCAATCATTCCCTCCAGGGGTTCTGAACCGGCCTCCGCCTGGATCAAGCGAGCCAGCAACTCGAGATCCTGGTCAGTATAAGGAATGATCGGCGCACATGCTTCCGCGATCTGCGCCGTCACGTTTGGCAGGCAGACATCGACGGTTTTTGTTGCTTCGTTCCAACCAACCGTTCCCCCCAGTGACTCCGCCAGGAATCGCACCGGTACATATGTCCGGCCGCTGACCACCTTGGCCACCACATCCCAGTCCATCAGTTCGCCGTTCACCCACACCTCATCATCAGCCAGATCGAGCTTGATTTGTTTGTCCACACTGGTGGCGACCACTTGCTTTTCCCCCGGCAGGTAATCCACCTGGGCACCCAGGGCCTCAAAAAACGGCCGCATAGATGCCAACGTGCGTCCTTCCGATACCATGACCGGGATAGCATGGTCAGCCGGTTGACCGTTCAAGGTGATTCCCATTGCCGTGGCCACCGCCGGCCAAGCTAGCAGCAGGCCAAGCAACATCAACCCGGCCACGACCTTCTTCCATTTGTCCATAGAGTATGTTCTGCACCGCAGTGCAAAACAGCCCTCCTTTCCTGAGTTGGGTCTCTATCTACCAAAAGGAAGCGCTAAATCCATAAATTCGCTTCCATTTCCCAACTGCCTGCTTGTAAATAATGTCAACAGCCATTCTTGCATATATGTGGAGCAGAGTGCAGATCGCCGCAAGGGGGACGTCATGGCAAAGCACGGTTCATTCAAGCGCGGGACCCTGGTGCTGAGTATAGCAGGCTTTTTCAATCGGGTCGTCGGCTTTGCGTTCAACCTGTACCTGATCCGGCTGGCCGGCCCGGAGGCGATCGGGCTGTATCGCATGGTCAGCCCTTTGTATTTCACGCTCCTGATCGTAGCCGGCTGTGGCGTCCCCTATGCGCTGGCGAAACTAGTCAGTGAGTACGCCGCGCAGGGCGATATCCGTACTCCGCAGCGCCTGCTGCGGCTGTCATTCACGCTCGTGTTGTCCGTCAGCGTGACCATCAGCGTCTTATTCCTGCTCGCCTCCCACCGCCTGGCGACGGTCCTGTACCAGGATCCGCGCGTCCACCTGGTGATTATCTGCCTGGCCCCCGGCCTGGCGATCGTGGCCCTGGCCTCCATCTACCGCGGCTACTTCCAAGCCCGGCAAGCAATGGGCATTGTGGCCGGGGCGCAGATCATTGAGCAACTGGCCCATGCCGGGATAACGATCCTCCTGATTACCACCCTGCTGGGTTCCAGCACCAGCCAGATCGCGGCCGGAATGGCGGTCGGCATGCTGGCCGGTGAGCTTTTGGGCCTGTTGCTGCTGGCCGGGATCTTCCGGTGCACCGGCGATCGTACCCCGCTGGGGAAAGCCACGGCGCCACCGTCCGGCACCATCCCCTTGCTTAAGCGGGTCATGTCTCTGGCCGGTCCAGTGACGGCGGCGCGCCTGGTGGCGGCCGGCAGCTCCACGGTCAACTTGATCCTGATCCCCGCCCGCCTGCGGGTCGGCGGGTTATCTCTTTCGGCCGCCACAGCGGATTTCGGCGCCCTGACGGGCATCGCCCTGCCCCTGATCTTTTTCCCCAATGTCGTGAACCTGGCCCTGGCCACAAACCTCGTGCCCGCCCTGTCAGGTGAACACGCCCGCGGCGATCATCCGGCCTTGCGGCGCCGCTCCGCTTTAAGTTTAGAGATGACTTACCTGCTTGGTTTGCCGGTTGCCATCTGCCTGATCCTCCTTGCCGGTCCCGTGGCGCAAGTCGTTTACGATTATCCGGCCGCGGAACCTCTAATCGCCATCACAGCCGTCGGGGCGGTGTTTGCCTACCTGCGCCAGACCTCCTTGGGCATCCTGCACGGGCTGGGCCGGCCCGGCCTGGCCATGGTGAATTACATAATCGGCGTCACTGCCGATACGGCGCTGGTCTGGTTTCTGGTCGCCAGGCCGGAATTCGGCATCAAAGGGGCTGCTTTAGCATCCGTTGCCAACTTCACAGTCGGCGGCCTGCTCAACCTGTGCGTCGTGCGCCGCCTGCTCGGGCCCGGCTCCCTGCCCGCACCGCAACGGTGGGGCCGTCCCCTGCCCGCTGCCGCCCTCCTGGCCGGGACAGTGCACTTTGCCCATCCCTTGCTCGTTGCCCACGGGCTACCCGCGTGGGCGGCCATCCCAGTAGCCGCAGGCGGCGGGCTCATGCTGTATCTGGGCGCCCTAGTCCTACAGGGGATTCTGCGCCCACAGGAATTTTGGGACAGAAAATAAAAATAAAACCACTTGCATATATTATCAGATTATGTTTGTAAGCGAAAATAGAAACTGGTGTTTAACATGCCAGGATTTACTGTTATTTGTTAGTATAGGTAATATGAGGGATAAATTATGCATTCTTTAACTCTTTTGAGACAGATTGCTAACTATTACTACCAAGGTCAAGGAGGAAAAAGCGATGAAACGGTTTGTCAGTGGCCTTTTGATGTTCTTGCTGGCAGTGACCCTGTTCGGTTGCGGAGCGGGGCCCGTCCCGCAAGAAGTGGCGTTTACAGTCACTCCAGAGGCAGTCTCGCCGGCAGATCCGCTCAACTTGAACGCCGAGCAATTGGCAGAGGATGAACTGATCATCACCCTCCCCAGTCAAAGTGAACTACAAAGACTGGCATTTGCCGAAGACACATTATATATCACGGTCGCCTATCAGGACCTGGGCTGGATTAGCCCGCATGCCATCCAGGTGAAACTGGCAGAGCCCTTGACATATCACGAGGTGGTGTATCAGAATCCTGGCGGAGATCCGCTCCTGGTCCAGGTGACCAGCACAGCGGCGTTGGCAGAAGCTTCCCAACAGCTGGGGTTTGACGTGCAGCCGACCTTTATCGCCCTGGCAATGACCGAGGACAATCAGCTGGCCTATTACCTGCAATGCAGTGATGGCGATTATTTGAACAATACCGGTGATGCTGTCTATCGCGGCACGATCATGGTCAGCACCAAGACCGGGGAAATATTGGCCACCAACCTGCTCACAACCCACATCCCGGGCGGCCATTTGTCCGAGGAGAGATTTTCGCCCGCCCCGCAGGGCAGGACATATGGCGACAGGTGCCTTTTGCCGCAAACAGCCCCGGGCGAGTTCGGCCCAATTCTGACCGCCCTGATTGCCGAAACGGGCGATGAGCGGGATCTGCTCTGGGACGAGCAAGGATTATTGTGGGAAGGGATGTCTGATGATGCTTTAGGGCCGGTATATTGGGGGACGGATGAGACATATTTCACCACTGCCCGCCCCGGCCCAAGCTATGGTGACTTCTATACGCATGCCCGGCTGTGGCGTTATGATTGGCAAACAAAGGAACTGGCACTGGTCAGCTTCCTGCCCGAGATCGATTTCGTCCTGTCCGCCGACGCCCAAAAGATAGCCTGCGCGGGCTTGCAGCTCGATCTGGCCGCCGCGCCGCCAACCGCCACCGTCAGCACCCCGGCCGCGCTTTATCAGCATCGATCACCATTCACCATGTTGCCGGGCTTTGCCAAAGTGGCGGCCGGGCCGGTGCAGGTTTTGCGCGCCAATTCGGACTGGGTATATGTGCAGCAGGGGGAGACCCGCGGTTGGTTGCCGCAGTGGTATCTGTCCGCAGAGGAAGTGCTGACCGTCTCGCCGGCCAGTCTGGTGACAAAGGCCGGCACACAAGCCTACCTGTATCCTGCCCAAGCTGCTCCGGCGATCTTGGATTTGGCAGCGGGGCGCGTTGTCAGGGTGCGCAAGACATGCGGGGATTGGTCCCTAGCCGAGATGACGGTCTATAACGTCCCGGGCGCCTTCTGGGGTTGGTTCCGGAATGCCGATCTGGCCACCCCGGACGAAATGACGCCCCTGGAGGGGCATCTGCCCGAGGGCAGCCCGGTGTTTTACAGCGATGAGCTAACGGAGGCACAGACCCCCGACTATACAACTGAATTCCCCATGACCGTGCTGATTATTGAGGAAAAAGCCGGTTTTCTGCGCCTTGAGGCCGCCGGCGGTTGGACGGCCTGGACGAAGGCGGAAAACGTACTCCGCGATCCGTGGCAGGGAGTACCGCTCCTGGATCTATAGAACAAGCGGGGCTGTCCCAACCGGGCAGCCCCGCATAACATCTCAGCCCTGGCTGAGAATCTGGCGCAGTTTATCGGCATAGAGGGCGCTTTCGGCATCGGCCGTCACGATCTCGATCTGTTCCGGACTGCTGACGCCCAGACCGAGTTTAGCCGCGTGGGCGATTTGTTCCTGGGAAAAGATTGGGTGATCCTGGATCTCAGGCGTAGTGCCGAGCAATTTCAATACCGCTAACCCCACCGCATCCACCGCCACCCGGTCCGTACCGGCCACCATCACGTTCGCCTGCACGCGCTCGCCAATTTCCGGGCCTCCGGTCACGAAGGCATGCACGCCATCCAGCACGATTAAACTGGGCTGGTAACACAGGTTAATCTCAGCAATCATCTTGCGCATGTGCGGGGAGTAATGCATCTGATGCATGTAGTTATAACCGCGCCTGGGCACCAAACCGACCGCCAGCTTCAGGGACAGACTGAATACCCCGCCCATCCGGTGGGTCTTCAAACAACACGTGGTCACGATGCATTCAGCATCCCGGATTACGCGCGGGTAGATGAAACCATCTGGCCAGTGTCCACCCTCGGGCACGAACTTTACCCAGTCCTCCACATCATGCTCGTCCAGGTCGATGAATTCACATCCCAACTCTGCCAACAAAGGGGGCACGCCCTTCGCTGCCAGTACATCGACTGTCAAAGGCGGGCCGCTGCGCTCAACCAATGCCACATCGCGAGCGCCCATTTCGCGCAGTTTTTGCACCATGGTGGTCCAGGTGTTGTTCGGCGTTGACCCCGGGGCCGGGTCGGCGGTGTTGAAGTTGGGCTTCAACAAAACGCGCTTTCCCGCCACCGGGTTGCAGCCCAACTGGTCAATGACGGACCGGACGGCGGCAATGCGCGCTGTTTCCAATTCCTCCCCAGTAGTGCCATCCGGGATCTTAACCAAAGCAACTCTCGCTTGCTCAGCCATGCTTGTCCCCCCTTTTCTACCCGCAAGTGGTAATTGTCTGTATTTTCGGCGGGTGGCAATGGGATTCCTCCCCTGCGCCGCAACAACCAATTTTCTGGTTAAATTTACATAAAGGGGAAATCTAGATCGGACCGAATTGTTAAGAATATGTTACAATCAGCCGCTGCCGGGCTTCCGGCGGCTGCAGAAAGGAGGACTTATGTCAAGAGGAAAAAGGAATGGTATTCGGTTCTGTGTGGCCCTGCTTTGTCTGGTAGCTCTGCTGGTCACGATCGCTCCGCTGGCGGCCGCCGCCACAGCACCGTATACCGTACAAGCCGGGGACACATTGTGGAAACTTGCCAACCGCTATGGAACTACCGTGAGCGAATTGAAAGTGCTGAACGGGCTCAAGTCCGACTACCTTTTTGTCGGGCAAAAACTGAGCATTCCTACCGCGGAGGCTGGTCTCACCACTTATTACGTGCAGCCGGGCGACACCCTTTACAAGCTCAGCCTTCGCTTCGGCACCAGCGTGAGCGAATTGCAGCGCGTGAACGGGTTGTCTTCCAGCGCTTTGCAAGTCGGGCAGCGTCTGCTGATTCCGGCCAGTGGTAGTGGCACACACACCGTGCAGCGTGGGGAAAGCCTGTACCTGATCGCCCAACGTTACGGGATCAGCATTTCTGACCTGAAGCAGGCCAACAATCTAACAAGTGATGTGATCTATGCCGGCCAGCGCCTGGTCATTCCTGGCCCAAGCAGCGCTCCGGCTGCCAACATTAAACTGTACCGCGTCGCCAGCGGCGATACCCTGAGCGAGATCGCGCGTTGGTTCTCGACCACCGCCAACGCGATCTATGCCACAAACCGTTTGCACACCACCCGCTTGATGCCCGGTCAACCGCTCTATATCCCGGTTGGCAGCAGTACACCAGTGTCGGTGGCCGGGCCGCGCGGCAGCCAGAAGCCGGGTTATGGCGAGCTGTTGCCGTGGCAGGATGCTCGCTGGGTGTTCAACCCGGAAGCCCGCGCTACGATTGTGGACATGTACACGGGCAAAAGCTTTCAGGTCTTCCACCTGGGCGGTTCAAACCACGCCGATGTGGAGCCTGTCTCAACCAGTGACACAAATATCATGAAAAGCGTGTTCGGGCAATGGTCCTGGGCCAAACGCCCCGTCTGGGTGATGATTGACGGTCGCAAGTTGGCGGCCTCCCTGGCCGGCATGCCGCATGATGTGGAGTTCATCGGCAATAACGGCGTAGCTGGCCATTTTGACCTCTATTTCCTGAACAGCCGCAGCCACAACGATAACAGCCTGAACCAGGAGCACCAGCAAAACGTGCTGCGGGCAGCTGGACAAGCTTAAGTCCATGAGCACCACCGGAAAGGGGCCCCGTTGCCATCGGGGCCCCTTTCCAATGTTTAGAGCCAATGCAGCAGTTCCATGAGCGCGATCGCCCCGAACAAGAAACACAAACCAAACCGCCAGTTCCAACCGGGACCTGTGACCAGCGGATCCCGTCCCGTGAGGGCGGAAACCACCAACACCGGAGCAGCGAACGGCGTCAGGAACAAAGCCGTGGTACCACCCACCAGCGTAGCAGCAGCCAGGAGAACGGGCGAAACATCAAGCGCTGTTCCCTGTAAGGACGTGATTACGATGGAAATGATCGGCAAAGGATCAAACCCCAAAAAGCCCATCAAAACCACCAGCAGCGGGATTCCTGCCAACAAATTGAGATGGGCGTAACCCAAGGCTGCTTGATAGAACTCGAACAACCGCGCCCCCAACCCCGTGTCGGCCAAGGCGCCGCCCACAAAACCGGCCGCCAGCAACACCGACAGCAAACCGGCCTGAGCAGGCAAGGCATTAGCCAACTGGCCGGCCGCTCTTTGCACCACGGTGCGGGGAGACAACCGGAAGACGGCATGGGCGGCGAACAAAAACACAATGGCCACCAACGGCACTAAATCCAGCAGCCGCAACGATGTGGCCGCTTCCGTAATTACGACCAGCGCCAGATACGACACCAACAGGAACACAAATTCCCAGACCAGCCTGTGCTCGGCCGTCAGTGGGATGGCCTCCCCCCACTGTTTGATCACATCCCCGGGTTTCTCCCGCTCCGGCCATGTTTGGCACAGGATCGCCAACCCCAGACCCCCTAATGCCAGCCCGGCCCCGAGCGGCCAGAGTTTGCTCCAAGTCGTCCCGATCGCCAGACTCATCCCCAACAAAGCCGAGCCCGGCGTCCACAATGTGGCCAGGCTGAAACCATGCAGGATAGCGGTGCTCAAACGACGTTGGTGGTCCGTGACAGTCAACTGCACCCGCCGCAGAATGCCAAACAAGATCGGCACAGAGCCAATCAGGAGCATAGACCCGACCAGGTGCGCCAGCACCACCACCCCGCCATAGAACTGACTGGGCCGCTGCACGCGCCGCAACACGGCCTGGGCCAAAGCCTCGATATGGCCGCGGGCAACGAAAATCAAACTCAACAAAGGCACCAGTACAATCAGGTTGACCAACAACACTATGGAACGCAAGGCGGCAAACGCCTGTCCGGCTGTTGCCCCAGGCCAAAATAAATACACAAAGATGCCAATTCCCACTAAAGCCACCACATAACAAATCTGCTTGGTATTGGCAAAAACCGGGGTCAAAAAAATAACCACCAGGGCGGCGCAGGATTCCAGCTGCCACCAGCCGCTCCAGGAGTGAAATAATGCCAGGTAATGAGAGCCGATCATGAGGGCAATACTGATGAATAAGGCGTTGCGATAGGCTTTTTCCATGCCGGAATTGTTCGCTTCCGGGAGCGGAAACCCTTGTAATAGGCCAGAGTTTCGTTCAATTTCTTGATATTACGCGGTGAGTGGTCCCAAGGTATTTGGCTGAGGTTGAAAAGGTCAGCAATATGAGGGGCCAAGTGATCGAGGATCACGATAGGCATAG
>DUQP01000023.1 GCA_012837735.1 Bacillota bacterium
AGGCGGCGTCCCCGCATGGGACGCCGCCTGCCTGTAGAGGAAGTGGGGAAATGGAAAAAGAGCCAGATCATAAAGAAGTGCTCTTGGAGCTGGAACGCCGCATTGGGAACCTGGCCTGGCAACTTGAGCGTTTGCGAGTGGCGGAATATGTGGAAATGCTTCAGGACCGGCGTCGTTTGTTCATCACATATTTCCTCACCGGGGTGGCGCGCGGATTGGGTATGGTGATCGGAATCTCAATTGTGGGGGCATTGCTGGTTTATATCTTAAAACGATTGTTGGTGGCGAATCTACCAGCCATCAGTGACTACATGGCCCATTTGATTCGCTTAATCGAATTCAACCTGGGCCACGGTTGAGCTCTGGGGGTGGGATTGGTACATGCAGGCAAGCGAACTGGAACGCCTGGAACACAAGTTGCAGGCCCTAAAAAATCATCTTGTGCGCCTCGTGAGCGGCTACCGGGAAGCGGGCTTGAACATGCCCTTAACGGAATCCATCGGAGAACTTTCCAGCTATGATAACCATCCGGCCGATATCGGCAGTGAAACATTTGAGCGCGAAAAGGATTGGGGCATTCGCAACATGGCGCAACGGCGCCTGGCCCGGGTGGAAACCGCCTTGGGAAAGATTGCCCAGGGCACATATGGTGTGTGTGAGCGGTGTGGTCAATGGATAGAAGCAGAACGGTTGGAAGTCGCTCCCGAGGTCGAGCAGTGTGCGCGTTGCGCCGGGGCTGGGCAACCGTTACAGCAGGAGCAGCGGCGGCCAACGGAAGAGGCGGCCATGGCGGGCAACATTTATGATGCGCAGGGTAACGCTTATGATGGTGAGGATACCTGGCAGGATTTGGCCCGCCCCAGTGAGCATGCTCCCGGTGCGGCGGCGGGTTCATATTATGGCGATGCTGCGCGGCAAAAGGAGCGCCCGGCTGTGGACAATCAGGACTATTAAAAGGGAAGGGAATTAGCGCCTGGGCGCAGAACCATTGGTTTTGAAAGGGGGAGCAGAGAGTGCCGGAAAAAGAATCCGCCCGCCCACCCGTTTACTATTGCAACTGGGCCAGTATGCAGACCTCTGTGTTTGATTTTGTGATCCGTTTGGGGAAACGCAACCGGCCTGGCGAACAAGGCGAGGAAGTGCCGGATCTGGAAATTGTCATGAGCCCGCAACATGCCAAAGCCTTCCTGAACCTGTTGGCACGCAATGTATCCCGCTATGAAGAGCTGTTCGGTCCCATTAGCGTCACGCCCCGCAAAACAGGGGAGGGAATGCCCAATTAGCTGGAGGAATGTCATGATTGCCGTGCTTGGAATTGGCCTGGCCGCCTTTGTGGTCGACTGGCTGACAAAGTGTTGGGTGAAGTCCGCCCTGATACCAAACCAATCCTTGCCAGTGCTGGATGGCTTCTTTCACCTTACATATGTCCAAAACCCAGGAGCTGCCTTTGGCATCCTGGCGGAGCGGACGACCTTTTTCGTCATGGTTACGGCGGCCGTGGTGGTGTTGATTCTGTTCTTTGCCGCCCGGCAACGGGGAGCCGGATGGACACTGCGACTGGCCCTGGGCATGATGCTGGGTGGGGCCATGGGCAACCTCCTCGATCGCCTGCGTTTCGGTCATGTGGTTGATTTCCTGGACTTCCGCATCTGGCCGGTGTTCAACATGGCCGACACATTCATTGTGCTGGGTGTGGGGCTGTTTTTGATATCTATGTGGCGATATTCCACCGATGCGGCGGGCAGGTGAGAACGATGGGCGAACAGGTATACCGTCTCACATTGCCGCCCGAGGCAAAAGGCGAGCGTCTTGATGTCTTTTTGGCTTCCCAGTTGTCCATGACACGTTCCCGGCTACAGCGCTTAATCAAGCAGGAATTTGTGCATGTCGAGGGGCAACCGGTCCGGTCTGCTCATCGTTTAAACGGGGGAGAGACAGTCACGATCCGGGTTCCCCCACCTGCGCCCCTGATAGCGCAGCCGGAAGACATCCCACTTAAAATCATTTATGAAGATGAACATTTGATCGTGGTGGACAAACCGCGCGGGATGGTCGTTCACCCGGCGGCCGGGCATCACAGCGGCACATTGGTGAACGCTCTGTTGGCGCATTGTGACCTGAAGGGAATAAACGACCGCTTACGACCGGGGATTGTGCACCGGCTGGACAAAGACACCACCGGTATCCTGGTTGTGGCTAAGGATGAGCGCACCCATTTAGCCTTGGCACAACAGATCAAAGATCGCACTGTGCAGCGGTCTTATCTGGCTTTAGTGCATGGGGTGCCCACGCCGCGGGAAGGGATAATTACCACGCGCATTGGCCGCCATCCAATCAAGCGCAAGCGGATGGCCGTATTGGCAGAAGGCGGCCGGATTGCTATCACGCGTTACCGCGTGGATGAGGTATTGCAAGCACGCTACAGCTTGCTGACTGTGTGGTTAGAAACCGGCCGCACCCACCAAATCAGGGTGCACATGGAATATATCGGTCATCCCGTGCTCGGTGACCCGATATATGGGAGGCGGGGTGACAAACTGCCGGGTCAGGCCCTGCATGCTGCCCGGCTGGGTTTTACTCACCCGGCGACAGGCCAATACATGGAGTTCGCCAGCGACCCACCAGCCGATTTTCAAGCCCTCCTGGCCAGCTTGCGGGTCAAGTGATCTCAGGGGCAAGTTGCAGGATTGTCACTGCAATTAGAATCCCGATGCCGCCCATGATTTGCAGCGGTGTCATCACTTCCGACAGAATTAAAAAAGCGCTCACCGTGCCCACCAGTGGTTCCAAGATGGCGGTTACCGTCGCGACCGCGGCATGCAACTGCTGCAGACCCCATAAATACAGGCCAAAGGGCAAGACGGTGGCAAAGATAGCAATGAAGAAAAACAATGGCCACTGTGGATGATACCAGGCCAGGGACAGCACCTTCCACGGCGGCGCTATCACGGACCAAAACAGTGCGCCAAATGCCAAAGCGTAAGTAAGGATCGTCCATGGGCTGAGTCGTTTCACGCCATGTTTCCCATAAAGAGTGTAAAAGGCAAAAAAACAAGCGGATAACACACCAGTCGTCAGGCCGAGCGGGCTCACGGCCAGGCGCAAACCCGGTTCGCCGAAAATCAAAAAGAAAGAACCTGCCATGGCCACCGCCAGCGATAACCAGCCCAATCCGGGAATGCGCGCCCTTTGGAATAGGGCGGCATATGAAAACACCAGGATGGGAGCCAGATATTGCAGGAAAATGGCGGTCCCGACATTTGTCTGGCTGATCGTGAATAAGTATGTGAATTGTACTCCGGCCATGCCGATACCGCCCAGGATCATCAGATAGGGCAAGTCCCGCCAGGATATGCGTAACAAGGTGGGACGGAAAACGGCTAGAGTAGCCAACAATACCAAGGCTGCCAGTCCCATACGGATTTCAACCAGGATGAACGGTGGTACGGCATGGATAAACAAATATTTGGCTACCGTTCCGGACAAACCCCACAGGGTGGCTGCTGTCACAATTGCAAAAAAGGCCGCCAATTGACTGCTCCCCTTCCCATTTGACTGTGTTAACCACAATAACTTAAGCGCTAACGCTAGTCCAATATGACTATTCCATCAAAAGTGTAATTCTGCCTCCTGGGAAAAATCAAAATCCGTTTCGAACACAGTCAGGCAGGCTTGTACCACTTCCTGATCAAAAAGGGCAGCGCTGTCCTTTTGAAGGCTGGCCAGGGTTTCCGGCAGTGAGTGGGCCGTGTGATAGGGCCGCTGGGATGTCATTGCCTCCACATAATCGGCCACAGCCAGGATGCGCGCTTCCAAAAGGATATCTGTGCCCACCAGTTTTTGCGGGTAGCCGCTCCCGTCCAGGCGCTCGTGGTGCTGCAGGACAATCGTGGCGATCGGCCATGGTGTTTTGATTGGTTGCAGGATTTCGCAACCAACCTGCGGATGGGTTTGCAGCAGGTTAAATTCGGCCTCCGTCAACGGGCCGGGTTTTGAGAGGATCTCGCTGGGAACGGCGATCTTGCCGAGATCATGCAGGGTAGCGGCAATCAGGATAGCGTTATAAGATGAGCGGGGTAGTTCCATCTGCCGGGCGATCGCACCGGCCAGGTTAGCGGCCCGGCGCTGATGCCCGGCTGTGTAGGGGTCGCGAATTTCCAGCATGTTCACTAGTGCTTGCATACCGGTCAGCAGGGCGAGGCGCAGTTCTTCCCGGTTAAGGTAATCAGTGTTTTCCCGCCAGTCATGGTTTGGGGTGGAAACCATCGGTTGACCCCCTTTTATTTTTTCCTACAAATATTTCTTTAATTGCAAATTATTTCCTTCTTTGAGCATGGGCGGTACTTACGGGCTACCGGAATGCCCGAGTTGCGAGTTGGTGGTATAATGTCATTGGGTGGGTACTCTCCCTTCGGTTTTGGATTGGTTCCACAACCATAATACCTTAGGGATACCCACCCTTTGCAATGCTTTTTTTACCCGAATAAAATGCCCTGAACGAAACTCTGGTCGCTCTACA
>DUQP01000024.1 GCA_012837735.1 Bacillota bacterium
CCGCGGCGCGGGTTTTTCTTTTTTGATTTTAGGTTTTTGCCAACTTGTGGCTGAAAGCGAAGAAGGGGAGAGTAGGGCGGTATTGGACGGGACAGAGAGCCGGGCTGAGGTTGGGAACCGGTACCGGATACGGCTTGAAGGTCACCCCGGAGCTTTCCAGTTGGCAGGGTCTGTCAATCGGCAGCCGATAAGGCCGTTACCGCGAGGTGACGGTGAACAGGGTGGTACCGCGGAGGGCACTCCGCCCCTGGGCTAGAACCGGCTCCCCGGGGCTGGTTAGAAAACAGGGGGTGCAAAGAATGCAGATTTACATTGATGGAGAGTACTATTCCAAAGCTGAGGCGAAAATTTCGGTTTTTGATCATGGCTTACTCTATGGGGATGGCATCTTCGAGGGTATCCGCGCTTACAACGGAGGCCTATTTCGGCTGCGGGAACACATGGTGCGCCTTTATGAATCGGCTAAAACCATTGCGCTTGATATCCCGCTCCCTCTGGAGCAACTGGAGCAGGATGTGATTGAGACCGTAAGGCGCAACAATCTGCGCGATGCCTATATTCGTCTAATTGTGACCCGGGGCGCAGGTGATTTGGGGATTGACCCGCGTAAATGCGCTAAAGCATCGATTATCATCATTGCGACCAGTATCAGCCTGTATCCGGAGGAGATGTATGAAAACGGTTTGTCGGTAATCACGGTGCCAACGCGCCGTAACCACAGCGAGATGGTTAATCCGCGCGTCAAGTCACTAAACTATCTGAACAACATCCTGGCGAAGGAAGAAGGCAACCATTTGGGTTACGCCGAGGTAGTGATGCTCAATTCTGATGGTTATGTGGTTGAGGGTAGCGCCGATAACATCTTCATCGTAAAAAACGGGGTTTTGATTACACCACCGGCTTTTCTGGGCATCTTGAAAGGTATTACCAGGGAGGTCGTGATGGAATTGGCGCAGGCCATGGGTACCGAGGTGCGGGAAACCGTTTTTACCCGGCACGACCTTTACAATGCTGATGAATGCTTTTTCACGGGCACGGGCGCGGAGTTGATTCCGGTCGTGGAAGTGGATGGCCGGAGCATCGGCACAGGCAAACCGGGGGAGATGACCAAGCAACTCTTGGCTGCTTTCCGCAAGGAGCGGACCGAGACCGGTGTGCCGATTTACCCTTGTTGCCAATACCCATCTGCAAGTTAGCAGGCATCATCTGGGGCAACCCAGCATATATATTTCATTACAACCAAAAATGAGATGCGAAGATGGGAAGTAGTAGGAGCGGCCAGCGGTGGACAGAGAGCTGGGCTGAAGCTGAGAACCAGTACCGACCCGCACTGAACCTCGTCCCGGAGCAGTTTCACCGAAAGCGGCCTTAGTCCGTGGGTAGGATGAGACCGGATGCTGGTCATTCGTTAACAATAGAGTGCCGAAACTACCGGCACTCGCTGAGGCGATCATCGCGAGATGATCGCTAAGCAGGGTGGTACCGCGAACAAACCCTTCGTCCCTGCCGTCGTGATGCGACGGTGGGGCGAGGGGTTTTCTTTTTTAGGCAAAGGGGGAGTTGCCGAGGGGATTCAGTTTGTGGGCATGGATTGTATTTTTTGAAAGGAGTGTTTTGGTTGGAGATTTACATTGATGGCCATTTCTATCCACAGGAAGAAGCCAAGGTGTCTGTTTTTGATCATGGCTATCTGTATGGAGACGGAGTATTCGAAGGAATCCGCGCCTATAACGGGCGGGTGTTCAAACTCACCGAGCACTTGGACCGTCTCTATCAGTCCGCCAAGTCCATCATGATGGAAATCCCCATCTCATGGAAAGAGATGGAGGCCGCGGTGCTGGAAGCCGTGCGCCGGAATAACTTGCATGATGCCTATGTGCGGATCGTCGTTTCGCGCGGTGTGGGCGACTTGGGATTGGATCCCACGAAATGCCACCGGCCGACTGTGGTGGTGATTGCGGCCAAGATAGTTTTGTACCCAGAAGAACTTTATTCCAAGGGTTTGCGAGTGGTGACCGTCGGCACGCGCCGCAATCACCCGGAGGCACTCAACCCGCGCATTAAATCCACAAACTATCTAAATAACATCATAGCGAAAGCAGAAGCGTTGCATCTTGGCTATCAGGAAGTGTTGATGTTGAACGGGGAAGGATATGTGGTGGAAGGAACCGGAGACAATATCTTTTTGGTCCAGGATGGCAAACTGATTACACCGCCTCCTCATGTGGGAATTCTGAAAGGAATCACCAGGCAAACGGTCATCGATCTGGCGGCGGAAAGAGGGATACCGACCCTGCAAGAAGTGATTACGCGCCATGATGTCTTTAATGCGCAAGAATGTTTCATGACCGGTACGGCGGCCGAAATCATTCCCGTGGTTGAGGTGGATGGTCGCTTAATCGGTGACGGCATGCCGGGGGCTGTGACGAAAAAGTTGATCACCGATTACCGTGAGCTGACGAAAGTATCCGGGACGCCTGTTTATCCGCAGGCGGAGATGGCCGGATAAACTGGCCGAACGAAACAGAAATTGCTAAGTTATGTTGCCTAAAAGCCGGAAAGGATATATCTGAGGCATGACATGCCGGATAACCTTTTTGGGGGTGAACTACGTGGCGCAAGATCAGCAGGGCCAGACAAAAGATCCGATCCAGGCTCAGAATATTAGTCCGCTCCGCAACCGGTTTGAAATGGAGGTTGCCAATGAAATCAGTGCTGATATCAATCGATTGCGTCAAGAACGGGCGCAGCGCTTACAACAAAATGGCAACCAGTCGTAGCGTCAATGGCGGGCCCACCCCATGAGGGTGGGCCTTTTTTTGTGGGAAGATTCGGGAGTTTATCTGCCGGCAAGATGGGAAAGGAAACCGCCCCTAGAAGTCGAAATAACACATAATGTGAATGGGAGGCTGGGAAAATGCATCTATCTTTCCACGGTGGTGCCGGCATGGTAACTGGTTCTAATTTCTTGTTAGAATCAGGCCATCAGCGTGTTTTGATTGATTGTGGTCTCTTTCAGGGAAAGGACGGGGCAGATGATCGCAACTATGCCCCGTTTCTTTATGATGCGAGCCAAATTGATGCTGTCATCCTGACCCATGCTCACATTGATCATAGTGGTCGGTTACCCCTGTTACACAAACGGGGATTTCTGGGCCCAATTTATGCTACCAAGGGCACAGTGGACTTATGCCGTATTATGTTGGAAGACTCCGGGTATATTCAGGAAACGGAAACAGAATGGCTGAATCGGAAACGGCAGCGCGCTGGGAAGGAACCATTAGAACCGCTTTATACAGTAGCGGATGCCCAGTCCACGCTGCCGCAATTTGTAGCGTTGGAATATGACACAATCCATGACTTAGGAGAAGGGCTAAGAGTCCGTTTGCGCGATGCCGGACATATCCTCGGCTCTGCCATCGTGGAGTTATGGGCAACGAATGGCGGCAAACAAATCAAGTTGGTCTTTAGTGGCGACATCGGTAATCCTGGTTCTCCAATCGTGCGTGACCCGGCCCTGGTCGAAGGCGGCGATTACGTGATTATGGAATCAACGTATGGAGACAGGAATCACGAAGGACGGGAAGCTCGCCTGGAAAACTTGGCAGAGATCATCAATCGCACAATAGCCCGGGGCGGGAATGTGATCATCCCGGCGTTTGCCATTGAACGCACCCAGGAATTACTGTACAGCCTCAATAAATTGGTCGAAAAAGCCCGCATACCGGTACTGCCGGTTTATTTGGACAGTCCGCTGGCGATTGCCGCTACGGAAATTTTTCGGGTGCACCAGGATTATTTTGATGCGGAAGGGCAACGCATGGTACGATTCGGGGACGACCCGTTCCGGTTTCCGGGCTTGCGGTTTACCGCGTCAGCAGAAGAATCGCGCACTTTGAATAAAGAAAGCGGTGCAATCATCATCTCCGCCAGCGGTATGTGTGATGCCGGACGCGTCAGGCACCATTTGAAGCACAATTTGTGGCGGAAAGAGAGCACCGTGTTATTGGTTGGTTTCCAAGCGGAATGCACTCTAGGCCGCCGACTGTTAGAAGGTGTGCGTAAGGTGCGCTTGTTTGGCGAAGAAATAACCGTGAAAGCTGATATAGAATACCTGCCGGCTTTTTCCGCCCATGCTGACCGGGACGGACTGCTCCAGTGGTTGGAAGGGATGAGTGCGAAGCCTGGGCAAGTGCTCCTGGTGCACGGAGAGCGCCAGGCGAGCAGATCACTGGCCGATTTGTTGGAGCAACACGGTTATCGGGTCGCTGTTCCCAAGATGGCCGAGAGAATTGCCCTTGAGTCAGGGCAGGTGGTGAAGCCGGCGGCGATCGCAAGCGAGGTCGAGTATCCGCTCGTTCCCATAGATGAACTTGGGGACGATTTGCTGGCGTTGCTGGATGATATACAAGACGCCACTGAAGCCGGGCGTTGCGATGCGGAAATGGCAGGCCGCCTGGAAAAAGTGGCGCGTTTATTGCAACGGGCGCGGCAGGTCATGAGTGGGGAGCTTTAAGGAGAGAGGAATTTGGAGGTTCTGGCACTAGTTGGGGCGGCTGGTACGGGAAAGAGCCACCGGGCTTTGTTGGTAGCGGAGCGTTATGAGGCGGATTTAATCATTGACGACGGTCTCTTGATTAAAGGTGGTAAGATCCTGGCCGGTAAATCAGCCAAACGCGAGCAAACACAAATGGCGGCTGTGCGGAGGGCGATCTTTTCCAACCAGGTCGACCGAGAGCTTGCCAAACAGGTCCTGTCAGAACAAAATCCCCAGCGCGTGTTGGTCTTGGGCACTTCACAGCGGATGGTGGATTTAATCACTGCCGCCCTTGATTTACCTAAACCAAAGCTATATGTGAGCATTGAAGAGGTTTCTAGCCCGAGCGATATCAGAAGGGCCAAGCGTTACCGGACCGAAGAGGGGAAGCATGTAATTCCGGCGCCAACCTTCGAAGTAAAAAGGGGTTTTTCCGGTTACTTGGTTGATCCGCTAAGGCTGTTCATGAAGGGAAAGGCTAAATCCAAGCGCCGGATGTTGGTTGAAAAATCCGTTGTAAGGCCTAGTTTCAGTTCTCTAGGGCGTTTCTTCATTGCCGATACGGTCATAGTAGCGATCGCTTCCCGGGCTGGCCGTGAACATGAAGCCATCGACAAGGTGCTCCGGGTTGAAGTGGACTCAACCAGCGAGGGAGTTTTCTTGACGATGGAGCTCTCAGTCCGATTGGGTTTTCATTTGCCGGATGTTTTACGGCAGGTGCAGGAGCGCGTAAGAGAGGTAGTGGAGTATCAGACAGCCCTAAACGTGCTAGCGGTTGACGCCATTGCCAGGAAAGTCAGCCTGGATGAGGTCGGAAAGGAGAATTAACAGGGGATGTCGTTTGCTATGGCGTTTGGTCTGATCGGTGGACTGGCCCTATTCATAATGGGTATGCGCATTATGGGGGACGGTCTGCAAAAGACCGCCGGAGATCGCCTGCGGCACATGATTGAGGTTTTGACCTCAAACCCACTGTTGGCAGTAGTGGTGGGCGCTTTAGTGACCGCAGTCGTACAAAGCAGCAGTGCCACGACCGTGATGGTGGTTGGGTTTGTCAACGGTGGTTTGATGACCTTGCGGCAGGCGGTTGGCATCATTATGGGTGCTAATATCGGCACCACCATCACAGCCCAGATCATCGCTTTCCAACTGGATAAATATGCTTTGCCTGCGATTGCGTTGGGGGTTGCATTCCAGCTATTCGGCCGCCGCCGCACGCAACAATATCTTGGCGAAGTGTTGTTTGGCTTCGGCATTTTATTCTTGGGCATGGGAATCATGAAAGACGCCATGGGCCCTTTGCAGGAGATACCAGCGTTCAGCGAGGCAATGACCCGGTTTGGGCAAAACCCTGCTTTAGGTGCGGTAACGGGTTTTGCCATGACCGGTGCCATCCAGAGTTCCAGTGCCACAATCGGTATGCTGCAAGCACTGGCCGGTAACGGGCTTGTCAGTTTAAAAACAGCCTTACCAATTTTGTTCGGGGACAATGTGGGCACGACTGTCACCGCCATGCTGTCCAGCGTTGGTACAAACTTGACCGCTCGCAGAGCCGCACTTGTGCACTTCATGTTTAACCTGATTGGCGCTACTCTTTTCCTCACCGTCTTACCCCTGGTGGAATGGGCCGTTGTGAAAACATCAAGTGACATCGTAAGGCAGATCGCCAATGCCCATACAATGTTCAATGTCATAAATGTGGCAATCCAACTTCCCTTTGCCGGGTTACTGGTGGCAATCGTGCACCGCCTGTTGCCTGGAGAGGACGACGTGCTCCGGCGGGGCCCGCAGTTTTTAGACAAGCGTCTGTTCAATACTCCTTCTTTGGCTGTGACGGCAATCAAAAAAGAACTATACCGCATGGGACAGCTGGCTAGTGATATGCTGGCCGAGGCGATGCGAGCATTTCAGAATGGTGATCAAAACGTCATTCAGGGGGCCTATGAAAAAGAAGATGTGATCAATGAACTGGAAAAAGAAGTCACCAGGTATGTGGTTGTATTGTCCGGTTTTGAAATCAGCGATCTGCAGTCAAACCAGTTGAGTGCTCTGATTGACATAGTGAACGATATTGAACGGGTAGGTGACCATGCCGAAAATATTCTGGAACTGGCGGAGGTGAAATGTGATCGACGCCTGCCACTATCTGAGAGTGCGCACCAAGACCTGCGCGTGATGTATGAAAGGGTGGATGCAGCTGTAAAAGATGCGATTCAGGCGTTGTGGGAACAAAATGACGAACTTGCCCTGCGCGTGGTGGAGCACGAAAATGAGGTCGATGCCATGGAAAGGGATCTGCGCCGCGCCCACATTGGTCGTTTGAATGCGGGGACGTGCCATCCGGAATCGGGGGTGATCTACCTGGACGTCTTGAGCAACCTGGAACGGATAGCTGATCATGCTTCCAGTATTGCCCATGAGGTGTTGGAATTCAGTAAAGTCGAGGAAGATATCTGGCCAGACTAGGTGGCAGGATTACCAGCTGGCAAACAAGAAAGCTAAAATAACAAAAGATGCTAACTGAAATGAATGGCAAGTGATTTGGTGGCGGGATATGCTACAATTAGCCGCTGCCTTTTTTGGGCGGTGGAGAAAGATTTTTAGTCATGGGGGGAACTTATGCGATGAAAATCAGAGTTGGTATCAATGGTTTTGGTAGCATTGGGAAGCGCTTCCTGCGCATAGCTGCCGAACGGCCTGAGATCGAGGTGGTGGCAATCAATGACCTGACGGATGCGGCCACCCTGGCACACCTGCTGAAATACGACTCAAACTACGGAACGTATGATGCGGATGTGGCCAGTGCCGAAGACAAAATTATCGTCAATGGGCAAGGTATCGATGTTCACGCCCAGAAGGACCCCGCCAGCATCCCCTGGGGAGATTACGGAGTAGATATCGTAATCGAATCCACAGGGGTTTTTCGTGACAAGCGGGCGCGCGCCCACTTGCAGGCCGGGGCCAAGAAGGTGATTATTTCCGCTCCAGCCAAGGAAGAGGACCTGACGATAGTACTGGGGGTTAACGAGCAGGACTATGATCCGAAAAAGCATCATGTGATTTCCAACGCTTCCTGCACCACAAATTGCCTGGCGCCGGTGGCGAAGGTGTTGCACGAGGAGTTTGGAATTATAACCGGTTTGATGACCACTATCCATGCTTACACAAATGACCAGCGAGTGCTCGATTTGCCGCATAAGGATTTACGGCGGGCGCGTGCGGCTGCTCTCTCCATTATCCCGACCACGACTGGGGCCGCCAGGGCCGTTTACCTTGTGCTGCCGGAATTGGAGGGACGGCTGAACGGTTTTGCTTTGCGCGTTCCAACTCCCACCGTTTCTGTGGTAGATTTGGTTTGCGAGGTGGAAAAACCGGCGGCGGCGGAGGATGTGAATGCTGTCTTCCGGCACAAGGCGCAGGAATCCTTGAAAGGCGTGTTGGCGGTATCGGATGAACCACTGGTGTCGATAGATTTCAAGGGTAACAGTCATTCCGCGATCGTGGATGCGTTGTCTACTATGTCAGAGGGCAACTTGGTGAAAGTTGTCGCTTGGTATGATAACGAGTGGGGATATTCGGCCCGGTTGGTGGATCTGGCCGTGATGCTGGCGAAAAAGGGACTATAGGTAGCCCCTTTGAATTCGTGGAGGGGAGACGGACAACGAGATGGCAAAACTAAGTGTACGCGATGTAGAAGTTGCTGGCAAAAGAGTCCTGGTGAGAGAAGATTTCAATGTCCCGCTGGATGAGCATGGGAAAGTAGTCGACATTACGAGATTGGAAGCCGCTCTACCTACTATCAAGTATCTTTATGAGGAAGGCGCCCGCATAATTCTGGTGTCTCATTTGGGCAGACCGAAGGGAAAGGTGGTACAACGGCTGCGGATGGATCCGGTGGCGCGCGAACTGAGCAGATTGCTTGGCCGGCCAGTGGAGAAACTGGATAGTTGCGTAGGGCCGGATGTTGAGCAGGCAGTGCGGGAGCTGAATCCGGGCGATATCATTTTGTTAGAAAACGTGCGCTTTGATCCGCGTGAAGAGAAAAATGATTCCGAGTTTGCCCTCAGCTTAGCCCGCTTGGCGGATTTATTCGTGAATGATGCTTTTGGTGCGGCACACCGGGAGCACGCCTCGACAGCAGGTGTCGCGCGTTATTTGCCGGCGGTGGCTGGCGATCTCCTGGTGCAAGAATTGAAGATGCTTGACCTGGCAGTAAATGATCCGGAGCGACCGTTTGCTGCCATCATCGGTGGTGCCAAAGTCTCCGACAAAATCGGAGTCATCACTAATTTATTGCAGCGGGTTGACTATTTGCTAGTCGGAGGGGGCTTGGCAAATACATTCCTGTTGGCACAGGGTCATGAGATCGGATCTTCTCTGCATGAGAGAGATTTGGTTGCAATTGCCCGGCAGATGATGAAGGAGGCTGAAACAACAGCTCGTGCTGAGTTGTTGTTGCCAGTGGATGTGGTGGTAGCGGAGGAAGTGAAGGCCGGGGCAAATGCCCAAGTGGTGGCAGTGGAGGATATCCCTCCGGGTTGGATGGTGGTTGATATTGGTCCGCGCACCCAAGAAGCATTTGCGGACGTGATTGCGCGTTGCCGCACGGTAGTTTGGAACGGTCCTATGGGGGTATTCGAAATACCATCATTCGCGGTCGGTACTAGGGCAATAGCGGAGTCGATGGCTGCCACGGATGCCGTTACGATCGTGGGAGGAGGCGAATCGGCGGCAGCAGTTCATCAGGCGGGTTTAGCCGATCGCATGCGGCACGTTTCTACTGGTGGCGGGGCTTCTTTGGAATACTTGGAAGGCAAACTTCTACCAGGCATTGCCTGCCTACGGGAAAAGGAGTAGCTTGAAGGAGTGGTCCTGATGAACAGAATCGTGGCTGGCAACTGGAAAATGCACCTTGGCCCACAGGCTGGTTATGATTTGGCGGTTGCCCTGGCAAATCGTATCCCCGACCTGCAGGGAATTGAGGTGGTGGTAGCTCCTCCATTCATTTCTCTGGCGGCAGTTAGACAGGGGCTGCAAGGATCTCATATCAAATTGGCTGCCCAAAACGTTTTTTGGGAGAAACAAGGAGCCTTTACCGGGGAAGTGTCCGCTGCCATGTTGAGGGAGGCTGGCTGTCAGTACGTTATCATCGGGCATTCTGAACGCCGGCAGTTGTTCGGTGAAACGGATGTGGGCGTTAACCGTAAGGTGTGCGCGGCTCTGAATAATGGACTTGTTCCAATCGTGTGCGTAGGTGAAACGCTGGCCGAACGGGATGGCGGCGAAACGGCAGCTGTACTGGAACGGCAAGTGACGAGAGCCTTGTTGGCCTTAACCACAGATGACATCAAACGCCTGGTATTTGCCTATGAACCTGTGTGGGCGATCGGTACCGGGCGTGCCGCCAATGTGCAGATGGCAGTCGAAGTAGCGGTAGCGATTCGCGATTTGGTGAAAGGCCTGTTTCCAGACAGCGATAGTATTCCGGTTTTGTATGGCGGCAGTGTTAATCCGGAGAATGCTGCCCAGTTTGCCAGTCGCCCCGAGATTAGCGGGGCTCTGGTTGGTGGAGCGAGTTTGCAAGCGGATGCCTTTACCGAAATTGTACGGGCTTTTTATAAGGAGCGTTGATTAGTGACGGAAGGAAAAAATGTGGTCATGATTATCCTGGACGGGTGGGGTTATTGCTGCGACAACGATTATTGCAATGCTGTCCGGCAGGCGCGCACGCCGACTCTGGATAGCCTGTTTGCGCAATACCCCCACACGTTGTTGGAAGCATCCGGCGAAGCCGTTGGCTTAGTGGCAGGACAGATGGGGAATTCCAATGTCGGCCACCTGAACATCGGTGCCGGACGGATCGTATACCAGGATATTGCGCGCATCAACAGGGCTTTGGCAGATGGTTCCCTGGCTCGCTCGCCAGTGGTTCAGCAAATCCTGTCAGCAGCCCGGGATAATACCCTGCACCTCATGGGTTTGGTTTCGGACGGGGGCGTGCACAGTCACATTGACCATTTGACTGGTTTGTTACGATTGGCGCATCAGGCGCGTGTCCCGCGCGTTTGTGTGCATGCTTTCTTGGATGGTCGGGATGTGCCTCCCCAGAGTGCCCGACCCTACTTGCAAGAAGTTGAAGCTTTATTGCAGGAACTGGGTTATCCCCCGGTGGCTTCCATCATGGGGCGATACTGGGCCATGGACCGCGATCAGCGTTGGGACCGGGTGGAAAGGGCATTCCAGGTCTTAGTACACGGCCAGGGCAGGTTGGCAGCAAGTGCCGGGCAAGGATTGCAAGCTGCCTATGCCAATGGTGAAATGGACGAATTCGTGGCGCCGACGGTGATTACCAAGGAGGACCAGCCGGTGGGCACGATTCAGGATGGCGATGTGGTCTTTTTCTTCAATTTTCGCGCTGATCGGGCGCGCGAGATATCGCAGGCGTTCGTAAAGGATGATTTTCAGGGTTTTGCCCGCCGCCGGCCGCACATCAAGTATTTCACCATGACACAGTATGAGCCGGAATTAGCGGTCCCGTGTGTATTCGCACCGCAGATCCTGGACAATACCCTTGGTGAGGTGGTGGCGCAAAACGGCTTACGGCAGTTGCGGGTGGCCGAAACCGAGAAGTATGCGCATGTGACGTATTTTTTCAATGGTGGTAGGGAAGAACCATTCGCAGGCGAGGAGCGATGTTTAATTCCTTCCCCCCCGGTCAGCACATATGATCAGCAACCGGAAATGAGCGCGGCCGGGGTGGCCAAGGCAGCGGTGGCCGGGATTGCCAGCGGATCTTATGGTTTGGTGGTAGTCAACTTGGCGAACTGTGACATGGTGGGACATACTGGTATTATGCCGGCTGCCGTGGCGGCTGTGGCAGCGGTAGACAAAGCGGTCAATGAGATAGTGGCAGCGGCACAAGCGGCCGGGTCGGTGGTGATGTTGTTCGGTGATCACGGTAATGCCGAGCTAATGGTGAATGAAGAGACTGGCCAACCCCATACCGCCCATACAAACAACCCGGTGCCCTTTGTATTGATCGGCCAGCCCGCACAGTTGCGAAACGGGATTCTGGCTGATATCGCACCTACCGCCCTACAACTGATGAAATTGCCGATTCCGGCCCAAATGACAGGCAGATCACTTATTATTTGAGTGTGATGGGGAGGGGGAAAATGTGAGTACCATTATCGCGGTGCAAGCGCGCGAAATCTTAGACTCGCGTGGCAATCCCACTGTAGAGGTGGAAGTGGGCTTGGCCAGTGGCGTCGTTGGGAGGGCAGCTGTGCCATCTGGCGCATCCACGGGCCAATACGAGGCCGTCGAATTGCGGGATCAGGACAAGAACCGGTTTAACGGTCGCGGTGTGTTGCGGGCGATCGCCAATGTGGATGAGCTGATCGCACCGGAAGTGGTCGGCCTGGATGTGCTGGATCAGAACGGAATTGATGCCATCATGTGTGAATTGGATGGCACCCCGAATAAGGCGCGCTTGGGTGCCAATGCCATCCTTGGTGTTTCTCTGGCAGTGGCCAGGGCTGGCGCCAACTACCTGGGAATACCGCTTTATCGTTATATCGGCGGGTTGGCAGCGCGCACCCTGCCGGTGCCCCTGATGAATATTCTCAACGGTGGGCGTCACGCCGATAACAATGTTGATATTCAGGAATTCATGGTGGCCCCGGCTGGCATGGCTTGTTTCGCGGATGCTCTCCGGGCTGGTGCGGAGGTCTTCCATGCTTTGCAGGGCATCCTGCGGTCGCGGGGTTATACGACGAGCGTCGGTGACGAGGGTGGCTTTGCGCCAAACCTGGCTTCGAACGAAGAGGCTTTGGCAGTGCTGGTGGAGGCGATCGAAAAGGCCGGGTATCGGCCAGGTGAGGATATCTGGATTGCCCTGGATGTGGCGGCTACGGAGATGCGCCGGGATGGCGTTTATCATTTGACAGGAGAAGGGAGAACGTTGTCGTCCCGCGACATGGTGGACATGTTTCGGGACTGGACGGAGCGTTACCCGATTTTTTCCATAGAGGATGGGCTGGACGAGGATGATTGGGATGGATGGAAGGAATTCACCGCTCAACTTGGGAACAAACTGCAGATCGTGGGAGATGACTTGTTTGTGACCAACACTGACCGCCTGCGGGAAGGTATTGAGCAGGGGGCCGGCAACTCGATTTTAATCAAGGTGAACCAGATCGGTACGCTTACTGAGACCCTGGCGGCGATAGAACTTGCCCACAGATCCGGTTTCACGTCCGTCGTTTCACATCGGTCAGGGGAAACGGAGGACACTACGATCGCCGACTTGGCGGTCGCCACCGGTTGCGGGCAGATCAAGACTGGTGCCCCTTCCCGTTCGGAACGGGTGGCAAAATATAATCAGTTGTTGCGGATTGAGGCCGAGTTGGGGGACAGTGCTTTGTTTGCTGGTACTGAGGTAATAAAAAGATAAATTGTCGCGGTGCGGATATTGTGTTAAAATACATTCGTTGTGGAAGGTATGGTGATGCCTGTAAAGCATGGCAGGAGGTGAATGATTTTGCTCTCTACCATACTGACGATTCTGCATGTCCTCTTCGCTCTGGGGATAATTACCACGGTACTCTTGCAATCCGGTCGCAGTGCTGGATTGTCAGGGGCTATCTCCGGAGGCGCGGAGCAGCTGTTCGGTAAACGAAAGGGAATGGACGAGCTTTTATCGAGAATCAGCACGGGTTTTGCCATTGCTTTCATGCTTACAGCAATTATTCTGACAGTAGTTAACGGTTAACAGCGGTAAGGGGACAACTAAGGAGGGACACTGGAATTGGAGAAGCTCTTTTTCCTTGCGCCTGTGGCCGGTGTGGTAGCCCTGTTCTTCGCTTACCTGATGGCCAATCGGGTCATGAGAGAGGCTCCCGGCTCGAACCGGATGAAGGAACTGTCCCAGGCTATTCAAGAAGGCGCTATGGCCTTCTTGTCCAGGGAGTACCGTACTCTGGCTATTTTTGTTGCAATAGTAGCGGTCATAATTGTACTGGCGGGTTTTGTCACTGATGATCAGGGGATGCGGCCGGAGACGGCAATCGCCTTTGTATACGGCGCTTTTTCTTCTGGTTTGGCTGGTTATCTGGGTATGCTGGTTGCCACTCGGGCCAATGTGCGGACAGCCAACGCTGCCCGCCGGGGAATAAATCCGGCGCTCACGGTCGCCTTCGCGGGCGGTGCCGTGATGGGTCTTTCAGTGGTTGGACTTGGCCTGTTGGGCGTTTCCGTCACCTACTTCATATTTGGGACAGGGAGCTCTTTGGCGGAATTAGAAAACAACCTGAAGATTGTGCAAGGTTTCGCCCTTGGTGCCAGTTCGATTGCGTTATTCGCACGCGTTGGCGGTGGGATTTTCACGAAGGCGGCCGATGTGGGGGCTGACCTGGTTGGTAAAGTGGAAGCGGGTATTCCTGAGGACGATCCGCGCAACCCAGCTGTGATTGCCGATAACGTGGGTGACAATGTGGGTGACGTGGCTGGTATGGGCGCTGACTTGTTTGAGTCTTATGTCGGCTCCATAGTGGCGGCCATGGCAATTGGCGTTGTGGTATTTGGCCTGAAGGGTGTCCTTTTGCCGCTGGTGATTGCGGCGATCGGAATCTTTGCCTCCGTTATCGCCACATTCTTTGTACGCACAGGGGAGGGTTCCAATCCGCAAGTGGCATTACGGATCGGGACTTTTGTGAGTGCAGGTTTGGTTTTAGTAATTTCTTTCTTCCTGGTACAGGCCTATTGGCAAGGATTTGGCGTTTTCTGGGCAATTGTGGCCGGCTTGGCCACCGGAGTGGTGATTGGCCTTCTGACCGAATATTATACTTCCGGTGACCAGAAGCCCGTGCAGGAAATCGCGGAGGCTTCCCAAACCGGTACGGCTACGAACATTATTGCCGGCTTAGCAGTCGGGATGAAGAGCACCGCTTGGCCGATTATCACGATTGCAGCAGCGATCTTGCTTTCATATCAGCTGGCAGGCTTGTATGGGATTGCCTTGGCGGCGGTCGGTATGCTGTCAACCACTGGGATGACGGTGGCAGTGGATGCATACGGTCCGATCGCAGACAATGCTGGCGGGATTGCCGAGATGGCGGATTTGGATAAAAAGGTGCGCAATGTTACCGATACGCTGGACGCGGTGGGCAATACCACGGCCGCGATCGGGAAGGGCTTTGCCATCGGTTCGGCTGCGTTGACCGCCTTAGCGCTGTTCTCGGCTTACGCGACAGCCACTGGCTTGACTTCTATCGATATTCTGGTACCAGAGGTTATTGTAGGTTTGTTTATCGGTGGTATGCTTCCGTACCTGTTTGCATCATTGACTATGTCGGCAGTGGGCCGTGCGGCCTTCCAGATGATTAATGAGGTGCGGCGGCAGTTCCGGGAGATTGCCGGGATCATGGAAGGTAAGGCCAAACCGGAATACGCCACCTGCGTTGATATCAGTACAGCTGCTGCCCTGCGGGAAATGATTGTACCGGGGTTGTTGGCTGTGTTGGCGCCAGTGGTGATTGGATTGGCGCTCGGACGGGAGGCCTTGGGTGGTCTTTTGGCCGGCACACTTATTACCGGTGTCCTGACCGCCATTCAGATGGCGAATTCCGGCGGGGCTTGGGACAACGCCAAGAAATACATTGAAGAAGGCCACCTGGGCGGCAAGGGGACCGCGACGCATGCTGCCGCGGTGGTTGGCGATACGGTCGGGGACCCCTTCAAGGATACGTCCGGACCCTCTTTAAATATTCTGATCAAGTTGATGAGCATTGTTGCATTGGTTTTTGCGCCGCTTTTCCATTAAGCCGAGTTGGTTCAATTTGCATCAGATAAATGGCAGGGCGCTGGGTTTCCGGCGCCTTTTGCGCTAGGAGGGGTAACGATGAGTTTAGATCCGGCACCTTTTAGCTTCCGGGCCGGCAAAACGGGTTGCCTTTTGATTCATGGCTTTACGGGCACCCCGGGGGAAATGCGGCCCCTGGGGGAGTGGCTGGTCCAAAGGGGTTATTCAGTGGAGGGAGTGCGGTTGGCCGGCCACGGCACGTCTCCGGCCCATCTGAATGAAAAAACCTGGCAAGACTGGGTGTTTTCGGCCCGGTTGGGTTATGAGCAATTGGCCCAGGCTTGTGATACGGTACATCTGATCGGTAGTTCCATGGGTGGGCTGGTGGCGTTGCACCTGGCGGCCGAGGAGGATCGCCTGCAGGGAACGGTGAAGGTACCGAAGTATGGGTGCTTTGCGCATGGTGCCGCCCAAATCCAGACGGAGAAGGGTGGCGGGGAGTCAGTTTCTCCGGCCCCACGGCAGGGCAAAGTGGTGTTGTTGGCCACGCCCATGCAAGTGGCCGCCGGTCCGCAGGTAGAGCGGATGGTTGCGGAAAGCAAAAGCGAATTTTTGGATAAACCATACCGACCGACCCGCTATCCATTTGAAGTGCCCGGTTACGACTGTTTCCCCCGCTTGGCGGCGCTGCAGCTTTTTGAATTGATACGCGTGGTGCAGCAAGAGTTGCCACAAGTAAAGCGACCCACGTTAGTAATTCAAGGCAAGCAGGATCACACCATTGACATTAACAGCGCTGAGCAGATCATGGCGGAATTGGGGACAGAGGAAAAGGAGCTGTTATGGATGGAGGAATCGGGCCACTTGCTGGCGGTGGATGTGGAGCGGGAAAAGGTGTTTTGGGCTATCGATCGGTTTTTGCAAAAGTAAATTGGGGAGGTAGGGCAATGGACAGGGATGCGGCGTGGAAACTGGTGCGGCAGCATGTCAAGAACAAGAACCTGCGCAAGCATATGCTGGCGACCGAGGCTGTCATGAGACGGTTGGCCAGGCACTTCAACGCAGATGAAGAACAGTGGGGCCTGGTCGGTTTGTTGCACGACATTGATTATGACCAGACAGCCAATGACCCGGATCAGCACAGCATTCTGGCGGCCGAGATCCTGGCAGCAGAAGGGTTGGAGCCGGAGGTGGTATATGCGGTCAAGGTCCATAACCACCAGCACGGGCTACCGCGCCTCTCCTTACTGGACAAGGCATTGTATTGCACAGATCCCATTACCGGTTTGATTGTGGCGGCAGCGTTAATCAGCAAGGAGAAACGGCTTTCTGCCATTGATTCCCAGTTCGTATTGAACCGGTTTGGGGAAAAATCATTTGCGCGGGGAGCAAACAGGGAAACTATTCTGGCCTGCTGTGAGATCGGCTTGGAACTGGAACAGTTTGTAGATTTGGCCTTAGAGGCCATGCAAGGGATTGCGGAGGACCTGGGCCTGTAAATTGCCCCAGAAAGGGGATTTTCATTTTGACGAGCGCTGAGAAAGACCGGCAAGCGGTGCTGCAATATGTTCAGGAAAAAGCCAGGAAACCCGTCACGGCTGCCGAGCTGGCGGATGCCTGTGGCATTTCGGCCAGCCAGATGAGCAAATTCTTGGATATGTTGCAGGCCATGGAGCGACAGGGTCTGCTCGTAAAAACGCGTGCCGGGCGCTATGGTATTCCGGCGCGCATGAACCTGGCGGTGGGGACGGTGCAAGGGAACCCACGCGGGTTTGCCTTTTTGATCCCGGATGACGAGGAGCAGGAGGATTTGTTCCTGAGCCCTGTGCACACAGGCGGTGCCATGCATGGTGACCGCGTGGTGGCGCGCATCCACAGCTGCCCGCGGGCGGGAGAAAAGGGCGAAGCTGAAGTAATCCGTATTTTGGAACGGGCCAACCGACGCCTGGTCGGCACATTTGAGTGTGAACAGGGTGCCAACTATGTGGTGCCGGATGAATCACGCATTTGGCATGACATTCTGATTCCGAAAAGCAAAAGTGCCGGGGCGAAACACAAGGAAAAGGTTGTCGCGGAATTGACCCGGTGGCCACAAATGCGGCGGGGCCCAGAGGGTAAAGTCGTCGAGCGGATCGGCTGCTTTGGTGAACCCGGCGTCGATGTGGCCGTTGTGATCAAAAAATATGGTTTGGCAGAAAAATTCCCCAGCCGTGTGCTGGCCGATGCGGCCGGTGTGCCTGATACGGCCGTTGCCGATAAAGGCCGGAAGGATCTACGGGAACTGTTGACAGTGACCATTGACGGTGCCGATGCCCGGGACTTTGACGATGCGATCTCAGTTGCCAGGCTACCAGAGGGTTGGCGCCTGTGGGTGCACATCGCGGATGTGAGCCATTATGTTCCAGAAGGTTCGGCGATTGATCAAGAGGCCGCCCGGCGCGGGACGAGCGTTTATCTAGTAGACCGGGTTTTGCCGATGTTGCCGGAACGTTTATCAAATGGTATCTGCAGTCTGCAGCCCGGGGAAGATAGATTGGCTTTTTCTGTGCGGATGGACTTTACGGTAGCTGGTGAAAGACGGGAATATGAGTTTTGCCGTTCTGTAATCCGTTCCGATGCGCGCCTTACTTACCAACAGGTTACTCATCTGCTGGAGGGCAAGCAGACTGAATTAGAAAAGCAAGCAATCCTGCCCATGCTCCGGGAGGCCGCCGGGTTGGCCGAGGCCTTACATTCTCACCGCCTGCAAAGCGGGGCAGTGGAGTTTGATTTTTCCGAGGAAAAGGTGGAGTTGGATCAGGACGGCCGACCGGTGCGGATTTACCCGGCTGTCCGCACAATAGCGGATCAAATCATTGAGGAAATGATGATAATTTGCAACCAGACGGTGGCAGAACACATTTTCTGGGCTAAAGTACCCTCATTATATCGGGTGCATGAGGAACCATCCGGATCGGACTGGGAGGACTTGCGTTCTTTCCTAGCGCATTTTGGTTACCGCTTATCCGGGGTGCGGCGCATCCACCCGCGCCACATCCAGGCTGTATTGAACTGGGCACGCGGACGGCGGGAGGAAGAATTGGTCAACACGGTTGTTTTGCGCACGATGCAAAAAGCCCGTTATGCGCCAGAATGCATTGGGCATTTTGGTTTGGCAACCCGCTTTTACACTCATTTTACGGCGCCGATCAGGCGGTACCCGGATTTGATCGTCCATCGCATCCTGAGTGAATTGGTCAAGCAGGGTACAATGTCGAAACAGCGGATCAGTTTCTGGGAGTCCCGTTTGCCTGCAATTGCGCTTACCTGCTCTGAGGCTGAGCTGACAGCCAGTATGGCCGAGCGTGAGAGCGTGGAAATTAAGAAGGTGCAGTATATGAAAGAACGCTTGGGTGAAGTCTTCACAGGGCTCATTGCGATGGTGGTGCCGTTTGGGTTTTTCGTGCGGCTGGAAAACACCGTGGAGGGGCTAGTACACGTCAGCTCCCTCCACGATGACTACTATCATTTTCAAGAAGCACGCCTGGCCCTGGTCGGTGAGCGCACTGGCCGCCAGTTTCAAAACGGCGAAGCAGTAAGGGTGCAGGTCACTCGTGCCAGTTTGGAAGACCGGCAAATCGACTTCATCCTGGTCTAAATCTGGAAGAAATCCACTGTATTTTGATAAAGGATGCGCTTGGCAATTGCTAAGGCATCCTCCTCATTACACATGCCGCGGGCGATCTGATCTGTTAGCACATCTGCCAGCACTTCTCGCATCAGGCAAGCCGCCCCATAAGCCTCTTCCACACGGTAAGCGTCGCCACCCCACATGATTTTGTTCAATGGCACTAAATCCAAGCATTCAGCGAGCGCCTGGCGCGCTGCGGTTGTGGACAAAAGCGGCATCCACACGAAATCAATGTAGACGTGCGGGAACATCTTTGTGAGCGAAAGAGCTTGCCGTACGTACGGGAAGGAAAAATGCAACAACACAAAACGGGCCTGCGGAAAATCAATGAACAGCGAATTCAAGTGTTCCGGGTTGCTGTTGGGCAAGATATTGGCGTTGCGAGCTAAGATGCCTGTATGAATTTGGATCGGCAGGCCTTCTTCGCTGGCGACCGTGATGATATAACGCGCCATAAAATCTTGCAACCGGCGGTTTTCTGTCTCCGACAAGCCCGCTGGTTGTTTGGCATACAAAGCAGCTGCCTCATCGTCCGGGACGGGCCGGAAGTCCAGGGTGCGTTCATATGCGGTGCCGATTTTCACCGCTGGTGCTCCCGCTTCTTTGTAGCGCTTGATGACAGTGCGGATCATTGCCAGATAGTCTGCGAATGTGTCCAATGGACAATCGAAGGCCGCCGCCACGTCTTCTACTTTGGTATGTTCGACTCGGCCCTTCGGATAAGCAGACTGAAAGCCCCGTCCGAAGATGAGCGGGTTTGTCCGCAGCACAGGGCGGAACAGACTTGGGTCAAATGTGAACTGATCGACACTCCAGAATGTGTCCAGCAAGGACACCTGCACATTTCCCTGTTCCCGCAACACATGGTGATACCAGTCATCCCGCTCGTAAGCGGCTGTCACCCGTTCGGATAGGCTGCGCCAGTTCTCTGCTGTCAGGCGGTCTTCTTTGAGCCCATATAGACCCTGCAGAGCCCGGATGATGTTGCGGTAATAGGATGTCTGCAGGACGTAAGGTTGATATTTTTCGAATACTGGCCACATCGCTTCCGGGTCATGATCCAAATCTTGCGCTTGCGGCGGCATTCCGGCAGACACCAGGTCCAACCTGGCGTAGGAGTTCATAAACACCTTGAACAGGTTGACGGGGTCCTGTTTAACCTCTGCCATGCTCATGATATGTTCATGACTATCGGCGATCGGTATGTTCCAAATGGCGTCTAATAGGTCACTTTTGGGCATTTGCACTCCTCCTTAAATCATCGCTTTGGGGGAAGGTTCGAGATTGCCTGAGAAAGATCCTACTATTGACAAAAAAGATCTCAGAACATGGCCCAATAGTGTACAATGGAGTCAAAAGACGCGTTGTGCCATTAAGGGTGGTGATAGCGAGTGGCTCGCCAACGGGCAGAAAAAACCATTGCATCGAATCGCAAAGCCCGGCATGATTACGAGATCCTGGAGACATTGGAGGCCGGGATCGTCCTGCAGGGTACGGAGGTGAAGTCACTCCGGCAAGGACGCGCCAATCTGCGCGATAGTTACGCGATGATGGAAAACGGCGAGATTTTTCTGCATAAACTCCATATCGCTTCTTATGAGCAGGGGAACCGCTTCAATCATGAGCCTGATCGCGTGCGCAAGCTCCTTTTGCATCGCGGGCAAATCAATCGCTTGGGGGGCAAAGCGCGGGAAAAGGGTTTTGCCCTTGTGCCATTGCGCATTTACTTTGATCAGCATGGGCGGGCCAAAGTGGAGTTGGCCCTGGCGCGGGGCAAACGGCTTCATGACAAACGTGATGTCATTGCGGAACGGGATGCGAAACGAAAGATGGAACGCGCCTTGAAGGAGCGAGCTCAGATATAATGATTTTACGTCAGGCTTTTTTTCGTGTATAATATAGTCAACAAAGCACTTTGATAGTTTTATATGGGGGCGAGTCAGGATCGATGGCAGTAGTGGGGGTTAGGGTAGCGGGCCGAGCACCAGTGTCTCGAAAATCCGCTGGAACCTTCTCTTTTAAGTGCCAACGAGAATTACGCACTGGCTGCATAAGGTGGCCACGTCCCATTAACCCCTTCCTGTGGGGTTGATGAAGGGCGTCATAAAAACAGGATACCTATCCGTAACGCCCATAGCGTGATAGGGAAATAAATGGGCTGGCGCCGTACAGTTCCTGGCCTTTGCGGAACGTGCGGGGCGAGACTTGAGCAAAGGATACGCTCGTAGAAGCCCTTTCTTACGCACTGTCAGACCCGGGTGCAAATCCCGGCGCCTCCACCAAAACCAAGTCCTATTTATGCCTGACGCTTATGATCTTGGGAGAAATCCGGGTGCCACACCCGGATTTTTTTATGCCGACGTGCAATAAATCTTGTGGCACAAAGGGAGGAATTTATTTACATAACGCCATAATTTGCAGGAACTTGTAATTTGAAGTCGAACTCCCATTTGTTGATTGAGACTTTGTAAAGGAGGGGGAGGCTGACATGAGATTACGGGTGGGCCTCCTGGGCGTTTTTTCTTTGCTGTGTTTTTTGCTATTGTTTCCTGGCGTGGCGGGCGCCGATCACGTTTCTTTGGAAATAAACCGGGCCCAAGTGGAATCGGATGTATCGCCACTTTTGGTTGATGGTCGTACCCTGGTGCCCGTGCGGGTGGTTTCGGAAAACCTGGGTGCCCGCGTTTCATGGGATGGCGAAGGCCACGTGACGATCCTCGATAATGAGAATGAAATCGTTTTGACGGTCGGAAGCAGAGAAGTGCTTTTGAACGGAGAGAGTATTTCTTTAGATGTATCAGCCCGGATTATTTCCGGGCGAACCCTGGTGCCGTTGCGGTTTGTTTCCGAAATTTTTGGGGCCCAGGTGGCGTGGGATGGTGCATCCCGGACTGTGCGGGTGGAAAGTTACTCCCTGGTGGACATGCACTGGGAAGAGAGAGAGGGCAAAAGCGTATTGGTGCTGGACGTGACCGGTCAGGTCGGTTGTGCTGATGAGTTGGTTCCTGGCAATGGTGATGATCCAACTCGTTTAGTGTTGCATTTGCAACCGGCACGGTTGGATATCCCCTTTGACATTCTGCCAACGAGTTTCGGCACTGTGCGAACCTTCATGGAAAGCAAAAGCCCGAACCGGGCCTGTGTGGCAGTGGAACTGCCGGATACGGTGCAGTATAATGTGGTGCGTGGTCATCAACAGATCCGGGTGGAGTTTAAACACCAGGTAACCGATATCACGTACCAAGGTGGGAAAGGCAAGGTGGAGCTGATTAAGATCCACACGAGTGGACCGGTGTCTTGCCAATCCTTCACATTGTCGAATCCGGATCGCATCGTGATAGACATTGAAAATGTCTTTGCAGGAGCAAAAATGCCGACCAAAATTGACATTGGCAGCTCCCGACTGGTGTCCGTCAGGGCCAGCCAGTTTTCTGTTGATCCAGCCACAGTGCGAGTTGTGCTGGACATGGAACAGGCGGTGGGTTACCAGGTTAGCCAGACTGACGATGGGCTACTGGTCTATTTCGCTGCCCAGGTAGAAGAAGTAAAGGTGGAAGATTGGCGTGGTGTGCCGCGCATCCGTTTTGATACCACATTGCCTGTGACAGCGAGCGTGGATTGCCTTGAGGATCCATTACGTTTGGTGATGCGGATTCCTGGCGCTTCATCGTTGGTGAAAAATGATTCCATGCGCATCCGTAGTGGGCCGGTATCACGTGTGGAAGTGGCGGAAATTGCCGGTGAGCGAGACGGTTTTCAGGGTGTGGAGGTTACTGCCTACCTGAGGAATTTTGTCGGGTACAGGATGGTGCCCTTTGAGCAGGAGGGAGCCTTGCTGGTGGAGCTGGTCGAATCCCCTGTGGCCGGGCTGCTAATCGCCATCGATGCCGGTCACGGTGGTGAAGATCCTGGGGCGATCAGTGTTTCTGGCCATTACGAAAAATACATCACTATTGATATTGCGGAGCAGCTACGGGATTTATTGGAGCATTCCGGCGCAGAGGTGTTTATGATCAGAGAAGGGGATCGCACTGTGGATTTGTTGGACCGCCCTGCCTTGGCAAATGCCGCTGGGGCCGACCTTTATGTTTCGGTGCATGCGAACTCATTTAACAGCAGTTCGAAAGCGGGTACCGAGACATATTACTTCCCGGAGAAAAGCGAGGGGAAACGGTTGGCAACTGCCATCCACCGGTCCCTGGTGAGCGAATTGGGTCTGCCGGACCGGGGTGTACGCTATGCCAACTTTGCCGTGTTGCGAGAAACGACGATGCCGGCGGCTTTGGCGGAAGTTGCTTTTCTGAGCAACCCGCAGGAAGAACGGCTGTTGCTCGATCCCGGATTCCGCCGCCGGGTAGCTGAGGCTTTGTGGAAGGGGATCATCGCCTATTGTGAAGGAAAATGAAATGCAGCGGTGGCATGGACTTCCTCGGGGGTCCATGTTTTTTTATTTTGTGGGCAATTTACAGTTGTCAAGGCGAGTTTGGGAAGATAGAATTAGGCGAGATAAAAGGCTATAATGGTTACACATGAAAGGGGCGGCGCCTGTGGACTGGGAAATCGTATTCGGATACTTGTTCATCTTTGGTTCGCGTGTTTTCGACGTTAGTCTCGGTACCGTGCGCACGCTGATGTTGGTCAGAGGGCGGAGAGTGGTTGCGGCTCTGCTCGGGTTCGTGGAGGTGCTCATTTATATTATTGCTCTGCGCTTAGTGGTGAACTCTTTGAGCAACCCCATTGCTCTGGTGGTCTATGCCATGGGTTTTTCGACCGGGAATTTTATGGGCGGATTCGTAGAGGAAAAGTTGGCTTTCGGGCAGCTCACCGTTCAGGTCATACCCCATGCGGCTGATGGGGAGCGACTGGCGGAAAGCCTGCGTGATAAGGGTTATGGGGTGACCGTTCTCACCGGCGAGGGCCGGGAGGGGCAACGCCATATATTGTTAATCTCAATTCCCCGGCGGGCGTTAGCGGCTGTCATGGCAGTGATTGATGCGCAAGATGCCGAGGCCTTTGTCACGGTGCTGGATACAAAGCGCACGCGCGGTGGAGTTTTCCCGATGCGCAAGGGTAAATAGCAGGGTATACGCGGAATACGGTCATGAGGTGAGGTGAACGCATGGCGGTACTTGGGGTTTTCGACTCCGGTTTGGGCGGACTGACGGTAGTTCGGGAGATCGCGCGCTGCCTGCCACAGGAGCAAGTGTTGTATTTCGGGGATACGGCGCGCTGTCCCTACGGAGCGCGTTCGCCGGAGGAAGTGCGGGACTTCGCCCTGCAGCTGGTGGAATTTCTTAGCCGGCGCGGTGCGGAACTGGTCATCATGGCGTGTAATACCTCGACGGCCATGGCACTTCAGACTGCACGCGGGCGCTGCCCAATACCCATTTTGGGAGTGATTGCCCCCGGGGTGGAGGCTGCCTTGGAAAAGACGCGTAACGGCCGACTGGCCGTGATCGCCACGGAAGCAACTGTTCGGAGCGGTGGTTATCGCCGCGCAGTACAGAAGCTATCACCTCAGGCCAGTGTCATGGAACAAGCTTGCCCGCGGTTTGTACCGCTGGTGGAAAACGGGATCACGAGCGGACCGGAAGCGGAGAGAGTGGCCGCCGCTTATTTGCAGGCGATTAACGATTCGGAGAGCGATACCCTGATTTTGGGTTGTACGCATTATCCGCTCCTGGAGGGCGTGATCGGCCATCACTTGCGGCCAGGGATCAAGTTGGTGGACCCGTCTCAACGGGTAGTACAAATGGTGCGGGACATGCTTAGCCGGGGTCAGGTGGCAGATGATAGGATGCCCTCTTATGATGGTTATCAATTTTTCACGAGCGGAGATCCGGCTTCTTTCCGCAGTTTTGCCAAGACTGTGTGCGGCGTTGATGCCCGGGACGTGATGGCCGTTTCTCTGGCAGAATTGGAGGATTTGCGGGCGTGATGAGAGACCTGGTGACCCTGATAGACATCGGCAGCACTTTCACTAAAGTGTTGGTGGTCGATGTGCGGCAGGCGGTCTGCCTAGGTCGTTGTCAGGTTCCCACTACTGTTCGGCAAGGCGTTCAGGAGGGCGTGGCCCACGCTTGCCGGAGTTTGTTCGCGCGGTTAGGGCTGAACCCATGTCAAATGCCGTTCCTGGCATGCAGCAGTGCCGCTGGTGGCTTGCGCATGGTGGCTGTGGGGTTGGTGCCGGACCTGACGGCGGAGGCCGCGAAACAGGCTGCTTTAGGGGCCGGTGCCAGGGTAGTGGGAACATTGTCATACCTCTTGGACGATGTGAGCATTGCTCAGATTATCTCCTGGCAACCGGACCTGTTACTGTTGGCCGGGGGCACGGACGGCGGGAATGAACGGGTTTTGTTGGCCAATGCCCGCCGCCTGGCGGGAGCCAAACTTGCATGCCCGGTGATTGTGGCCGGCAACAGAGTGGTTGCTCGGCAAGCCGGTGTGATTTTGCGCCAGGCTGGTATCGAGGTCACGGTAACTGAGAATGTGATGCCCTCGTTGGGATGCTTGAACGTAGAACCGGCCCGCAAAGCGGTGCGCGACATCTTTTCCGCCCGTATCGTAGTCGCCAAGGGGATGGCGGAATTGCAAAATGATTTGGCGGCTCCCATTATACCCACTCCGGCGGCTGTTTTGCAGGCGGTGACGCTCCTGGCGGAACGGAGCCAGGCTGGTGTGCTGGCGATCGATGTAGGCGGCGCCACTACCGATGTGCATTCTGTTGCTGAGGAACATCCCACCGCCAGTGGGGTGATCAGGAGGGGATTGCCAGAACCGTTTCGCAAGCGGAATGTAGAAGGTGACCTGGGAGTGCGTAGCAGTGCCGGTGGTGTGTTGTCAGCTATGGGCGGCGAGGCTTTGGCAAAGCTGGCCCACACATTGGCACCGGAATGGCCATTAACCGATTTCCCGCCCAGAGTTGCGCAGCGGGAGAACGATCCCGCTTTTCTCAGGACGGATTGCCCGGAATTGCTGTGCGATGCCGCTCTGGCGGCTGCCGCAGCCACTACTGCTCTCCGGCGCCATGTCGGGCGTCGCTACGTCCACCCCACCCCGGCCGGAGGGCGAATGGTGCAAACGGGTAAAGACCTCACGGGAGTATCGCTGGTCATCGGTACGGGGGGAGTGCTGGCCCATAGCCTATTGGGCCCAGCGATCCTGCGCAGCGCGTGTCACTGCCATGACGAGTCTGTTTTGGCACCACGTAACGCGGAATTACGGTTAGACAAGGGGTATTTGCTGGCAGCGGCCGGGTTACTGGCCTCACTAAATGAGGAAGCGGCGTTCAATCTGTTGGTAAATGGCCTAGTAGGGAAAAAAAGCGAAGGGTGATGTTGATGCCACGTCCAGACGGAAGAAGGCCGGATGAGTTGCGGCCGGTGGAGATCCGGCGTCATGTCAACAAATGGGCAGAGGGTTCTGTCTTAATCAAAACCGGCGATACGCATGTGCTTTGTACGGCTAGTGTTGAAGAAAAAGTGCCGCCGTTTTTGAAAGGATCGGGACAGGGTTGGGTAACTGCTGAATACGGTATGCTGCCCAGAGCCACGAAGAGCCGCAACATTCGCGAAGCCGCTAAAGGGCGGCTGGACGGCCGCACATTGGAAATCCAGCGCTTGATTGGTCGCTCATTGCGCTCAGTGGTTAATCTGCCGGCTTTGGGCGAACGGACAGTGTGGTTTGACTGTGATGTCCTGCAAGCCGACGGGGGCACCAGGACAGCAGCTATCACCGGTTCATTTGTGGCTTTGGCTGATGCCCTGTATTATTTAAAAAAGCAAGGTTTGCTAATCAAGAGTCCACTGCAGGATTGGGTGGCAGCCACCAGTGTCGGGGTGGTGGAAGGGGAACCGTTGCTGGATCTGTCCTTCGCTGAGGACAGTCAGGCAAAAGTGGATATGAATGCGGTCATCAGCGGCAGTGGCAGATTGGTGGAAATCCAGGGGACAGGAGAACAAGAACCGTTTTCTGTCGCTGAAATGAGCTCTTTATTAGCATTGGCCCAAAAGGGTGTGCAGGACTTGATTGCGCTCCAGCGGGCAGCCTTAAGCGATATCGCCGATTGGGTGGTGTCCGGGTAGTGGAAAATGTGTTGGTGTTGGCCACGAGCAACCCAGGTAAAGTGGCCGAGATAAAGGAACTGTTGAAGGATTTGCCGGTTAGAGTGCGGCCCTTTCGAGAGCTGGTTGGGGGTCTGGGGGATGATTTATTGGAACCAGGCAGCACCTTTGCCGAAAATGCGCTTGCCAAGGCTGCTTTAGCGGCGCGCCGGACAGGCTGTCTGGCGCTTGCTGATGACTCAGGTTTAGTAGTGACAGCATTGCATGGCCGCCCCGGCATTCATTCTGCCCGGTTTGCCGGACCGGACGCCCAAGATGCCGACAATGTGCGGTTGCTGCTGGAGGAAATGCGCGGGTTGTCAGAGCGTTCCGCCTATTTTCATTGCCACTTGGCATTAGCTGATCCGAGCGGGGTTGTGTGGCTGGCGCAAGGGCAGGTCTATGGGGAAATATTAACGGCACCACGCGGGAAAGGCGGGTTTGGCTACGACCCGGTGTTCTTTTATCCTCCGGCCGGATTGAGTTTTGCCGAAATGGATCGCGCGGCAAAAAGTGCCGTCAGTCATCGGGGAGTAGCGTTACAGGAATTGCGGAAATTGGTGGGAGAGGCTCTCCGGGCCGGTTGGAGGCTTCCGGCTGCGCAGCTTCATGCCCGGCCGAAAAGCGCAAGTAACGAAAGTTGGCGGGTGGGTGTGCTTAGTGATACGCACCGGGATAATGCCGCTTTGCAAGCTGCCATGCATGGCCTGGGTGAAACGGATCTTGTCCTGCATGCAGGTGATTACTGGGAAGATGTGCAGGGTTTAACGGCCTTTGGGGTGAACCGGGTAGTGGCAGTGATTGGCAACTGCGATGGTGATATTCCTGGCCTGCGGAAAGAATTGTTGCAGTTGGCAGATTGGCGAATACTGCTGGTGCATGGTCATCAAGTTGGAGTGAAAAATGGTTGGTCAGGCTTGAAACAATTGGCAAAACTCCATAACGCCCAAATAGTGGTGTTTGGTCATACACACATCCCGCTGGCTTTTCAAGAAGATGGCATTTTATTTTTAAATCCGGGCAGTCCAGCTTTGCCACGCGGTGGCTCACAACCTGGCTGTGCTGTGTTGAATATTGCTCCACATCACGCGACGGCGCGTTTAATTACACTTCATAATTGATTTTGACCGATTGCTTTTTTTGCGCTATAATTACTTGGCTAACAAAGTTCGGGGCGTAGCGCAGTTTGGTAGCGCGCCACGCTTGGGACGTGGAGGTCCCGGGTTCAAATCCCGGCGCTCCGACCATTAATTTCATAAGAAATTGTTGCGGGTGTAGCTCAATGGTAGAGTCCGGGCCTTCCAAGCCTGAGGTGTGGGTTCGATTCCCATCACCCGCTCCATTTTTTTGTCTTTTTTAAACGAAACGCCGCATCAGCCAAGGGAGGAGTGAATAATGAGGGTCACGACCCTGGTGGAAAACCGCGGGGCAGGGGAGTTGGGTGGGGAGCATGGGATCGCCTTTTGGGTGGAAGTACAGGGAGAACGACCGCTCCTTTTTGACACTGGGCAATCGGGAATCCTGGTGCAAAACGCCCAAAGATTGGGTGTGGATCTTGCCCACACCAGGGCGATCATATTCAGCCACGGTCACTATGATCATACCAATGGTTTGTCGACGGTACTGGAAAAGGCCCGTCCGGAGCGGATATATGTTCCGGTCAATTTCTTTGCCGGCCACTTCAGGGGCGAGCACAAATATATTGGTATGAACTTCACTCGCCAGGAGCTACAGGCGCGCGGCTTGCAGATCGTATCTGTCACAGATGATGTGATCGACCTCGGGTCGAATGTGTTTATCATCACTAACATTCCCCGCAGCACAGATTATGAAGTTGTGACAGACCCATTTATGATTGAGCAAAATGGCCAGTTGGTGGCGGAAGACTTTCAAGATGAATTGGCATTGGTATTGCGGACAAAGCAGGGGGTAGTGTTGTTGGTGGGGTGTTCACACTGCGGCGTAGTGAACATTGCACGTCATGCGGCCCGGGTTTTTGGTGAAAACCGCATTTTCGCGCTGATCGGCGGTACACACCTCGTATCGGCTGACGCGGCACGGATCAATAACACCATCGCTGATTTGCGGGACTTGGGCGTGGAGCTGCTGGCGGCATCACACTGCACGGGCGAAAAAGCAGAACGACAAATGCGGGCAGCGTTTAAGGAAAAATTCTGCCCCAATGTCAGTGGGACGACTTTTTCGTTTCCGTGAAGGTTTCGTCATTGGGCATTCCTGATGCCGCTTGAGTATGAACGACTTCCATGCTATAATGGCTATGCTGTTGTTAGCAGCGCGTTTTTTGAGCGCCTGTAGCTCAGCGGATAGAGCAACGGACTTCTAATCCGTTGGTCGCAGGTTCGATTCCTGCCAGGCGCGCCAGGAGTATTTAAGTGGTGGATGTAGCTCAGCTGGTTAGAGCGCCAGGTTGTGGCCCTGGAGGTCGCGGGTTCAAGTCCCGTCATTCACCCCAATCCGATAAAGTTTACTGGGGGCCATTAGCTCAGTTGGCAGAGCACCCGCCTTTTAAGCGGGGTGTCGATGGTTCGAGTCCATCATGGCCCACCAGGAATTTTTTTCTTGCGAGGGTGGCGGAATTGGCAGACGCGCAGGATTTAGGATCCTGTGCCCCTGGGGCATAGGGGTTCGACCCCCCTCCCTCGCACCAGGTTCATGACCCCTGGTTGGGGGTCATTTTTGTGTTCATCATCTCCTGGTTGAATAGCCAAAAAATGTTGTGTTATAATAAAATGGCTTGTGGGCGGAATCTTGCCCGCACTTAGTTTTTGTGGCACAAGACAAACTATGGGACTGGCTTGCGCTAGTCCGGCCACCGGTGAGGAGGAGCATAAATGAAAGTTGATGTGGAGAGGATAGACGGCAACAAGGTCGCCCTAACGGTGGAGGTCGAAGCAGAGCGCGTGGAGTCTGCGATCGCAAACGTATTGGTAGATACGAGGCGGCGCGTGACTCTGCCGGGATTCCGCAAGGGGAAAGCTCCCCGGGCGCTTCTGGAGCGCTACATTGGGCTGGAAGTCCTCTGCCAGGAGGCTCAGCAGGAGCTATTGCCGGAAGCCTTCCAAGAGGCGGTGCAAGAGGCCGCCATCGAGCCGGTGGACGTAGAGTTTGATGTTTCAGACCTTCAACCGAATGAATCGTTCCGGTTTAAAGCCATCGTAGAAGTAAAGCCAGAAATTAATCTGCCCGATTTTCGTGCTTATGATATCGAAATGGAACAGGCGTCGGTAAGCGATGAAGATGTGGAACAGGCCTTGCAAAGATTGCAAGAACAGCATGCTGTGTTGCGCAGCGTGCCGGAGGACACTCCTGCCGCACAAGGTCACCAGGTGATTATCGATTATAGCGCCCAAACTGCTGATGGTGAGCCGCAGAGGAGAGAGAATGTGCCCCTTATGTTGGGTTCTGGAGTGTTCCCGGAATTTGAGGAACAGATAGTTGGCTTGCGCACAGGGGAAGAAAAAGAATTCACCCTTTCAGTGCCTAAATCAGAAGGGGAAGCCGAAGACGTCGAGGAGAACGAGGTCACTTACCAGATTAAGGTAAAGGAAATCAAAGAGAAGGAGCTCCCGGCAGTGGATGACGGATTTGCCGCTACTGTTGGTGAGTTTGCCTCGGTGCAGGAATTGCGAAATGATATCGAGAATAGGCTTAAGGAAACGGCGTTTGCTCAGGCTAAAGCCAAATTTGCGGAATCGGTATTGGAGCGAATCGAGCAAGAGGTTGAGTTTTCTGTACCGAGTAAGTTGCTGGAACAACAGGAAAATCGTATGATCAACCGGGTCGCAAATAGTTTTGTCAATCAAGAAGCCTTCCAGGAGTTCTTGGAGCGCACTGAGCAAAGCTTGGCTGACTTGCGTGAGCAGTTCCGCCCCCGGGCGGAAAAGGACGTCAGGCGGGAATTGATTTTGGAAGCAATCGCGAAGCAGGAGAATTTGGAAGTAGCGGAGGAAGCCGTTGAGGCGGAAGTTGCATACTATGCCAGGGCATTGGGGCAACCGGTTGCCCAAGCGCGTAAGATGCTGGCAGAGAGCGGCGAGCTGAGCGAGATCAGAATAGCCTTGCAACGCGATGCTGCCTGGCGCTGGCTGGAAGAATTGGGTGCAAACAAGAAAGAGGAATAGCGCCAGAGGGGGGACGGGGAAAATGAGCTTTCTAGTTCCAATGGTCGTTGAACAGACCAGCAGAGGAGAAAGGGCCTACGATATTTATTCGCGCCTGCTCAAGGACAGGATTATTTTTCTTGGCACGACGGTGGACGATACCGTTGCAAACCTCGTCATTGCCCAGATGCTGTTCTTGGAAAGTGAGGATCCCGACAAGGATATCCATCTTTATATCAATTCACCTGGTGGATCCGTGGATGCTGGGCTTGGTATTTACGATACTATGAACCATATTCGCTGTGATGTGTCCACGATCTGTGTCGGGTTGGCAGCCAGCATGGGCGCGATTCTTTTGGCCGGGGGGGCAAAGGGAAAACGGTTTGCCTTGCCGCATTCCCGCATCATGATCCATCAGCCCGCCGGCGGTACGCAAGGGCGAGCGGCGGATGTTCAGATTTATGCCAAGGAAATACTAAAATTAAAGGAAATTGCCAACGAAATCCTGGCCTTTCACACTGGGCAGCCGCTGGAACGGATTGAAAAGGACACTGACCGCGACTTTTTCATGTCGCCGGAAGAGGCCAAAGAATATGGCCTGATCGATGACATCCTTAAGCCGCGTGAAGGCCCACAAAAGAAAGCGAAGTAGCAAGGAAGGAGTGGGACCGCAATGTTTAAATTTACCGATGAAAAGGGCCAATTGAAATGCTCTTTTTGCGGGAAGTTCCAGGACCAGGTTAAACGCCTGGTAGCGGGTCCCGGTGTATATATTTGTGACGAATGCATCGAGCTCTGCAATGAGATCATCGAAGAGGAATTGAACGAAGACGTAGAGTTCGAGCTGAAAGATATCCCGAAACCGCGTGAAATCAAAGAGATCCTAGATCAGTATGTGATTGGCCAGGAGCGCGCTAAGAAGATTTTGTCTGTAGCCGTGTATAACCACTATAAGCGGGTGAACGTCGGCGCCAAGGTGGATGATATCGAGCTGCAAAAGAGCAATATCATCATGCTTGGGCCCACCGGGTGCGGCAAGACGCTGTTGGCGCAAACGCTGGCGCGGATCTTGAATGTACCGTTTGCCATCGCCGATGCCACCTCTTTGACGGAGGCGGGTTATGTCGGTGAGGATGTGGAGAATATCCTGTTGAAGCTAATCCAGGCTGCTGATTACGACATCGAGAAAGCAGAAAAAGGCATCGTTTACATCGATGAAGTGGATAAGATCGCGCGCAAATCGGAGAACCCTTCCATCACCCGCGATGTCTCTGGGGAGGGTGTCCAACAGGCATTGTTGAAAATCCTGGAAGGAACGGTGGCGAGTGTGCCACCGCAAGGAGGGCGCAAGCACCCCCACCAGGAATTCATTCAGATCGATACCACAAACATTCTCTTCATTTGCGGAGGCGCATTTGACGGGATTGAGCGCATCATCCAAAACCGGATTGGCGAAAAGGCGATTGGTTTTGGGGCGGAGATCCGTGGTCGTCAAGATCTTTCCATCGGTGAGATCCTGGCCAAGATCCAGCCGGAGGATCTGCTCAAGTTCGGGTTGATTCCGGAATTCGTTGGGCGGGTGCCTGTGATTGTTTCCTTGGATGCTTTGGACCAAGAGGCTCTGGAGCGGATTTTGTTGGAGCCGCGCAACGCCCTGGTCAAGCAGTTCAAGAAGATGTTTGATCTTGATGGGATAGATTTGGAATTCAAGGATGGTGCCATCCGGGCGATTGCTGAACAAGCTTTGCAGAGGAAAACCGGTGCCCGCGGTCTGCGTTCCATTTTGGAGGATATCATGCTGGATGTAATGTATGATATCCCATCGCGCGGTGATGTGGCCCGCTGTGTGGTTACTGAAGAGGTGGTCACAAAAGGCGAGCAACCGCTGCTGGTTTCAGTGGAAAGTGAGTCGGAGCGCAAGGAAGAAACAGCCTAACGGAAAACGAATGGCCGGGCGGATAACCCGCCCGGCCGTTTTTTTTTAGGGGCCTGCCCTGCCCACATGAACCTGCCTGTCCAGTGGCATAATAAATTCAGGATCAAGGGCGGAGGTGAAGGCCCCGAATGGATTTTTCGGGCAGCATCTTGGCTTTTGTGCAGTTTTTCTTTGCCATCGTGATTGGCATGTATTTTCTTAATCTACTCCGGTCCCAGCAAGCGAATAAATCCGCCTTAGACAGAGAAGCCAAAAAAGAAACAGAAAGGCTGCATCGCCTGCGCCAGATCAGCTTAACAACCCCTTTAGCAGAGAAAACCCGCCCGACCACATTTTCGGAGATAATCGGCCAAGGCGAGGGATTGAAGAGTCTGCGCGCTGTTTTGTGTGGACCGAATCCCCAACATGTGATTATCTACGGGCCACCGGGGGTCGGCAAGACGGCGGCAGCGCGTTTGGTTTTGGAAGAAGCCAAAAAGAACCCGCTTTCTCCGTTTCAGGACCAAGCATCATTTGTGGAAGTGGACGCTACGGCGGCCCGCTTTGATGAGCGCGGGATTGCCGATCCCTTAATCGGCTCGGTACACGACCCGATTTATCAAGGGGCCGGGCCGCTTGGCATTGCCGGCATTCCGCAACCGAAGCCCGGGGCGGTGACAAAGGCACACGGCGGGATGCTCTTTCTGGATGAGATCGGCGAATTGCACCCGGTGCAGTTGAACAAGCTTTTGAAAGTGTTGGAAGACCGCAAGGTGTTCCTTGAGAGCGCTTATTATTCTCCTGAAGATACCAGTGTCCCAAATCACATCCATGAGGTTTTCAAACATGGTTTGCCAGCCGACTTTCGTTTGGTGGGAGCCACCACGCGCATGCCGCAGGAGATATCGCCAGCCATTCGTTCCCGCTGTGTAGAAATATTCTTTCGTTCCCTGCAACCGGAGGAGGTGCGGGTAATTGCCGCCAATGCGGCCGCCAAAATCGGGGTCGAGATAGAAGAGGCGGCTTTGGAAGTGGTACAGCGGTTTGCCACTAACGGGCGGGAGGCCGTGAATATGGTTCAAATGGCGGCCGGCCTGGTGATAACCGATGGACGGGCCGCAATTGTGGCCGTGGATATGGAATGGGTTGCCAACAGTGGCCAGTATCAACCGCGACCGGAACGGCGGGTCGGGGATAGTCCGCAGGTGGGTTGCGTAAATGGTTTGGCCGTCACAGGTCCAAACACCGGTATGCTGATCGAGGTGGAGGCCGAGGCTACAAAGACACATCGGGAAGGCCGGGTCGTCGTGACGGGAGTTATAGAAGAGGAAGAAATGGGCGGCCCGAGCCACAAGGTGCGGCGTCAAGGAAGCGCGCGCGGCTCGGTGGAGAATGTAATCACGGTTTTGCGCAGTCAGTTCCAGTTGGAGCCGGAGAAATATGATCTACATATCAATATTCCTGGTGGCGTGCCTGTCGATGGGCCATCCGCAGGGATCGCGATGGCGACGGCTGTTTATTCTGCTATTACCGGCCAGCCTGTCGATCATCTAGTTGCCATGACTGGTGAGGTATCGGTGCGTGGACGGGTGCGGCCGGTGGGAGGTGTGGTGGTAAAAATAGCTGCTGCTCAGCAGGCGGGTGCGCAACGCGTTTTGATCCCAGCGGAGAATTGGCAGGAGATGTTCCGGAACCAGGAGGGGATAGAGGTTTTCCCAGTGCATAGTGTCAAAGAAGTGATTGGACTAGCTGTTTTGGCAGGTCCACAGGCGGAATATGAAAAGGAAAGGCAGGGACGGCTTGCTGTTGCCGCAAGTGTCCCTGCCACCGCTTGTGGTTTAAGAGATCATGCGCTCCGTTACTGAGGTCTGGCTGGCTGTGGGGTGAAAACCGTGTGCAAACGGCAGTGGTTCTGCCAAAGCATTTTCTAATACCTCGTCGATGTTGTTAACCAGCACAAACTGCAATCGGCGCTTGACTGAATTAGGGATGTCTTCTAGGTCTTTATGATTCTCTTCCGGAAGGATAACCACCTGAATGCCAGCCCGGTGAGCGGCCAACACCTTCTCTTTTAGGCCGCCAATCGGCAAGATGCGACCGCGCAGTGTTACTTCACCCGTCATCGCCACATCATGCCGGACCGGTCGATTCGTCAAAGCGGAGAAGATCGCTGTCACCATCGTGATCCCGGCTGAGGGGCCGTCCTTAGGGATGGCGCCTTCCGGCACATGGACGTGGATGTCCATTTTCTCGTAAAATTCCTCATCGATCCCAAAACGGGTGGCCCGGGAACGGATATAGCTCAGACTGGCCTGTGCTGATTCCTGCATCACTTCGCCCAATTTCCCGGTCAGGATCAGTTTACCGCTTCCCTTCATCAAACTGACCTCAATCGGAAGCAAGTCACCGCCGTTTTCCGTCCATGATAGCCCCGTCGCGACTCCCACTTCGCTTTCCTTTTCGGCCAGGCCGTAGCGGTAGCGCGGCACTCCTAAGAAACGGGGCAGATTTTGAACGGTTGCCCGTACCGTTTGTTCCGGATTGGAAGCGATTTCCCGGGCCGCTTTGCGGCAGATGGCCGCCAGCTCTCGCTCCAGGTTCCGGACTCCTGCTTCCCGGGTATAGCGTCGCACGATTTCCCGAATGGTTTTTTCTGAAATCCGCACCCTTTGGGCCTGCAATCCGTGGGCCTGCAACTGTTTGGGCACCAAATGCCGTTTGCCGATTTCCACCTTCTCCTCTTCCGTGTAGCTGGAGATGTGGATGACCTCCATCCGATCCAGGAGCGGGCGGGGAATATTGTAATGGGAGTTGGCGGTGGTGATGAACATCACATTGGACAAATCAAACGGCGTCTCGATGTAATGGTCACTGAAATTATGGTTTTGCTCCGGATCTAAGACCTCCAACAGGGCTGCTGCCGGGTCGCCGCGGAAATCGGAGGTCAATTTATCGATTTCGTCTAACAGAAAAACCGGGTTTCGTGAACCGGCCTGCCGGATGCCCTGGATGATCCTGCCGGGCAGGGCGCCGACGTATGTGCGGCGATGTCCTCTGATTTCGGCCTCGTCCCGCATCCCACCGAGCGATACCCGTACAAAACGACGTTCCAGGGCCCGCGCAATCGACTTGGCGAGCGACGTCTTGCCGACGCCAGGGGGACCTACCAGACACAGAATCGGACCCTTCATGTTTTTGGCCAGCTTGCGGACCGCTAAATATTCGCTGATCCGCTCCTTGACTTTGGTTAATCCATAGTGATCCTCATCCAAGATGGTCTCAGCTCGTTCAATGTCCAGGTGGTCTTCTGTCTCCACCTGCCAGGGCAAGCTGACCATCCAGTCCAGGTAAGTGCGCACCACAACCGCTTCAGCGGACATAGTCGGCATTTTCTGCAGGCGGTCTACCTCGCGCATGGCTTTTTGAGCTGCTTCTTCCGGCATACCGCATTGTTTGATCTTTTCCCGGTATTCATCTATCTCCGATACCTGATCTTCGCCATCACCGAGTTCATTTTGGATGGCTTTCATTTGCTCGCGCAGGAAATATTCGCGCTGGGATTTTTCGATCTGTTTGCGCACCCGATTGTTAATCCGTTTCTCGAGCTCCAACAATTCCATTTCGCGGTGAAGGATGTTGTTGACCTTTTCCAGCCGCCGGAAAGGCTCGCCCAGGCTAAGGATCTCTTGCTTTTCTTCCAATCTGATGGGGAGCTGAGAGGCAATCGTGTCCGCTAAACGGCCGGGGTTATCAATCCCGACCAAACCCACGAGCGCTTCAGCCTGATGTTTTTTGCTCATTCGCACATACTGTTCGAAGCGATTGACCACGCTCCGCATCAAGGCTTCCACCTCTTGTGTCTGGGGCAGCTCATCTTCAAGCAGGGGTCTAACCCGCACGCAGAAGTGAGGTTCACTTTGCAAGTATTCCTCAATGCGGGCCCGTTCCAATCCTTCCACCACTACCTTTACGGTGCCGCCGGGCAACTTTACTACCTGTTTGATTTGAACCAGGGTGCCCATGTCAAAAAGGTCTTCTGGTGACGGGTCGTCTTGTTTCGATTCTTTCTGTGTTGCGAGGACCAAGATTCGATCTTTCTGCATCGCCTCATCGAGTGCGCTAATTGATTTGTCGCGCCCGACCTCGAGGGGGACGACGATGTGGGGAAAGACCAACACTCCACGGAGTGGCAGCAGCGGGTATGCTCTGCCGCTCAGGTTCCCTTTACCCTCCTTGGCCATCGTCCTGCACCTCCCCTATAACCCACGACCTGCCATCTCGGGCAGGTACGGGATAATGCGTTAGTTTGATTAATAGTGCCTGTTCTCCTAAGCCATATCTATTCTACTGTTGGGAAAGTGAATCCTCCCGCAGGGCTTCTGTACGATTCTGGTAATGATTTCGGGCCAACTCTGATAGGACCATGCCCAGGGCAATCAGGCCGGCACCTGCCCACCCCACCATGGTAAGGGTTTCACCAAGCAAAAGGTAGGCACACAATGCTCCAAACACCGGTTCCATGGTCAAAACCAGAGCTGCATCCGTGTGGGTAGTGAAGCGTTGCGCACCACTTTGCAGCAGGAATGCGACAGATGTGGCGAAGATGGCTGTAAACAGGATGGCGGTCATGACCTGGGGGTGAAGCACCTGCGGTCCTGGAGATAGTTCCCAAAGGAAAGCGCAGACCAATCCCAATCCGGCCACAGTACCGATCTGGATGATCCCCAACGCTATCGGGTCACAACGGCGGGCGTGATGGTCTACCATGATTACCTGTAAAGCAAAAGCCACGGCACAAAGGACGAGCAAGAAATCACCACCCAGCGCTCCCGATGCTAAGTCCTCGGCAGTGCCGCTGAAGCTGAGCAGGCCAAGCCCGCTCGTGGCCAGCAGGATGCCGCAGACGGCACCGGGGTGCGGCAGGCGGCGCTGCAGCAAGAAGGCGAGTAACGGTACGAACACCACGGCCAAACCGGTGATAAAGGCCGCCTTGGCGGCCGTGGAATACAGCAGCCCAACCGTTTGCAAGGCGAAGCCGGCAAATAGCACTGTGCCGGTAGCTAGTCCCGCTTTCAACGTCGGACGCCAGTGTCGACATAGCCGGCGCGGATACAAGGCAATTACAATTACAAAAGCCAATAAAAAGCGCATGCCCAGGAAAGAGAACGGGGCTATGGTCGCCACGGCTTGTTTAATCAGGGCGAATGTGGCTCCCCAGAAAAGAGCTACCAGCAGTAATAGGCCGTCAGCTTGCCAACGGGTGAGTGTGCGAGTGCTTTCTTGCTGCGGAAATAACTTCATGGTTCTTCCCTCCAACAAGCATCAGTATACCATAAACCCAGGGAACATTGGCTTGATGCGCCCGGGTGGTTGTTTTTGCATAAAGGAACGGTAATCGGTCCGTCGAATCGCATTGCATTAACAGGTGTGCAATAAACCCGCTGGCAAAATGTGGTGCCATCAAAGGGGATGATGTGTTGTACGCGCAAGGACAAAAAACCCGGTTAAGACCGCTCCGGCGCGCAGATTTGGATAAGATGATGGAATGGGATGATGATGAGGAGATCCAAGCATACATAGGGAAAAAAGGAATAGCCGACTCCCAATCCGGCGTTTGGTTTGAAAGTGTGCGGCGGGACCGGCGGCGGGTGGTGCTTGCGATTGAGACCGACACGGGGGAGTTCATCGGTGATTTGGAATTGAAACAAATAGACTGGCGTAACAAGCGGGCCGAATTGTGCATTTGTATCGGTAACAAGGCCTATTGGGGTTTGGGTTTTGGGACGGATGCAATTGTTGGTGCCCTGCAGTTAGCCTGGGAACGTTTTGGCATCAAGGAAGTATACTTACGGGTTTATTGTTCGAATGTGAGGGCTATTCGTTGTTACCAGAAGTGTGGGTTTCAAAAAATCGGAGTCCTGCCTGCGGATAAACGTCGGTCGCGGGGTCTGCATGATTTGCTGTTGATGTCATGCCAAACGGATCGTCTGGCCAGCAGGCTCCAGGCTGCCCAATAGGGTTGTAATAGGCCAGAGTTTCGTTCAATTTCTTGATATTACGCGGTGAGTGGTCCCAAGGTATTTGGCTGAGGTTGAAAAGGTCAGCAATATGAGGGGCCAAGTGATCGAGGATCACGATAGGCATAG
>DUQP01000025.1 GCA_012837735.1 Bacillota bacterium
GCACAAAAGGAGCCAACAAATTTTTGAACAATGGCGCCAAACCAACACTGGCCAGAATGGTCGTGGCCAGCAACCCCACCAACGTGATGGCAGCCAAGACCGGCATCGACTCTCGCCATGTACCACTGCGATAGGTAATACTCGTCAGACGCCCAATCCATTTCGCCCAGAAGACGACCGAAAAAGCGCTGCCAAAGATCACCAGCAAAAGCACCACCGGTTCTCTGGCGACCGCTTCAATGGCCAACCATTTACCAACCAAAACGCCAAACGGCGGCAGCAACATGCTCACCATGCCAAAAACGGTAATCAGGCAGGTGAGCGGCATTTTGCGTAATAGGCCTTCCATCTCTTCGATGTTCTTTGTGCCGATCCCCAATTCGATATTGCCCACTGCTAGAAACAGCAAAGCTTTTGACACCGCATGGAAGACCGTCAGAACCAAAGCCGCCGCAATCGCCAACGGGGTTCCCATGGCAGCAGCGCTGATGATCATGCCCATGTTGCCGATCGTCGAATAAGCCAGCACCTTTTTGGCATTCGGCTGGCTGATGGCGAGCCCGGCAGTGATGGCAAATGTAAAGGACGCCGCGACAGCAGTCAACAGACCTACAGTAGTCCCGGAGACCATCGGCGCCAGACGGATCACCAAATAGACGGCTGCTTTCACCATGGTGCTGGAGTGCAAAAGCGCCGACACTGGCGTTGGTGCCACCATGGCGCCGACCAACCAGCTTTGGAACGGCATTTGCGCCGCCTTGGTGAAAGCCGCTAAAATCAGCAGCGCTAGTGGGAAAAGAGGTATTGATTCCGCAACAAGCAGGGCACGCAGGGAAAGGGGCACGCCGGCGACTGCGCAGAAGACCAACGCCATCGCAAATGCCAACCCGCCCAGCAGGTTCATCCAAAGAGCACGCAAGGCGTTTTTTCCCGCCAGTGCTGTGCGAGTGGAATTGATCAACAAAAAAGAAAAGAGCGTGGTGGTTTCCCAGAAAAAGAACACCCACAACAGATTATCGCTGAGTACCAAACCATTCATAACTCCGAGAAAAGCCAGTAGGTAGAAAAAGAACGTTTGCGGCCGCACTTTCGTTTCGCCGGGGAGACTATTGTAGCGGTCAAGGTATGGCACGGCGTAGATCACGATCAATGAACCGACAAAGGCTACCAGCAGAGTGAAAAGGAATGAGAGACTGTCCATGGCAAAGGCGGGCGTTTCCGTATTTTCAAGGCTCATCTCCACATAACTAAGGGCCACTACCTGCAGCACGGCTAGCACCACCGTGCCGGGGCTACGCAGGATGATGCCAATATAAAGGAAGTAGGCCAATAAGGCAAAGTCTGTCACCGCAATGATGGTGTGCCAGGACAATCCGGCTATGATCTCTGGCGGCGCATAGGTGAAAGGAATCTGATGGTAGGAAACTGCGGTCAAATATGCCAGCACGCCAACCGTCACCAGCACTGCCGCTAACCGCATCCCCCGGCGGGAGAAAAGGGCCAGCACACCCATCGCCACTGGCCCCATCACTAGCCCACCAGTCAACAGTCCAACCGTCAAAGCTTTCACCCCCAAGCATAGCATTCCTCAAGGGCAAAAGCTTACTCAGACGGTGAAAAAACTACGTCGCTTTTCTCACCGACACTTGCGCCAACTGTTCGTAAAATTGAATTATGCCGCCATGATCATCTTTTTCTTTCCCAGCCACTCTCAAGGCCTGCATTATTTCCATCACCTGACTGCTGAGCGGTACCGGCACACCAATGGCACGGGCTGTGTCCAAAGCGTTCTGCAGATCCTTGATATGCAATTCAATCCGGAAACCCGGTTTGAAATCTCCGCTCAACACCAGCGGCATTTTGGCGTCCAAAACGGTACTCCCCGCCAGTCCCCCCCGGATGGCCTGAAAAACCACTTCCGGGTCAACGCCGGCTTTGGTGGCCAGGACAAATGCCTCTGACATGGCCGCAATGTTGAGAGCAACGATAATCTGGTTGGCCAGCTTGGCCACATTGCCGCTACCCACTTCCCCCACTCTCACCACAGAAGATCCCATTACCGACAGAATATCCCGCACCTGCGCGCAGGCCTCTGGCGGCCCACCGACCATAATTGCCAGTGTCCCGTCGATTGCTTTCGGTTCTCCGCCGCTGACCGGTGCGTCCAGCATCACCACACCCTGTTCCAGGGCTCGCGCCGCCACCTCCCGCGCCACAAGCGGTGCTATGGAGCTCATGTCAACGATAATCGTGCCAGCACTGGCCCCTTCCAACACCCCGTTTTTGCCCAAAATTACCTCCTGAACCTGGGGGGAGTTGGGCAACATAGTCAGCACCACCGCCACATTTTCAGCCACCTCCCGGGGGGTGAAACACTCATGGGCGCCCTGGTCTACCAGCTCCCGGACCGCCGCCCGGTTTAAATCGTGCACCCATAGCTGATAACCGGCCTTAAGCAGGTTTTTTGCCATTGGTTTACCCATGATGCCCAAACCAATAAACCCTATTTTCAACAGCAACCACCCCTTTGGCAGTAATCAGGCAATAACGAAAATTCTATTCTGTAAGAGGCGTTCCTCCAAACGCGGCGAAAGAATTGCACCAGGCTATTGTATTATTTGGCAGGAAATCCGGCTTGCTAGTGACAAGAAGGGGGGCGATCTGGTGATCGAACGGCCGTATACATTTAACCAATCGGAAACGAAGCTGATTGAACGCCTGGTAAACGACCAAAATGTGAACATTAACCATATTATCTTGCCAAAGGGTGAATGTGTACCGGAGCACTATTCCAATTCGCATGTGCATTTGATTATTGTGCAGGGCACCATGGATCTGCAACTTGACGATCAGCCCAAAACCCAATATCGGAAAGGACATATCATCGGCGTGCCATTCCAAACAAAGATGAACATATGTAATACCCAGGAAGCACTTCTGGAGTTCTTCGTGATCAAAGCACCCCACCCGCGCGCTATGAAAAAATAAAAACCCTTGCTCCGGCAAGGGTCAAAATTCATGGTGCGCCGTGGAGGATTTGAACCCCCGGCCTACTGATCCGTAGTCAGTCGCTCTATTCCGCTGAGCTAACGGCGCACGTAAGCATAAATTATAATAACATACGACCCAAGCGAATGCAAGGAAGATGCCCTTCATAGGTTTTTGTAAAGGCCAATTTTGGAGGGTAAACAGTGCTATACACCGTGCGTTCCGGCGACACTCTTTTTTCCCTTGCGCGCCACTTTGGCATCCCATTGCGCGATTTGTTGGCCGCCAACCCCCAAATTGATGACCCTGATCAAATCTTCCCCGGACAGACGATTTTGATTCCCAGCGCCCCCAAGCCAGGCAGTCCATCGCAATATGTGGTGCGGCCCGGCGATACGATGGCCCGCATTGCCCACCGCCTGGGCATCAATCTGGTCTCCTTACTGGCCGCAAACCCGCCGGTAGAAAACCCCAACTTCATCCTGCCCGGGCAGCTCATCAACATTCCGGCCAATCCCCTTGCGCAATACGTCCCGCAACCCGTCGATACCCTCTTCCTGATAGCGCACAAGTTTGGGGTCTCCGTACAGGATTTAATCTCGGCAAATCCGCAGGTACTGACCCATCCGCTACCTGGACAAGTGTTGGTCATCCCCCGCCCGCCTGGTCCGAACCGGATTGTATCAGTGGCGGCCGAATATGGATACCAAGATCTACGAGCGGATATCACTACTTTGCTGGCCACCTATCCTTTTTTGTCGCAACAAGTAATCGGATACTCCGTGCTGGGCAGACCCATCCCAGCGGTTAAGCTCGGGCAGGGTCCCCATCAAGTCTGCTACTGTGCCAGTTTTCATGCCAATGAATGGATCATGACACCGGTGTTAATGCGCTTTGTTGAGGACTATGCGCGGGCTTACCGGCGTCTGGTACCCCTGCACAATGCCAACGTACGCGATTTATTTCAATCCACCACAATCTGGGTGGTACCAATGGTCAATCCCGATGGTGTGGAACTTGTCCAGCAGGGGATCACCCCTGGCCACCCTTATTTCGAAGCAGTCATTGCCATGAACGCCGGATCCCGTAATTTCGACACCTGGAAAGCCAACATCCGGGGCGTTGATTTGAACGACCAATTCCCGGCCAATTGGGCGGCCGAAAAAGCGCGTGGCCGCCCAGAGCCCGCTCCGCGCGACCACTCAGGTCCACGCCCTCTTTCCGAGCCAGAAGCGGTGGCGCTGGCGGAACTAACCCGCAGACAGGATTTTCAACTCGTGATTGCCTTCCACACCCAGGGTGAAGTGATATTCTGGGGCTATCGCGACTTGGCCCCACCCGAATCCGAGGAAATCGCGGCCCGCATGGCCGCTCGCAGCGGGTACACTGCGGTCCGCAATGCCGGCAGTGACGCCGGCTACAAAGACTGGTTCATCCAGGAGTGGCGCCGGCCAGGTTTCACCGTGGAGGGAGGGCGCGGGATCAATCCGCTGCCCATCACCCATTTCCCCAAAATCTACGCAGATGTCCTGCCGGTCATGCTTTGCGCTGCTCAGCCTTGAGAAAGAGACTGGCCTCTGCCAGGAACACCACAAAAATATGTTCAGGCGAGTACTAACGTACCCGCCTGTCAAAGAAACAGCTAAAATTTTAATGGCGGAGGAAGAGGGATTCGAACCCTCGCTGGAGCACACGCCCCACTAGCAGTTTAGCAAACTGCCCCCTTCGGCCAACTTGGGTATTCCTCCACCTAATCTTACTGTAGCGTGTTGTTTCATGGTATCATAGAAAGGGCGTTTTCGCAAGTAGGCTGGCATCCGGCAACCAAAGCGCGCCTTAAACCTTCGCACAGGAGTATTCATATGAGACAATATCACTCACAAATCAGTGGCGTCGTCGTATGCTCTTTTGCTTATTTTTTGATCAGTATCCCGACATTCATGCTCACCGACCACGTTTTGCACTTAGCGCTGGTCTGGAATCTCTTTTTAGCAGTTTTGCCTTTGCTGTTTGCTGCTCTGGTTAATCAGGCCGTGGCGAAGGCAAAAAAAGCAGTGTTTGGCCTGTTATGGTTGCTGTTCTTTCCTAATGCCCTGTATATGATCACAGACTTCATCCACATCAGCAGATTAACTTATTATTCCCGCGTTGATCAATATTGGCTTTCGCAGGTGGTGTACTCGACGGATATCATCATCTGGCTGAAACTGGTGCATATCGGCTTGGGCGCCCTTTTGGGCACTCTGGCCGGTCTGCTCTCGCTTTATATCATCCATCAATTGTTGCTAAAAAAAAGCAGGCCGGCCGTCGCCGGCCTAGCCATCGTCGCCTCCTGTGTCTTGGCCGGATACGGCATCTTCATCGGCAGATTTCTGCGCCTCAACTCATGGGACATTTTCCGGCCAGTGCGGTTGTGCTCGCAACTGATCAACCACACGGATGGATTTGCCGTCCTGTACACAGCACTGTTTGCCGCTTACATCTTGGCGGCCTATGGCGTGTTTTTTGTGTTATTTCATCGCAAAGGCACTGAACCGGAGTCCAGTGCCACAGATCCAAAGCAATAATCTGGCGGAGGGAGTGGGACTCGAACCCACAAGCCCAAAGGGCGCCGGTTTTCAAGACCGGTCCGTTACCAATTACGGTATCCCTCCAATCACATCTAGCCGCATTATAACATCAAATTTGCGCTCCGCCAAGCGCAGTACTGAGTATCATGCTTCCCGGATCAATTCCTTTTGTTCAATACATTCAAAACCACCCATATAAGGGCGCAATACCTCCGGCACCACAACTGTGCCATCGCTTTGCTGCATGTTTTCAATAATCGCTGCCACCGTACGGCCGACTGCCAATCCTGAGCCATTCAGTGTATGCACCAGCCGCAATTTACCGCCATCGGCGGGACGATACCGAATATTGGCCCGGCGAGCCTGGAAATCTTCAAAATTGCTACATGAACTAATCTCTTTGTAATCGTTATAACTAGGCATCCAGACCTCCAAATCGTATGTCTTGGCTGCCGAAAACCCCAGGTCAGCGCTGGCTAAGGCCACAACTCTGTAAGGCAATCGCAACAGTTGCAGGATCCGTTCCGCGTTTTCAGTCAGTTTTTCCAGCTCATCATAGGAACTCTCCGGTGTAACGAATTTCACCAATTCCACTTTGTTAAATTGGTGCAACCTGATTAAGCCGCGCGTATCGCGGCCGTGTGCCCCGGCCTCCGCCCGGAAACAAGGCGTATAGGCAGTAATGTAAATCGGCAGGTCATCTTCTGAGAGCACTTCATCGCGATAGACATTCGTAATTGGCACTTCAGCGGTTGGGATCAGGTAAAAACCGTTGTTTTTCACTTGGAACATGTCCTCTGCAAACTTCGGCAATTGTCCGGTCCCGACCATGGTATCAGCGTTCACCATGAAAGGCGGCAGCATTTCCGTGTAGCCGTGTTCCGTGGTGTGCAAATCAAGCATGAAGTTGATCAAAGCCCGCTCCAACAGGGCCCCTGCCCCTTTATAAAGGCAAAACCGCGCTCCGGCCATCTTCGCCGCCCGTTCGAAATCCAAAATGTCCAATTCCACGCCCAGGTCCCAGTGCGGTTTGGGGTGGAAATCGAATTCGCGGGGTTGCCCCCAAAAACGAATAACCGCATAGTCCTCCTCGCCACCTAATGGCACAGATGCATGGGGAATGTTGGGAATTAACAGCAATAACGAACGGAGTTCTTCTTCCAGCGTCTTGATCTCCTGGTCCATGGCTTTGATCTGTCCAGAGACAATCCGCATGTGCTCGATTTCTTGACTGGCGTCTGCGCCGGTTTTTTTCAATCGCCCAATCTCTTCCGACACAGTGTTGCGCTCATTCTTCAGCTGCTCAACGGTATGTACTTTTGCGCGCCATTGCCCGTCCAGGGCCAACAGACGATCCAATGCCGCTTCGGCCCCCCGCTTTTCCAGGCCGGCCCGCACCACATCCGGTTTGTTGCGGATAAACCTTAGGTCCAACATATACCCACCCCCGTGGAATATGTCATTGCCTGATCGCAAAATTCCTTTGCCAGCGAATCTCCGTAAGGAGGTTCCAGAACTCCGCGATCCGTCACAATGGCGGTCACTAACCGATTGGGAGTGACGTCAAAAGCCGGATTCCACACCTGAACACCTTCCGGTGCGATCTGAATACCGGCGATATGCGTGACTTCACGCGGATGACGTTGTTCAATCGTAATGTCACTGCCATCCCTAGTCTGCAGATCAATCGTGGAAGCCGGCGCCGCCACGAAAAAGGGAATATTGTGGGCCTGTGCTAACAAGGCCAAGCCATATGTACCGATCTTGTTCGCCACATCACCGTTGGCGGCAATCCGATCTGCCCCTACTAGCACGGCATCCACTTTCCCCGCGCTCATCAAACAAGCAGCCATGTTATCGCAAATGAGCGTGGTGGCAAACCCCTCCTGAACCAGTTCCCAGGCTGTCAGGCGCGCTCCCTGCAACAGCGGTCGGGTTTCATCTACGAAGACTTCGATCTTTTTCCCCGCCTGGCGAGCTGCTCTGATGATCCCCAGGGCGGTCCCATAGCCGCCTGTCGCCAGAGCCCCTGCGTTGCAGTGGGTGAGCACGCGACAATATTCCGGCAATAGTGACTGCCCATAATGACCAATGCGGCGGTTCATGGCCTCATCCTGCGCGGCCATTTCTTCCGCCCTGGCCCGCACCCGCACACAGATCTCTTCCCGCCCGGCAGAGCGCGCCACTGCCATGATTTCCTCCAGGGCCCAATTCAGGTTCACCGCCGTCGGGCGGGTCTGGCGCAATTCCGCAGCGGCGGTATCCAGAAATGCTAGCAGCTGCGCCTGGGAGGAAGCTTTTGCGCAAGCTTGTTCGGCAGCTAACACCATGGCAAACGCCGCCGCCAGCCCGATGGCGGGCGCCCCGCGCACAACCATATCAGAAATGGCCCGGGCCACTTCCCGGTAGTCCCGGCAATTGATAAATGTCACGTCGCCCGGTAGCCGGCGCTGGTCCAAGAGTCTCACTTCTTGGCCCACAAGTTGAACTGACTTCATTCCATTTCCCCCAACAGGTGGTAATAAAAGGCGGTCAAAGCGGCTTCTTCCACCAGTTCGGCCATCAGCACCGCCCGTTCCAAATCCGCCGCCCATGTCAACACCCCATGGTCCTGCAGCAAAAGAACTCCCTGCACGCTCGCCACGCACTCAACCACCGCCTCAGCCAGCTGATCTGAGCCCGGCTGACAGGCAGGAACCAAGCCGATCCTGCCAGTAATTTGCTTGCTTTCTGGTGTCAGGGCGGGAATCGTTTTCCCCCGGCAAGCAAAAGCGGTCGCACACGGCGAGTGGGTATGGACAACCGCTCCGATCTCATCCCCACACCGATACAGCGCCCGATGCAACGGCAGCTCAGACGAGGGACGGCCCGTACCGGGATAGCGTACTATATCCGTTGCCTTCAGACAGGCCTTGCCGCGTCCGGCCGGCGTGATCCAGATCACATCCCCCTGGCGAACGCTCAGATTACCCCCGAAACCTCCCAGTATTCCGCGCTGCCAGAGATGACGGCAGGCAGCAACTAAGGCATTTGCCGGCAATCGCCGCACCTCCCACTAAAATTCCGGGACGGCCTGCCCACAATCACAATGCCGGTCTACCGGCATGGCCTGCACTACCGCTGCCAACAAATCGCGCAACCGCTCAATATTGCTGGAGAACACTTCCAATACCGCCTCGTGGCTGACGGGCGCGATATCCGCCCTGCCTTCTAAACCGGCATCGTAGTCCGTGATCAATGAAATGTTGGCATAACACATGTTGAGCTCACGGGCCAGCACGCATTCCGGGTATTGCGTCATGTTGATGACTTCCCAACCCATGTTGTGGAACCAACGGCTCTCGGCCCGGGTCGAAAACCGGGGCCCCTGGATAACCACCACTGTGCCCGTTTTGTGCGTGACCAGCTGCAGATCCTGGGCCGCTTTAATGATCACCTGGCGCATTTCTGCGCAGTAGGGATCCGCAAACGTGATATGCGTAGTATTAGGTCCATCCAGGAATGTATCCCGGCGGCCGCTCGTACGGTCCACCAGTTGATCGGCAATCACAAAATCCCCCGGCTGCACGTGTGGCTGCAGACTCCCCGCGGCACATGGAGCGATAATGCGAGTGACTCCTAGTTGCTTCATTGCCCACAGGTTTGCCCGGTACGGAATCATGTGGGGAGGAAAGCGGTGGTCCTTGCCGTGCCTGGGCAAAAAAGCCACTCTTTTCCCACCCATTTCCCCCAAGGCAATCCGCTCGCTGGGAGCCCCATAAGGAGTCTCAACCCAAACCTCTTCTTTTTCCTCCAAAAGACTATAAAAACCCGAGCCACCGAAAATGCCAATCTCGGCCTGCCTCGCCACTACCGCAAACCCCCTTGCCTGAATATGACAAAGGCCGCCCGGCGCCGGGCAGCCTGCCAAATTAGCCCTGTTTCACAAGGCTTTCCGGCAACTCAACGCGACGGGCATCTTTGATGCCATCGACCGCTTTGACCTGCTCCAATATCTCGTCCGTAGCGGCATCATCCAGCACCAAAGCCATTACCGCCGGACCACCCACCGCCCGCCGTCCTACCTGCATGGCGGCGATGTTGATGCCATAGTTGCCAATCGTACTGCCCACTTTGCCAATGATGCCCGGCTTGTCCGTATGGGGAGCCAGGATCATGTGCTGCTCCGGTACCAGATCCAGGCGATAGCCATGAACATCAATAATTCTGGTCTCGCCGGCCGGCCCTAATGTCACGCCTACCTGGCGATCCGGTTCGCTCTCCGATTTCAAGACCATCCGCTGACGATACCCGGAACCGTTGCTGCTCCTGCTTTCAATCACTTTGATGCCCCGCCGTTTCGCAATCAAAGCGGCATTAATGTGATTGACAGGCTCGCTCACCACTTCCGCCAGAACACCCTTCAAAACGGTGTTCGTGAGCAGGGCAGTCGGCAATGCGGCCAATTCACCCTCAAACAACAAATGCAACGTATCTATACTTCTCACACCGCTCTGCGCAAAACACCGCCCCAAGATCTCCGCCATGGGTAAATAGCGAGCCAGGGTTTGCCACTCCTCCGGAGCCACCATCGGCAAGTTCACGGCATTTTCCACTGGTTGCCCATGCAACACTTTCAACACCTGTTCCGCGATCGCCATGGAGTTATAATCCTGCGCTTCATAGGTCGATGCCCCTAAATGGGGAGTGACAACGACATTGGGCAGGGAGAACAGCGGATGGTTAGTGACCGGCTCTTGACTGAAAACGTCTAGCGCCGCTCCCGCCACTTTACCAGATTTCAATGCTGCCACCAGACAATCCTCATCAACAATGCCACCGCGGGCACAGTTGACGATGCGGACGCCGTCCTTCATGGCCGCCAATTCCTGCTCGCCAATCATGCCCTTTGTCTCGCGCGTGAGCGGGCTATGAATGGAGATCACATCCGCCCGCCTGATCAGCTCCGGCAGGTCCACCAATTGCACGTCCAAGGCGTTGGCCTGTTCCGCAGAAACAAACGGATCATAAGCCAGCACTTCCATCCGAAAAGCGCGCGCGCGCCTTGCCACTTCAGAGCCGATGCGGCCAATCCCGACCAGGCCCAATACTTTCCCGCACAGTTCGATGCCCATAAACTTCTTGCGGTCCCAAGCACCGCCTTTCAGGCTGTCGTTTGCCTGGGGGATTTGCCGTGCCAGGGCCAGCATCATTCCCATTGTGTGTTCCGCCGCCGCCAGGGTATTCCCATCCGGCACGTTTACCACCACGATGCCCCGGTTCGTGGCCGCTTCCACATCGATGTTATTAATCCCCACGCCGGCTCGGCCAATCACCTTCAACTTCGTGCCAGCATTGATAATGTTCGCAGTCACCTGAGTTTGGCTGCGCACCACCAGAGCGTCATATTCCCCGATTATATCAATTAGCTGTTGCTCGGAAAGTTTTGTGCGGACATCTACCGTTACTTCCGCGCGCAACCGTTCGATGCCGCTCTCGGCCATCGAGTCAGCCACCAGCACTTTCATTGCTTATCATCCCTCCCCCAAAGCCTTCTAAATAAACTCCTGACGGGCGGCCTGGACCGCCGCGCCCAATTCCACCGGAAAGTCCAACTCGGCCAGCGTGCATTCCAGCGCTGCCAAACAGGTCAGCACGTCAGGCGGGGTGACATATCCCAAATGTCCAATCCGGAAAACGGTGTCCTTAAGCTGTTTTTGGCCACCAGCCAGTTCCATTCCGTAACGTTCCATCATGATCCGGCGAATATCGCTAGGAGCGATCCCTTCCGGTGCCACCACAGCAGTAACAGTATCGGAAGCAACGTCTTCCGCTGCCAACAGCTTCAATCCCAATGCTTTAGCACCCGCTCTCGTCATCCGTCCCATGACATTATGACGCTGCTGGATAGCTTCCAAACCTTCATTCTGAATCATTTCCAAGGCTTCAGCCAGACCAAACCAGAGCGACACGGCCGGCGTGTAAGGCGTCTGACCCCTTTGTGCAGATTTCCGATAGGAACGGAAATCCCAATAAAACTTCGGCATCCGGGCCTTCTCGACTGCTTCCCAGGCTTTCGGGCCCACGGCACAGAAAGACAAGCCTGGCGGCAACATCAGCGCTTTTTGCGAACCGGTCACCACCACATCGATCTCCCATTCATCCATGCGCAACTCGATCCCACCCAGGGAGCTGACAGCATCCACTACCAACAAAGCCGGGTGTGATGCCACAGCGGCGGCAACCCCTTTCAGATCCAGTGTCACGCCGGTCGATGTCTCGTTATGGGTCACGAACACCGCTTTTATGCGGCCATTCTTATCCGCGCGTAACCGCTCAGCGATTATTTCCGGATCCGGCGCTTGGCCCCACTGGACCTCAATGGTTTCCACCTCCGCTCCGAACGCGGTGGCGATGTCCACAAAGCGCTCACCAAAAGCTCCCATCACCGCCACCAGGATGCGGTCGCCAGGTGACAGCAAATTGACAATTGCCGCTTCCATGGCACCCGTTCCAGCCGCCGGGTAGGTGATAACCTCGTTTTCAGTTTGGAAAACATACCGCAGTCCTTCTTGTACCCGCTCAAACAATGCAGAAAAATTCTTGTTTCTGTGCCCGATGAGCGGTGCACTCATTGCTCTCAGCACTTGCGGTGGTACCGGCGTCGGGCCGGGCAAAAACAGGGTCTTTTCTTTCACGTGCTTCCTCTCCCTTCTTGACCTCAATTCAATACCAACAGAAAAACCCCCCGTCCTGATGCCACAGCAAAAGGGACGAGAGGTAGTTGATCCAGCGCAACTGCACCGGATTCTCCCGCGTTGCCACCCTCATTGGTCGCATATACGACCCACTCGGTTACCGCTATAACGGGCGACCCCGTTAGGCTTAACCGGCTAGCACCGTTTTCACCTAATGCTCCGAGGCGGATGGGAGTGGCCCAGTACCGGTTCGCAGCAACCACCGGCTCTCTGTAAATCCTGGTGACACCCGATTGTCCTCTTCATCACAAAGTATGGACTTGCTGAGAATTATAAACTAATTCTCCGTTCTCTGCAAGCTTATCTGTGCGCTTGAGTCCGGCTTTTCACAAAATCCCGTACCCGTTGAACAAATAATGCATGGATCCGGGCGTCCTCCGTCAGTTCCGGATGGAAAGCAGTCGCCATCAGATTGCCCTGCTGCACGAAAACAGCGCGCTCCCCAAACCTCGCCAGCACTCTCGTTCCTGGCCCCGTTTCAACCACATGGGGCGCGCGAATGAACACCGCCCGCAATGGTTTCCCCTCCAGGCCGGATATGTTCAGATCGGCTTCAAAACTCTCGCGCTGCCGGCCAAAGGAATTTCGTCGCACCGTGATATCCATCACACCAAGCCGGGGTACGCTGCCACCCTGGACCCGCTCAGCCAGAATAATCATTCCGGCACAGGTGCCGTAGATGGGGAAACCGTGCTCGGCCAGCACCCGCAATGGGCCCAAAAACCCGCATTCCTCCATCAATTGACCAATGGCAGTGCTCTCTCCACCGGGAATTACTAACCCATCCAAGTCGGGCAAATCGCCCAGCTTGTGCACAGGCACCGCTTCCACCCCACAGCGGTCAAGCAGGAGCAGATGTTCCCGGACAGCACCCTGCAGGGCCAAGACGCCTATTTTCATCCCATCACTCCCCGGGAATTACCAACCACGATCCTGCATCCGTTCGGTTTCCGGTAGGGTACGCACATCGATCCCGGACATGGCTTCGCCAAGATCACAGGATACCTCTGCTAACACTTGCGGGTCATTGTAGTGGGTAGTGGCCCGCACTATCGCTCTGGCCCGCTTTTCCGGGTCCTGCGATTTGAAAATGCCTGAGCCCACAAAAACGCCATCCGCCCCCAACTGCATCATTAAGGCGGCATCAGCGGGAGTGGCGATCCCACCGGCCGAGAAGTTGACGACCGGCAAGCGACCCGCCGCGCGGATTGCCAGGAGCACCTCATAAGGTGCATCCATCTCTTTAGCGATCGTCACCAGCTCATCGGCCGGAGCGTTCAATACCGTCCGCAATTCGCTCATCATGGTCCGCAAATGCCGCACCGCCTCAACTACGTTGCCCGTCCCCGGCTCACCCTTTGTGCGGATCATAGCCGCGCCCTCTGCCAAACGCCGTGTCGCCTCACCCAAATTGCGCGCGCCACAAACAAAGGGCACCTGGAACGCGTGCTTATTGATATGATACATCTCATCCGCCGGAGTCAGGACCTCACTTTCATCAATGAAATCCACCCCCAGCGACTCCAGTATTTGAGCTTCCACAAAATGACCGATGCGCACCTTGGCCATTACCGGAATGGTAACCGCCGCCATAATATCCTTCACGACGGTTGGGTCTGCCATCCGGGCTACTCCGCCTGCCGCCCTAATATCGGCCGGGACGCGTTCCAGCGCCATGACGGCCACAGCCCCGGCGCGCTCCGCTATCCTGGCCTGTTCCGGAGTTGTGACGTCCATAATCACGCCGCCCTTAAGCATCTCAGCCAATCCTTTTTTCACCCGGAAAGTACCTTGTTCCGTCATATCTATTGCCCCCTTAAAGCACGATACCTTTCCCTGGAAAAAGAGGTCCCAGAGTCACAGGGGATCTGGGCTCCTGGTACATCTTTTTCTTTAGCAGAAATTTAACACTCCCGGGGAGATGTGTCAACTCTCCTCTCCTTCATCGCTTCCTGCCGCCCGGGCCAGACTGACAATGCAATCCCCTTCTTCGAGACGCATTACTCTTACCCCTTGCGCTGTGCGGCCTTGAATCGAAATGTCCGCGGCAGGCATCCGGATGATCGTACCACGGCTGGAAATAAGCATCACATCATCATTCGGACGCACAGACCGCACCCCGGCCAGCAGGCCATTGCGCTGGTTGGCTCTCATCGTGCGCACCCCCATCGTGGCGCGCCCATGCGGCATGAACTCCTCCGGTCGCACCCGTTTCCCGAATCCGTTTTCGGAAACGAACAGGAAGTCCACGTTGCTCTGGATCACATCCATTCCCACTACTTTGTCCCCTTTTTGCAACCGGATCCCAATCACACCGCGGGCTGTGCGACCCATGCACCGCACATCCTCTTCCCGGAAACGCAATGCCCGCCCAAGACTGGTCGCCAGCAAAACATGATCTTCCCCGCTGGTAACTCGCACCCCGATTAACTGATCATCATCCATTAATGTGAGCGCGATCAGGCCCGGCCGGCGGATGTTCTTCAATTCGGAAAGACGGATCTTTTTGACCATCCCTTTTTCCGTGCCCATCATCAGGAACACGTCATCACGCAGCTCGCGCACGGCAATTACGGCTGTGATCACCTCATCGGGTTCAATTTGGATCAGATTCACCAGCAGGGTACCCCGCGCTGTCCGGGATCCCTCCGGAATCTCATAGGCGCGCAGTTGATACACCTTGCCCTTGTTGCTAAAAAATAGCAGTCGGTGGTGGGTCGTGGTGATAAACAGGTGTTCCACGAAGTCTTCCTCGCGGGTGTGCAGACCGGCCACACCCCGCCCGCCGCGGCGTTGCATGCGGTAGGTGGTAAGCGGGATGCGCTTGGCATAACCCTGTCTGGTGATGGTTACCACCGCATCTTCTTCCGCAATCAAATCTTCCGGATCCAGATCCTCTGCCGCGCTGGTAATCTCCGTGCGCCTACCATCCTGGTATTTTTCTTTGATTTCGCTGAGCTCCTGGCGGATGATGCTAAGCACCATCTTCTCACTGCTCAGCACCGCACGTAGATATTCGATAGTGCAGCAGACTTCTTCATATTCCGTTTCGATCTTCTCCCGCTCTAAAGCAGTCAGCCGTTGCAGGCGCATATCCAGGATAGCCTGGGCCTGTTTCTCCGATAGGCCAAACTCTTCCATGAGACCGGTGCGCGCCTGTTCCACATTCGCCGCTGAGCGAATCAACTTGATGACCGCATCGAGGTTGTCCAAAGCGACGCGTAGACCCTGCAGGATATGGGCGCGGGCCTCCGCTTTATTCAGGTCAAAACGCGTGCGACGCACAATGACCTCTTTTTGATGGTCGAGGTAGGCTCGCAGCAAAGCCGGGAGATTCATCACTTGCGGTTTGCCATGATGGAGACCGAGCAAAATCACGCCGAATGTCTGCTCGAACGGGGTGAATTTTTGCACCTTATTTAAAATCACCCGCGCGTCCGCACCTTTTTTCAAATCCAGCACGATCCTGATGCCGGAGCGATCCGTTTCGTCCCGCAGGTCACTAATACCCTCTATCTTTTTGTCACGCACCAGTTCCGCGATCCGTTCAATCAGATTCGCTTTATTCACCTGGTAAGGTAGTTCGCTGATCACTATCCGCGTCTTGCCGTTTTTCAGGGTCTCAATGGTGCTGCGACCGCGCAGGCGCAACAAACCCCGGCCGGTTTCATACGCTTTCACGATCCCGTCCCGGCCTAAAATGAAGCCCCCGGTGGGGAAATCCGGTCCTTTGATGATCCGCATCAAGTCTTTGACGGTAGCGTCGGGATTATCTATCAGCATCAAAACACCATCGATCACTTCCCCCAAATTATGGGGCGGGATATTCGTAGCCATCCCGACAGCGATGCCCGCCGCTCCGTTCACTAATAGGTTCGGGAAACGGGCAGGCAGCACTTCCGGTTCCTCCATCGTCTCATCGTAATTCGGCCGGAAGTCTACCGTCTCTTTGTGGATGTCTGTCAATAGCTCTGTGGCCAGTTTTGTGAGCCGCACTTCCGTGTAACGCATGGCCGCGGCTCTGTCACCGTCAATGGAACCGAAGTTGCCGTGACCATCCACCAGCGGATAGCGCGTAGAGAAATCCTGTGCCATCCGCACCAGCGCATCATAAACGGCGGCATCTCCGTGCGGGTGGTAGCGCCCCAGCACATCACCGACCACACGCGCTGCTTTGCGGTACGGCTTGTCCGGGGTGACACCGGTCTCCAGCATTGTGTATAGGATCCGCCGATGCACCGGCTTCAATCCATCCCGCACATCAGGCAAGGCACGGCTGGCAATTACGCTCATCGCGTAATTGATATAGGAACGTTTCATTTCATCTTCGATGTTAACGGGTAAAACTGTACCGGCCGTATATTCCAATTTTCAATCCTCCCCCGTGCCGCCCAGTATCAAATATCCAAGTTCTCAACTTCATGGGCGTGTGTTTGAATAAATTCACGCCGTGGTTCAACCTTGTCTCCCATCAAAATCGTGAAAATTTCATCGGCGGCCATGGCATCCTCGATTGTCACTTGATAGAGCGTCCTGGAATCCGGGTTCATGGTGGTTGACCACAACTGGTCCGCATTCATTTCACCCAAGCCCTTGTATCTTTGCAATGTCACGCCTGTTCTACCCTGCTCAGCAAGGAAGCGTTCGAGTTCCCGATCACTGTAAAGGTAGTGTTCGCTTTTGCCCTTGCGCACCAGGTAAAGCGGTGGCTGGGCAATGTATACGTACCCCGCCTCAATCAATTGCGGCATATACCGATAGAAGAATGTCAACAGCAATGTGCGAATGTGCGCCCCGTCCACGTCCGCATCTGTCATGATGATAATTTTGTGGTAGCGCACTTTATCCAATTCAAAATCATCACTGATCCCGGAACCGAGTGCCGTGATAATGCTGCGAATCTCCTCGTGATTAAGAATCCTATCCAGGCGGGCTTTTTCCACATTCAAGATCTTACCGCGCAATGGCAAAATGGCTTGGATGCGGCGGTCGCGGCCCTGCTTAGCAGAACCGCCGGCTGAATCGCCCTCCACCAAAAACAATTCCGCCAAAGCGGGATCGCGCACGGTGCAGTCCGTCAGTTTGCCTGGCAAGGCAGTTATTTCCAGCGCGCTCTTGCGGCGGGTCAATTCACGCGCCTTGCGGGCCGCTTCGCGCGCCCGCGAGGCAGCTAAGGCCTTGTCCGTAACCCGCTTACCGATGGCGGGATTCTGTTCCAAATAGAAGCTCAACCCTTCGCTGACGATCGAATCGACTATCCCGCGCACTTCGGTGTTGCCAAGCTTGGTTTTTGTTTGGCCTTCAAACTGCGGTTCCGGCAATTTAACGCTAATGATGGCAGTCAAGCCCTCCCGGATATCCTCTCCGGCCAGGTTAGCATCACTGTCCTTCATGTGGCCAAAGCGTCTAGCATAGTCATTGACCACTCTGGTTAAGGCAGACTTGAAACCGACCTCATGGGTCCCGCCTTCTTGCGTGCGGATGGTATTGGCAAATGAAAAGAGGTTTTCTTGATAGCCCTGGTTATATTGCAAGGCCACTTCCACATGCACATTCTCCCGTTCTCCCTCCATATAAATGGGGGGTGAATGCAATGTGTCTTTGTTGCGATTCAAATGTTGCACAAATGATGAGATGCCACCGTCATAACAGAATGTGTATGCTTGCCCGGTCGCCGCACTGGTAAGATTGATCTGCAGACCTTTATTCAAAAAGGCAATCTCGCGCAGGCGCTGGGAGATGATTTCGATACTGAACTGCGTATCTTCGAATATTTCATCATCCGGCAAAAATGTGATGGTGGTGCCCGTTTCGTCACTAGCGCCGATCTGACGCACATCTGAGATCGGCTTTCCCCGTTCATAGTCCTGCTGGAAGATGCCCCCGTCCCGGCGCACCTCCACCCGCAGGCGCTTCGAGAGGGCGTTTACGACACTGACGCCGACGCCGTGTAAACCACCACTTACCTTGTAGCCTTCATGGCCAAATTTACCCCCCGCGTGCAGCATGGTGAGCGCCACTTCAACCGCCGGCCGACCCACCTGGGGATGAATTTTGACCGGTATCCCGCGGCCGTTATCCTTTACTGTCACGGAACCATCGGCATTCAATATCACATCAATGCGGTTGCAAAAACCGGCCATTGCCTCATCGACGCTGTTATCAACCACTTCATAAACGAGGTGATGCAGTCCCCTCGGGCCGGTGCTGCCAATATACATACCCGGCCGCAACCGGACTGCTTCCAGGCCTTCCAATACTTGAATATGGCTTTCATCATAAGCAGCGTTGTTGATTCCTGTTTCGCCCTGTCCCATTATCTTCACCTCATTTGCCCTCCACCAGGTTCAATCCCGGAGCGATAACGACCGGCGGGAAAAGAATCTTCCCCGGCGGTACAACGTGGAGGAGGTAATCGGCGACAAATAGACGGCATCCCTTGTTACCACAAAGGCTTTCGCCCTGCCCTGAGATAAATCCGTTACCTTGCCCTCCATTTGCGCCACTGCCAGGAAATCCTGAGCCGCTTTTCCTGTCTCTAAAATGGAAAGATCAAAAATAGCCACCACATCGTCCAAATGGACTACCTCGTTACATCCCAAGTGTAAATACACGGTTATCCCCCCGTTCATTCCCCTTTCTGGGTCTAGCTGCCGCCATGAGCTGCCCGAAACGCTCTTTGAAAAGCCATCCGCAGTTCCTCGTCCATGATCTCCTGCGTCAACTCTTCACAACAGCAGTCCCCCGCCACCCGTTTCAATTTGCTCTCCTGGCTGCTTTGCTTGGGCAGAGCGCTGTCCAAGATCGGGATCTCAGCCACGCGGAAATGGATGTCATGCACCAGGGGCGCGTGGCAAGTCTCATTGAGCCTGTCACATAATTTGTGCCGCAGCAAAGATAGTTGTTGCGCCCAGGCCGGGGATGGCACTGCCACCACTAACACCCCGTTTCTAAAGCGCAAGGCCCGTGTCTTGCTGGCCACCTCGGGCCCGGCAACTTCCTCCCACAGCTCCAATGCCTTTGCTATGCGTAATTGTTTTTCAAGCCCAAATGACTTGATCAGCGAATTCAATACTTCCCCTAACGGCAGCATGGCTCAGCCCTCCCGCTGCAAGGAACCTGACGTCACCCGGAACACTGCTGCTTGCGCAGTTGGGATGCCCAACATCCTCTGGGGATCAGTTCCGGTAACAAAAGTTTGACCGCTACTGCTGGCGGCCAAACGGGCAAGCAAAGCAAGGCGCCGTTGCTCATCAAGTTCGGACAAGACATCATCCAACAACAACACCGGTTTGCGACCCAATTGGGCATGCAAAAACCAGAACTCTGCTATCCGCAATGATAAAGCGGCAGTTCGCTGTTGACCTTGCGAACCATAAATGCGGACTTCATGCCCGTTTATCAAAATACCCAACTCATCCCGATGCGGGCCGATTGTGGTATGGCCGCGCTGGATATCGGTGGACCGACATTCAATGAGGGAATTCAAATAGACCTGTTCTAATTGTTGAATTTCTCCCTCAATTTCCCCCACCGAAGCGGCATACTGCAATTCTAAATCCTCACTTCCGCCTGCCATCTCCCGGTGGGCTTGGGCCGCCAGAGGTTTTAGTTCTTGCAGTGCCCGCATCCGGAACAGAATTAATCTGCTGCCGAATTCTGCTAATTGTTCCTCCCAGATCTGCAAGAGTGCTCCCGCTGCCCGCGGTCCCTCAAATCGCAATAAGTTATTGCGTTGCAGCAACGCTCGGTGATATTGAGAGAGCAACTTCCGATACCTGGCGCTCACCTGGGAAAGAGCTATATCTAAGAAACGCCGCCTGACAGCTGGCGCACCCTTGATCAGGCGGAGATCGTCCGGAGAAAAAAATACACTTGTCAGGACGGGGGTGGCATCACCCAGCCTGGTTTGCGCAATGCCATCAACCAACACCTTTTTGGTTCCGGCATGGAAGCGATACTCAATTTCATGTTGCTCGCTGGCTAGCGCCACAACCCCTTTGACGCGGAAAAAATCCTTACCCCAGGTAACCAATTCTGTTTCCCGGCCACCGCGCTGGGAACTGCCAACGGCCAGGTAATAGATGGCTTCCAGAAGGCTTGTCTTGCCCGAACCGTTTTTTCCGTGCAAAATATTAATCCCAGCGGCAGGGAAAAAACTTAGACTCTCATAATTCCGGAAGTTTTGCAGAACAAGTTCATTCAACCGCAATCTGAAAGCACCTTCCGTCAAACCCAACCTGGTCACCTGGTTTCAGGCTTTTCCCTGGCCGCGTTTCAACTACTCCGTTCACCATTACTTGGCCAGAACGGATGACCAACTTCGCTTGCCCGCCGGTGGTGGAAAGACCCGTCCACTTCAAAAAGGCAGCAAGGTTTATTTCTGGCTCTGGAATCACCACTTGTTCCACAAATGGCTTTTTCATTATATCACAACCCGTTCTTTCATTTATCCGGTTCGGAGCGGCAGGACAAGGTAGAAGTAACTCTGTGACCCTTGCACCGGTCGCAGGCAGCTGGGACCGTAGGGCCCCGTCGCTTCAAAAATCGTTTCTTCTCCTTCCAAAGCCCTTAATCCCTCCACCAGATAACGGGCATTAAATGTGATTGACAAATCATCCCCAGTTTTCACCGCCGCCATCTCTTCGTGCACCCGCCCCACTTCCGGGGTTTCGGCCGAAATGGCCAATAATTCATCGGTGAAATGCAGGTTTATAGGATTAATATTCCCTTTTCGAGACAAGAGCGCAGCTCTTTCACAGGATGCCAAGAATGATTCTGTATCGAGCCGCGCTGATGTGGAAAATTCCTGCGGTAAAACCTGTTTGTAATCCGGAAACCGGCCTTCCAACAATCTTGCCATAAATTGCAATCCACCCAGTTGGAAGATAGCATGATTCTCATTCACCCATACCTTGACATCGTCGTCCGCCGGACACAAGCGCACTAGTTCAGCCATGGCGCGGGCGGAAAGAATAAAGCTGTGTGATTGATCTAACCTCGTGGCCACTTCGCCCACACAGCAAGCGAGCCTAATCCCATCCGTACTGACCATATTCAGGAGCTGATTCTCGCCTTTCAGCTCGAACAGGACACCATTCAAAATTGGCCGGGCATCATCGTGTGAAACTGCGAAGATAGTGCGCCTGATCATTTCTCTCAGATTTTCTCCAGCCACGGAGAACGTCTCCGGACCGATCCCTTTCACAAGGGACGGAAATTGTTCGGCAGGCAAGCCATGTATGATGTATTGCGATTTGCCCCAGACGATCTCCACTGTATTGTTGGCCTCATGTAAAGAAATTGACAAATTGGCTGCCGGTAGTCTTTTTACCAATTCGACAAAATAACGTGCGGGAAGAATTACACTGCCTTCTTTTTCAATTATTGCCGGCAAATGACATTCTATGCCAATTTCCAAATCAGTGGCAGCGATCGTTACGCCATGCTGTGAGGCTGTTACGAGGACTCCTTCCAATACAGGTAAGGTGGTTCTGGCCGCTACCGCCCGCGAAACAGGTTGCAGCACCTGGGAAAGCGCTACTTGGTCGACGGAAAAAAGCATCAGCTAATCCCCCTTTTTCGAAAAGATGGGTGAGATACTATTATTAGTTAATAGATATATAAATAAATAGTAGTAGTAAGGCCTGTGGACAAGGTGGATAAGACAAATAGTGCGCGATTGACATACATCGGCGTGCTTTGATATCTGTGAATAAAATGTAGACAGAATGGGGATTAGTGTCGATAAAAGGCTTTTTCACCCAGTAAGGCCTGTTTTACACAATCTATACACAGGCATATCGACAGCTTTTCCCCAGGTTGTCCACTAGCCGCCTTTGAGCTCTTTTTTAATCTGATCGATTATGCTCGCCAAGCCTTCGTCCTCTTTTATCTGCTTGTTAATCTTTTCACAGGCATGCAGGACTGTCGTGTGGTCACGTCCTCCAAAGCCCTCACCGATCCTTGGTAATGAGAAGTCTGTCAATTCTCTAGCCAAATACATTGCCACCTGGCGAGGAAATGCGATAGAACGGGTGCGCTTCTTCAGCTTCAAATCTTCCACACTGACATCGTAATGGCGCGCAACGACTTCTTGGATTAGAGAAATGGATAACTCGCGTTTGGCGCTGTGTGAAAACATGTCTTTCAGGGCTTGTGTGGCCAGCTCTGTGGTAATGCGTTGGCCGCTTAAAGATGACAATGCCACAACCCGGATTAAAGCCCCTTCCAATTCCCGGATGTTTTTTTCAATCCGACTGGCGATATACAACATGACATCATCCGGGACAGAGAGACCCTCCAATTCGGCTTTCTTGCGCAAAATAGCGATGCGCGTCTCCAAATCAGGAGGCTGAATGTCCGAAAGGAGCCCCCACTCGAACCGCGAACGCAGTCTTTCTTCCAGGGTCGGGATATCTTTCGGGGGCCGATCGCTGGAAATGACCAGTTGCTTGTTGGCCGCATGTAATGCGTTGAATGTGTGAAAGAATTCTTCTTGGGTGCGCTCTTTGCCAGCCAAAAACTGAATGTCGTCGACCAGCAACACCTCAACGTTTCGGTAACGATTGCGGAAATCAAGGGTTTTGTCATCCCGGATAGAGTTGATCAAATCATTTGTGAATGTCTCTGAGGTCACATAAGCAACCCGCACATTGGGGTTATGGTTTAAGACAAAATGGCCGATCGCTTGCATCAGATGCGTTTTGCCAAGGCCGACGCCACCGTAAATGAACAGCGGATTATAAGCCTTGGCTGGCGCTTCCGCCACGGCGAGCGCAGCGGCGTGCGAAAGGCGGTTGTTATTCCCGACCACAAATGTTTCGAATGTGTACTTCGGGTTTAGAGGTGACTGCAAAAAATCGGCACTAGCAGGCCGTGTCGGCGGCGGAAGCGATTCCTGCTCAACATCGGTTGCCGTGCCTGGAATAGCATTTATTTCATCTTCCGGGATGATTAGACTCAGGTTCAAATCTCTACCTGTCACCTGGTGCAGGGCGCGCTGCAAAAGAGGTGTGTAACGGGCTTCGATCCATTCCCGGGCAAATTCGTTCGGTGCTGCCACGACTAATGTGTTATCGTATAACGCCAGCGCCCTGGTGCTTTTCAACCAAGTTTCGTAACTTGGTTTCGAGAGCTCCTTGGCAATTAATGCGAGGGTTTGGGTCCAAGTGTGTGTAAGGTCAATAGCCATCAATTGTCCTCCCCAATCAACTCCCAGCCCGGTAAGGCGAGAGGATTATTATACATAGGTGGGTAACATGTGGACAATATTATGGAAAGTAAAATGTGGAAGTTTGTGTTATTGGCATAAATAAAAAACATGAAACGTTTGATGGTTATGTTGCCAAAGGTACAATTATAGGCTATCAACAAGTTATCCACAAAATTATCCACAAGATGTGCATAAACATCTGATATTCTTAAAAAATCCCAAAAACGATGAAAAAAAAATTCCAGACGGTGCGTTTGGTATTCTCTTTTGCGGGGCGGGTTTCCTTCTTAGCGAAACCGTGAAAAATGCCTTGGAAACACGGTTTCTTGACACTCTGGAGACGGACGGGATATAATCGAACAAGTCAAACATTCAAACATAGTATCTAATCTGAACGTAGGGTTGGCGGAGGGGGGATGAAGCTGTGAAAAGGACTTTTCAACCGCGGGTACGGCGGCGGAAGCGCAACCATGGCTTTTTGAAGCGGATGAGCACACCCGGTGGCCGAAGGGTGATTAAGCGGAGAAGGTACAAGGGCAGGAAACGGTTAACCGCCTAGGTTAAAACCATTGGGCAGGAAATGAATGACCAGGGGAGAATAGGGCCCATGAAACGTACACAGCGCCTGCGTAGGCACGGGGAGTTTCAAAAAGTTTTCAGCGACGGGCGTTCATGGGCCAACCGGTATCTGGTTGTGAATGTACTGCCGAGCGGCGAAAAAAAGGTGGGCATTTGCGTCGGCCGCTCCCTGGGGAATGCCGTAGTGCGCAACAGGATTCGCAGGCGGTTGCGGGAGCTGGTACGCAAACATTGGGAAGATTTTCCTGACAATGCTTGGATCGTTTTGATTGCGCGGGGAAGCTGCAAGCGTGCGCCTTTCCGGGAGATCGAACAGGGATTGAAAAATGCCTTAGCGGGTGTGGCAAAGCATTTGACCCGGGAGCAAGGGGCGGGGGAGTAATATGTACGGGAAGAGTATGGTCCTCGGACTGCTCAAATTCTATCAACGATTTATCTCCCCATTCAAACCACCTACTTGTCGGTTTTATCCAACCTGCTCGGAATATGCTTTTCAGGCAGTGCAAAAGCATGGTGTCTGGGTAGGTTTATGGATGGCAGGGAAACGCGTCTTGCGTTGTCATCCATTTCATCCCGGGGGTTATGACCCGGTACGTTAGAGACTGACTCTTGACGGCCAAATAGGGCCGGAGGTTGAGGGGAGGTACTTTGTTGGCAGTCTGGCAATGGCTTCTGGCCGCAATGACGAACGGCTTAGAATTTTTCTTTCAATTTACACAAAGCTATGGGTTGGCGATTGTCCTTTTGACAATTGCCATTCGGCTTGTGCTAGTACCGTTTACGTTGAGTCAAACGCAGATGAGTGTTAAGATGCAGGCGATTCAACCAGAGCTGGAAGAGATTAAAAGAAGGTACAAAGATAACCCCGAGAAAATGCAACGCGCCCAACTGGATTTGTGGCGCAAGCATAATATCAATCCACTGGCCGGTTGTTTGCCTCTGTTACTGCAAATGCCGTTTTTGATCGCGTTTTTTAGAGTTCTGTATAGCTTTGATTTTCCGCCCGGGACAGAGAGTTTTCTATGGATACCGGACCTTGCTAAGCCAGACCCGTTTTATATCCTGGCGATTTTGGCAGCTGCCACAACATACTGGCAAACGAAGATTTCCAGCGTGTCTACGGAGGGCCCGCAGAAATCCATGCTATATGTTTTCCCGATCATGATTGCATGGTTCTCTGCCACGTACGCATCGGGCTTATCGTTATACTGGGTGATCAGTAACATATTCAGTATCGTGCAGCAATATTTGACGCCGCGTCCGGGTCCGCGAACTGCGAAGGGAGAGAGCAGTTGAAATGGAATGGGTTGTGAAAACGGGCAGTTCGGTTGAAGCAGCTTTACAGGCTGCCCTGGCTGAACTAGGTATCCAACGGGGTGAAGCGGAATTTGAGGTCGTCCAGGAAGCACAAAAGGGGTTGTTCGGGTTTTTGGGGGGCCAGGAGGCAATCGTCAAGGTGCGGCCAATCCCACAAACGGCGTCCTTCGCCTCGGATTTTGTGCAGGAGGTTACGAGACAGCTGGGTGTTACCGTAGATGTGGAGACGCGGCGTGAAAACGGTTACGTTTTCTGTGATGTTTTTGGCAAAAATGTCGGGCTGTTAATTGGACGGCGGGGTCAAACGCTGGATGCACTTCAGTACCTTGTCAATGTAGCAGGAAGCAGGCACTGCCCGGGGCATGAGCGAGTGATTCTTGATGTTGAAGGTTATCGTTCGCGGCGCAAGGAAGCTTTGGAACGGCTTGCGGCCAGGGTCGCCGATCGGGTGCGTAACACCGGCCGGCGGGTGCGCTTGGAACCAATGAGCCCCCATGAACGGAAGGTGATCCACGTCGCCCTGCAGCAAGAGAAGGGTATCACGACCTTTAGTGAAGGCGAGGAGCCTTATCGGAAGGTGGTAATTGCTCCGCAGGATTGACTGGGAAAGAATCAGATAACCGTGAGGGGTCCGGCGCACGCTAATGGTGCCGGACTTTTGTGTCCAAGAGGTGATATGTCAGGTGCAGGGGGATACCATTGCCGCGATCGCCACTCCTTTGGGGACCGGTGGAATTGGGATCGTGCGGATCAGCGGCGTAGAAGCAATCTCGGTGGCCGCAGCCGTTTTTCGCCCAGCACGAGGTGGAGCGGTGGAAAACACGGCCGGATACCGGGTGCGCTATGGCCATGTGATTGATCACAACGGTGCTGTCATAGACGAAGCGCTGTTGCTCCTGATGCGCCAGCCTCGTTCATATACCGGTGAAGACAGCGCCGAAATATCCTGCCATGGTGGGCTGGTGGCGGTGCGCAGGGTGCTGGAGACAGTGCTGGCGGCCGGGGCCCGGTTGGCGAAACCGGGTGAGTTTACCCAACGCGCGTTTTTGAATGGGCGTATCGACCTGGCTCAGGCCGAGGCGGTGGTGGACCTGGTGCGGGCGGGGACGGAACGGAGCGCGCAAGTCGCGATGCAACAATTGCACGGCGAATTATCACGCCATATTGCGCAACTAAGGGAGGCTTTAATTGGGCTGGTTGCCAGGTTTGAGGCTATGCTGGATTTTCCGGAAGAAGAGGAAACAGCGGGGAATATGAGGGCTTTGGGCGACAGCCTGAGCACGCTGCGTTGCCAGGTGGAAGCGCTGTTGGAAAGCGCTCGCACAGGGCGGATCCTGCGGGAAGGATTGAAAGTTGTGATTGCCGGCAAGCCGAATGTAGGCAAGTCGTCGCTCATGAATGCGCTTTTGCGCCAGAACCGTGCCATCGTGACCGACATTCCTGGTACGACCCGCGATTTGTTGGAAGAAAGCATCAATGTGTCCGGGATACCTATGGTGTTGTTGGATACGGCCGGAATCAACGAGACGGATGATCCGGTGGAGAGAATTGGTGTGCAAAGAAGCCGGGAATCGCTCCTGGCGGCGGAACTGGTCCTGTTTGTGGTGGACGATGCCCTTGGCCTGGATCAGCGTGATACAGAAGTGGCAGAAGCAATCGGAGCGCGACCGACGCTGGTCGTAATCAATAAGCTCGATCTGGGACGCCGTTTGGTGGATGATACCGTAAAAGATCTGGTCGTAAAACCGATTGGAATAGTGCGGGTGGCGGCGAAAAACGGTCAAGGCCTTGACCGGTTGCGGAATATGATTGCCGGGTTTGTGGAGCAAGGCCTACAGATCAGCCAACGTTTTGAAGTCACGGACGAAAGGCCAATAGTATCAAATGTGCGGCACGTGGATGCCTTGCGCGGGACGAGTGATTTTTTGCAAGCCGCTCTGGCGGGCATACAAAACGGGATGCCCGTCGACTTAATTTTAATTGACCTGTATCATGCTTTGGATAGGTTGGGCGAAATAAGCGGGGAGACGGTCCGGGAAGACATAATCGACCGGATTTTCGCTGATTTTTGCCTGGGCAAGTAATGGCGGCGGAAGGGAGGCGGGGAGAAAATGAGTTTTCAATATGACGTGATTGTGGTCGGAGCAGGGCATGCCGGTTGCGAAGCGGCGCTGGCTGCGGCGCGCTTGGGCTGCCATACGCTCGTGTTGACGCTCAGCATCGAGAATATAGCTCTGTTGCCCTGCAACCCGAGTATCGGTGGCCCTGGCAAGGCACACTTGGTGCGTGAGATTGACGCCCTGGGAGGAGAAATGGCCCGTGCCACAGACCGGGCCTGTATCCAGATCCGTACGCTCAATACCGGTAAAGGACCTGCTGTGCAGGCTTTGCGGGCCCAACTGGACAAAATGCAATATCATATGTACATGCGCCAGTTGTTGGAACAGCATGATAACCTAGTCTTGAAGCAGGCGATCGTGGATGAATTATTGATGGATGGGGACAGAGTGGTCGGAGTGCGCACGCGCACGGGGATCGAGTATCGCGCCAGGGCTGTCGTGATTACCACCGGCGTCTATATGCGCGGGCGCGTGATTACGGGCGAAGCGTCTTTTGCATCCGGTCCCAACGGGCAGTTGGCCCCAGGGGCGCTGGGTGCATTGCTGCGCAAGATGGGCCTGCGGATGGGCCGCTTCAAAACGGGCACACCGCCGCGGGTGAGCCGGAAAAGCGTAGATTTCTCGGTAATGCGGGAAGAAAAGGGAGATGACCAGCCGCGCGCCTTTTCAGACTGGTCACAGCCGCGCGTGTGTCAGGATTACTCTTGTTGGCTGACCCATACTAATACGGAGACGCACCGGATAATTCTGGACAATCTGGACCGTGCTCCTATGTTCAGTGGTCAAATCGTGGGCAGGGGACCGCGTTACTGCCCGTCCGTTGAAGACAAAGTCGTTCGTTTCCGGGATCGGGAGAGCCATCAGATTTTTTTGGAGCCGGAAGGCCGGCACACGGATGAGATGTATGTGCTCGGGTTTTCGACCAGCTTGCCGGAAGATATCCAGGTGATGGCCTTGCAGACAATCAGAGGCTTGGAAAATGCGGAAATAGTACGACCGGGATATGCAATCGAGTATGACTTTTTGTTTCCGGATCAACTCACAGCTACACTAGCCGTGCGGGGCCGGCCCGGTCTGTTCAGCGCTGGTCAGGTCAACGGAACTTCGGGATATGAGGAGGCAGCCGCGCAGGGATTGCTTGCCGGCATCAACGCCGCCTGCTTTGTGCAGGGAAAAGAGCCTTTGGTTCTCGATCGATCCCAAGCCTATATCGGCGTGTTGATTGATGATTTGGTAACAAAAAACATTTCTGAGCCATACCGGATTATGACCGCGCGGGCGGAATATCGGTTGCTGTTGCGCCAGGGAAATGCCGATGCCCGTCTCAGTGCGATTGGACACAAATACGGATTGGTCAGTGACGATGCTTATAGGGCGTTTTTAGCGCGGCAGGAGACATTCCAGGAAGTAATGGAACTGCTCAGGCGTACGCGCCCGCAGGGCAAGGATCTGGACCGTTGGGCCAGGGAACATGGTTTGACGGCACCACGGCAAGGTGTGCCTACGCTGGCAGACCTATTGCGGAGACCTGAGGTCAGTTGGCAGGCCCTGAGCGAACTGGCTCCGGAATTGACGCTGGTGCCCGAGCGGATCATTGCCGAGGTGGCGGTGGAGATTAAATATGAAGGTTATGTAAAGAAGCAGCAACAGCAAGTGGAGCGTTTCAAGCGTTTGGAAGATCAGCGTTTGCCCGGGGAGATCGATTATCACGCCATCCATGGACTGTCGCTCGAGGCGCGCGAAAAACTGGCCCACTACCGGCCGACATCGCTCGGCCAGGCTTTGCGCATCGACGGCATATCCCCTGCCGACGGGACAGCCTTGCTGATCTTCTTGGAAAGGAGACGGCGCAGTGCCGGATGAGGAAAATGAAGTATGGCGGCGGATGTTATCAGCTTCCACGGCTGGGTTAGGTGTCCAGCTTACTCAACGACAATTGGAGCAGTTTAGCATTTTGCTGGAGGGCTTGCAACAAGCGCAGGCACAAACGAATGTGACTGCCGTGACAGGTGTGCGGGAGATCGTGCTCAAGCATTTTGTGGATTCGCTTAGTTGTTGGCCGGTGCTTTCTGCCGCCGGAGTGCGCTCTGTGATCGATATCGGCTCCGGGGCGGGTTTCCCTGGGTTGCCGTTGGCCATCGTCGGGCAGGGCTTAATCAAGGTCACCCTGGTGGAATCAAATGGGAAAAAATGTCAAGTTATCCAAAGGCTGATAGAAGCGGTGGGCCTGGACAATGCCTGGGCAGTCTGCCAGCGGGCGGAAGAATTCGCATCTTTAGCCAGCGCCAGAGAGCAGTATGATGCCGTGGTGATCAGGGCGGTATCATCCCTGGCGGTGATAGTGGAATATGGTCTGCCGTTTCTGCGGGTGGGCGGTATTATGATTGCCATGAAAGGGCCGGAAGTGCAAGAAGAATTGGCCGCAGCTACTAATGCTCTCGAGGTGCTGGGAGGAGAATGCCAGGATGTCATGACACTGGCCCTGCCTGAGGAGAGCGGGAGACGGTCTTTAGTGGTGGTGGGGAAAGTGAGGGCGACGCCGGCGAAATTCCCGCGCCGAGCGGGAATGGCCAAAAAGCGCCCGTTGTGATAAGGCAGGAAAAACCAACCGGTCGCCGAACTAGAAGGCAAAGAAGGGCTGTCAAAAAAGGGGGCGGTGGCCCCATGCGGGACGGTTTGCTACGCGCTTTGGGGATAAAGGACGAACGCGGTAAAGAAGAGGTGCGCGAAATCAACCTGGCCGATATCCAGGCCAACCCGTTTCAACCGCGCAAGAATTTCGGGGCTGGGGAATTAGCAGAATTGGCCGCTTCCATTTCTGAATATGGGGTATTGCAGCCGGTAGTGGTAAGGCGGCGGGAAAAGGGTTATGAATTGGTGGCGGGCGAACGGCGGGTGCGAGCCGCGCAAATAATCGGTTTGAACAGTGTGCCGGCCATCGTCAAAAACATTGATGACCGCGATTTAGCCCTGTTGGCGCTCGTGGAGAACTTGCAGCGAGAGGATCTGGGTCCGTTTGAAGAGGCGGAAGGGTATCAGCGCTTGCTGGACCAGTTCGGGTGGACCCAGGGAGAGTTGGCACGCCGATTGGGAAAAAGCCAGTCCAGCGTCGCTAATAAGTTGCGTTTGCTGAAACTGCCGAAACAAGTACAAGATATTATTGTGCAGGAGCGTATCAGCGAGCGGCATGCCCGGGCCTTGTTACGATTGGCGGATGAAGAAGAACAGGTGGCCGTGTTGAAGGAGATACGGGAAAATGGACTAAGCGTGCGCGCGACGGATGAATTGGTGGCCCACTTGGTGGCGAAGCGCGCTGCTAAAGCCCCGGGTGAATATAACCGACCACCCCGGGTAGTGCGGGGCATTTTTAAAGACATGCGGATTTTCCTCAACTCGTTCCGGCAAGCCGTGGAAACATTGCAAAAGAGCGGTTTTCAGGCTACAATGGAACAAATGGACAACGGAGAATTTTGGGAAATCAGGGTCAGGATCGCCAAAAATAAAGAAGGGGCGGCATGTTAATACCAAAAAAATATGCGGACGGCGGAGGCCGTCCTTTTTTGTTATGTCGGGTTTAGGGAGGAAGAAAGAAACGGCTTGCCGAAATATGTCTTGGCTTTCCAGCAGGAGACGAGGTGTTGGCGGTGGGGAAAGTGATCGCGATTGCAAACCAAAAAGGCGGGGTAGGAAAAACGACCACCACTGTTAATCTCGGTGCTTGCCTGGCACAGGCCGGGCAAAGGGTCCTGATTATCGATATTGACCCGCAAGGCAATAGCACCAGTGGCCTGGGTATTGATAAGAAAGCGGTGCGCAGGTCCACTTACGACGTGTTGGTAAGAGATTTGGAGCTGCGGGATGTGGCAGTAGTGACCAGTATCCCGGGTTTGCACGTGATCCCCGCTACTATGGATTTGGCCGGTGCGGAAGTGGAGTTGGTGGGAGTCGCGGAAAGAGAATTCCGTTTGCGCAAATCATTAGCTGACGTACGGGCGGAATATGATTTTGTTATCATTGATTGCCCGCCATCTTTGGGACTGCTGACGGTTAATGCCCTAACTGCGGCTGATTCTGTAATCGTGCCGATCCAGTGTGAATTTTATGCTTTAGAGGGATTGACCCAGCTGATGAACACCATCAGGTTGGTGCAGAACCGTTTGAATAGACAGCTTCAGGTGGAAGGAGTCCTCCTCACGATGTTTGACGCCAGGACAAATTTGTCGGTGCAGGTTGTGGACGAAGTTAAGAAATATTTTCGTGAGAAAGTTTATCGTACCATCATTCCGCGCAATGTAAGGCTTAGTGAGGCCCCCAGCCACGGGTTGCCAATCAATTTATATGATGGGCGATCGCGGGGTGCCGAGGTTTATACTGCGCTGGCCAGGGAAGTGATGGGCTATGAGTAAAAAGGGGCTTGGTCGGGGGCTGCAGGCGCTTCTGCCCGATGACGGAATAGAACCGGGTGCCCTGGGCGAGATTGAACTGGATTTGATTTCGCCTAATCCAGCCCAACCGCGACAGTGGTTTGACCCGCAGGCTTTGGAGGAGTTGGCGCAATCTATCCGTGAACATGGGGTGATCCAACCGGTCATCGTGCAGCGCCAGGGCGATCGCTATGAGTTGGTGGCAGGCGAGCGACGTTGGCGTGCCGCCCAGATGGCCGGCTTGCAGCGCATACCGGCGGTCGTGCGCGATCTGGCGCCGGCCGAACTGGTGGAGCTGGCCCTGATTGAAAACCTGCAGCGGGAAGATTTGAATCCCATCGAGCAAGCGGAGGCCTGTCAACGCTTGCTCGATGAGTTTGGGTTGACCCATGAACAGCTGTCCAAGCGGCTGGGCAAAAGCCGACCGCAAATCACCAATGTGCTCCGGCTGTTGGGTTTGAGCGCGGAAATCAAGCAAGCGATCGCGGCCGGGAAAATTTCGATGGGACACGCAAAAATATTGTTGAGTGTGGATGACCCAGCGCAGCGCGCCGCCCTGGGGCAACGCATTGTTGCCGAAGGCCTGTCTGTCAGGGAGACGGAAAAGGCCGCCCGCCAGCTGCAAAAGAAGGACGCGCCGGCCCCAAAGCACCTGGAGCGAACGGATCCAGGCCTGGCAGCGGTGGAAGAAAAATTGCGTGCCCGCTTGGCAACCCGTGTCAGGGTGCGGGGCTCGGAAAAGCGCGGGAAAATTGAAATTGAATATTTTTCTTTGGAGGAACTGAATCGCATCCTAGATGCCATGCTGGGCCAGGAATTAGCCTAATGTTCCACGTGGAACAAAGCCCCGCCGGTGAGCGGGGCTTTAGTCATGATGTGGGTTTATGGTGATGAGCTGCCGCCAGTGCGGCCATATAGACTTCTCGGGTGGAAAGACCATGGGCTTGGGCCGCCGCCCGGCAGTCCTCGAATTCTGGGGCAATCGTGACGGCCTGGTCTCGGAATGTCGCCACTTTGACGCGAATGTTCCCATAGGGTGTGGCCACCAGTTGCATCTCTCTCGCCAGGGCCTGGCGCTGCACGGAGTAAATGCGGATGCCCAGGGTCGTGCTGTGCAAAAAATAAATGTCTTTCAGGCGCCGGGCGTTCCCCGGCCGGCAGAGAGTGCTGACCATAGTGCCCGGCCGGCCCTTTTTCATGTTGATGGGTGTGAGCCAGACGTCTAATGCTCCAGCTGCCAGCAGTTGGTCCTGTAGTTCCGGAAAAAGCTCGGGATTCATGTCATCGAGATTCGCTTCCAATACTGTCAACTCTTCGGTAGGATATTGCTGGCCGGCCAACTCTCCGATCAATACGCGTAAGAGATTGGGGATGGGCAGGTCTTTTGTGCCGGCGCCATAGCCGACAGCAGTGAACGTCATATCGGGAGCTATCCCAACGCCAGCCGCCAGGGCGGCGATGACAGCTGCGCCTGTGGGCGTGACGAGCTCCGCTTCAATATTCGAGCCCCGGGTTGGGATGTCTTTAAGTAATTCGACTGTAGCCGGTGCCGGAACGGGGATAGTACCATGCTGGCATTCGACAAAACCGCGGCCAAGAGGCGGCGCTGCCGCCAGGAGCTGTTCTATTCCCAAAAGCTCCAGACAAATGGCTGTCCCCACGATGTCTACTATTAAGTCTATTGCCCCCACTTCGTGGAAGTGCACCTCTTCCGGGGACATGCCGTGGACGCGCCCCTCCGCGCTTGCCAACCGTTCAAATACCGCCAGCGAACGTTGCTTGGTGAGATCAGATAGCTCGCTTTCGGTAATGAGGTGACGAATATCCGGCCAGTGGCGGTGCGGGTGGTGGTGGTGATGCCCATGACCGTTGTTTGCTGGGTGCCCATGCTGGTCTAATAGGACATCTGCTTTGGTGGCGCTGATGCCATGCTTCGCAACGCGCCGGAAGTGCAGATGATAACCATCAATATTAAGTTTGCTGAGTTCTGTGCGTAAGATGTCCGGGTCGGCGCCGGCATCCACAAACGCGCCCAACAACATATCGCCGCTGATGCCGGCAAAGCAGTCCAGGTATGCTGTTTTCACGCTTACCCCTCCCGCCCTTGTTCATTTATCAAGCTGGCCAGCCGCGCTGCGCCGAAGCCATTATCGATATTCACTACTCCCACACCTGAGGCACAACTGTTTAACATGGTAAGCAAGGCCGCTACTCCTCCAAAGCTTGCCCCGTATCCGACGCTGGTGGGCACGGCGATTACCGGCCGGCTTACCAACCCTGCTACCACACTTGGTAAGGCGCCCTCCATTCCCGCCACCACAATCAGAGCATTGGCAGATTGAAGCAGTGGCAAGTTCCCGAGCAAGCGATGAATTCCCGCTACACCCACGTCGTATACCCGCTGCACTCGATTGCGGTAAAATTCGGCTGTCAGAGCGGCTTCTTCCGCTACAGGGATATCAGCGGTACCGGCGCTGACAACGGCAATGGTCCCGCCATTGGCAGGTTTCGGCATCGGTCCAATTACGGCCAGGCGAGCCAAATCATGATATGCCACGTCTGGGAACGTTGCGGCTAAACGGGCGGCCGTTTGTGCGCTAAGACGGGTTGCCAGGATAGAATCATGATGCGCGCGCAAGCGTTCTACAATACCGATCACCTGTTCTGGAGTTTTGCCCTGGCAAAATATTACCTCGGCTGCACCTGTACGCAGGGCGCGATGATGGTCCAGTTTGGCATAACCCAGATCTTCGTAGGGCAAGTTGCGTAGCCTTCCCAGGGCTCCCGGAACGGAAATCTTTCCTTCCGCCAATTCAATCAAAACCTGCTGCAGACGGTCGTTATCCATAAATTACCAGCCGGCCAAACCGTCCGGTCTGTTTCCACCCCGCTTTCGGCGCTCTTGTGAGGGCTTTCTCTTTTCGCAGTCATTATCATATAAGAGGTTGTTTGCTGTCAACAAAGCACCAAGTCATTGCTTTGAAGTAGCAACTTTTCTCAGGAAAGCAGGAACTGCCGGAATTCTGTGGAATATAAACGCACACTCGTCCTGGTACTGTGGACTACTTTGAGGGACAGATGGTGGTTTTGCGGTGGGTAAACGTAGTTCGAAGGAATTTACAATTATGGTCATACCCCATTCGGAGCAGGCGGTAATCAGTTTCCGGCTCCCTCTTATTTTGTTGCAAGCGCTTTCTGTATTGCTAATAGTGTTTTTTATCCTACTGCTGGTTTTTGGCAAGTATTATTCCGATATGCTTGGCAGCATGGATGAGTTGAAAGAGTTGCGCATTGTCACACGCCAGCAAAGGCAGCAAATCAATGATCTGGCGGCGGAAGCGCGTGTCATGCAAGATAGCATGGAACGATTGCGGGAGCTTGATCAGCAGCTCAGAGAAATGATGCGCATGGGGTCTGCCGCCCCTACGGGAGCTGGATCGGCTACGATTGCGTCATGGCAACCGGCCCAAACAAGTACTGCAGTTGCTGACATCCGCCCCTTGGAGCGGGGCGGTGGCGGTGAATTGTCTGCGATTGGGGTAGATAAGATAGAACAGGTGCGACAGATCTTAGCGGAGTTGGAGTCTGTTAAGGATGAAATGGTGGTCAGAGAAGAAAGCCTGGAGAATCTCCGCAAGAAGCTGGTGGAGCACCAGGCAGCCCAAGCTCATACCCCAAGCGTCTGGCCTGTACAGGGACAGGTTAGTTCATATTACGGGTACCGTCGCTCGCCCTTCGGAAGCGGGCAGGAATTTCATCCAGGGGTTGATATCGCAGCTCCCTATGGTACGCCAGTTGTTGCTACAGCCGACGGGAAGGTGTCTTTTGTCGGTTGGCGGGGGGCTTATGGCCGGGCCGTAATCATCGATCATGGCTATGGATATAGAACGATGTATGGCCATAATTCAAAGACTGTTGTCAACGTAGGCCAAACAGTCAAGAAGGGCCAAATAATCGCCTATGTGGGCAGTAGTGGCCGCAGTACCGGCCCCCACGTGCATTACGAGGTGCATGTGAACGGTACCACGACTAATCCATGGCGCTACATGTCCCGCTAGGATGCAGCGAGGAGGTTTACCTGTGTTTGGCAGTAAAAAAGAAAGCCAAGTGCCCAGCAACCCCGCCCGGGTTGAAACAGTAATTGGTAAAGATTGCGAACTGCGCGGAACGATTACCGCCAGTGGTTCAGTGCGCATTGATGGTATTTTGCAGGGAGAGATCATCAACGATGGTGACCTGGTGGTGGGAGAAGGGGCGAAGGTGACGGCGGAAGTGCAAGCCCGGAACGTTTTATTAGCCGGCGAGCTGAGAGGTAACGTCAAAACCCAGGGCAAACTGGAGCTATTGCCAACTGCCCATCTGATGGGCAATATTGAAGTAAACCATTTGGTGGTGGCGGACGGCGCCGTCTTCCGTGGGGAAAGCAAAATGGTGGCCAGAGACGAACAAGGGGAGCCGGAAGCATAATAGTGACTAAGAAGACGATAGACCCATGAACGCCCCAGGTGTTGTTCAGCTCCTGGGGCTTTTTTCTGCCATCGGTTTTGGTCTGGGCAGACTATGAACGGGGTGGTCATATGTTCATTGATCGGCAAGATGCGGGGCGCCAATTGGGCAAAGCCTTGAAGCGGCAGGGATTGGGGGGAGCTGAATGCTTGGTTTTGGCTATCCCCCGCGGCGGAGTGCAAGTGGGGCTGGAAGTAGCCAGGATATTGTCATGTGACCTGGATGCGGTAATGGCAAAAAAGATTCCTGCGCCCCACAATCCGGAAGTGGCGGTAGCGGCCGTGACCTGCGATGGGACGCTCGTTGTCCGGCCGGATCTGGCAGGGCCTTACCTGCCGACGAGAGAATATTTGGAAAAGGAAGGCCAGCTGCGGGCGCGCAGCATCGCTCGTCGTTTACAGGTCTATCGTGGCAACAGGCCGGAAGTGGACTGTGCCGGCCGCACTGTGATCCTGGTTGATGATGGTATTGCCACCGGCTTTACGGTGCTGGCGGCGTTAAGATCGCTCCGGAACAAAGGGCCGCGGCAACTGGTGTTAGCGATCCCGACTGCTCCACAAGAGACCATTGCTGCCTTAGCCAAAGAAGTTGAACACGTTGTGTGCTTATGTCAGCCAGAGCCGTTTTTTGCAGTTGGCCAAGCCTATCGCGACTTTGCGCCCGTCGATGAAAGTTGGGTTGTGGCAGCGCTGGCGCAAGGAAACGATCGTTCTATTTAAGGGCAGGTAGAAAACCACGACAACCGTTCAGTATTCCGGTAGTGATCAGTTGCGCCATTTCCATCACCAGGCTCAAGCGGGTGTTTTGCAGGACGAGGTATTCCATGAACCCGCCCACATTCACTGTCCCGGTGATGTGCATCTGCCCAACGGGCGGTAGCTGTTTACTGACTCCGGCACCGGGCAGCAATGGTCCGTCGTTGACGGAGATGCTACCGACATTATCAAGTTTGCCGAGGCAGGCGTCAATCGCAATGATGAATTGGTTCGGGGCAAAGCCCAACTTGCGCATCATGTCTGGCAGATTGGTGGCGTGAATCGGTTCTGCCAATGTCCCGCGAACTGGCAGGCGGGGGGCTTGGTCCATGAGAAGTGAACCGACCAGTGGCCCCAGGCAGTCACCGGTGGAGCGATCTGTGCCGATACACAAGATGAGCAAGTCGTCGTGGCGGGCACGCCACAGGCGCCGCAGGGCGGCAGCAACGGCTGCGGACAGATCCTGAGCTGCATTTTTGTCTTGCAAATAAATGCGACTGCGGACCCTTGGCACCATGTAGGTTGGCTGCGGCACCAATGTCACCCCCTGAGCGGAATACTAGCAGTATATGGCATTAATAACCTTCTTATACCGAAGGAGGCGGGCGATGCGTGTTGTTGCGCCACCAAAAGGGCGGTTAAGCGAAAGCCGGGCGCCGAGTAAATACTGGCTGTTGGGATTGGTCGTCGTCCTGGTCGTGTTGTTGGTCGTGCCGGCCATAACTCGGTCTCCCTCATTGCCGCCAGCGGATGTATTGTATCGCCATGATGAACAACTACCGGTGAATGCCCTTTGTGGCCGGGGACTTGTGGCTGTATTGGGCAGTTCTGACGGTGGTTCTCAACAGGCTGTGTGGTTGCAGCCTGGTGAGCAAGGGTTCGATGGCCGCCTGGTTTATCGGGGCGAATTAGGCGTTATGGTTAAGCCTTGTGGGAGCGATTTGTTAACAGCGGATGCGAACGGGCTAGGGTGCTGGAGATTAACTGGGGCAGGGCAGTTGGAGCGGATTTGGTATCATGAGCGCGCTTCCTTCGGATCGCCAGCGCAAATCGCAGCCACGGCAGCGGGTGCGGTGGTTGTTTTCCGGCAGGCGGGGGACGCAGCTCCGTATGACAGGTTGGTTTCATTTTCTCACGATGGTGCGAAACGCTGGGCGCTGGCGCTGACGGCCGGGGATGCGGTGACAGCAATCGCAAACCCAGGACGATTGACGGTGGTTGGTACCTATAACCCGTGGCAAAAGCGTAGTGCGCTATTTGGGATAGATGAGAATGGCACTCCACAATGGTGTCTTGAGGCCGGCTCCCAGCCGGTCATTAGCCTCACTGGGCCAGATCATGGGGAAAGCTTTTTTGCCGGTTTGGGACATGGTTTGTGGTCATTGAGTTTTTCCGGGGAGACATTGTGGAGTTACGATGGTCCAGGACCATGCTTGTTTGTGGCTGCTGACCCGCAGGGAAGATTTGTGGCAGCGGCTTTTTTGGTGTCCAGACCGGGTCTCCCGTTTCTCCCCCGTAGCGAGACTATGATAGTCTGTTTTGATGCCCATGGGCGGCGGTTGTGGGAGCATGACAGCCAAAAGCCTTTGCTGGGCATGGCCTGGTTGGAGGCCCCCCCACAATTGGTGCTGGCCTATGAAAAGGAAATCGCAGCTCGGGGACTGAGCGGAGCAATATTATGGAGAGCCGCAGTAAGTGAACCGGTATCGGCGTTTGACATAGCCGGGCAGCAGGTGTTAGTCGGGACTATCCAGGGTGCGATTTGTGGCTACCAGCCGTAACCCGGGGCAAAGGACAATCGCTCATCGGCATAGAAACCAACACTGGGTAAGCGGGGTGGTGGTATGCGGGGGGTATTTTTGAAATTGTCCATCATGATTGGGATCGCCGTGGGCGGGTACTTGTTTTCGCGCTTCCTATCACACGCCCTGCCAACGCTGGCTCTGCCATGGACATGTATTTTAGTGTTTTCCGCTGTGAAGATCGGGGGCGATATTTTGCTTGCGCCCTTTCGGCCATATTTCTACGACAATTTTTTTCTGGAGTTAGCCCAGTTTGCCGTGCTGGGGCTATTGGCGGCGGTAGGGATTTACCTGTCCGAAAAATATATTGGCGGCCAAGTTGATCCTGTTATCCCGGCCGTGGCCGCTTTCATTCTGTGGTCGTGGCGACGCACTGACGGCATCCGTTTCCGTACGGGGGGAAAGCTATGAATTGGTTGGATTACGTCCTAATCATCATCGTTGCTTTGGGGGCGGTGCGCGGGTTCAGCCGTGGTTTGGTGCGCTCGCTGTTTGCCCTTGGTGGCACTTTGCTTGGTGTCTATGCCGGCTTTAGATGGTCAGGACAGGCGGCAGTCTACGCTAATGAGCAATGGGGTATCGCCGATCGGTGGGCGGTGTCCCTGTCCCAACATCTCCCCAATCCGGCCGCAGCCTTCAATATCATTCCGTCCAAATATCAGGCCCAGGTCTTGCAACACATGCAAGGACTGATGCAGGTTGATGGACTATTTGATTTTGGAGACCTTTATCTCGGTTTGGCTTTCCTTGCTGTGGAAGTGATTGCTTTTTTGGTTCTGTTTGCGTTGGTGAGCGTCGGCGTGGCGTTATTGGGGTATGGTTTAGAGAAGATCTTTTGCTGGGGTCCGGTGGCAGGGCTGAACAGGTTGGCGGGTGCGGCGTTTGGGGCATTGTTGAGTGCCTTCATATTGATGATCATATTCGGCTTGATCGCTCCCTTCATATTCGCTGCTGCCGAGCAGGGCATGTTCGGTGTTGTGCGGGAATCACAATTTGCCGTGTGCTTAATTGACTATTACTACTTCATTTTTGGGGGCTGGTATTAATCTGCTGGGGAGTGTGGTAAGGGGGTAGATTTCGTTGGGATGGTGGCAGGATTTTGAGCAATTTGAGCTGGTAATCAGATATGGGAGTTTGGCCGCCAAGTCGTTACTGATAGTGGTAGGAGCCTGGGTGGCCTTGCGCTATACCGGTCCAATCATAGACCGGCTATTTTTGCGCGAAAAAGATGAGACAGCGCGCTATATCGATGAGCAACGCTTGCAAACGCTGGTCACACTGCTCAAAAGCCTGGCGCGCTACGCCGTCTATTTCTTAGCAGGAGTCAGTTTTCTCTGGCTGTATGTGCCCCAGGCGGCCACGTCCATTCTAGCTGCGGCCGGAATCGGCGGTTTGGCGATCGGATTTGGCGCCCAGAGTTTGGTGCGAGATGTGATTACGGGCTTTTTTGTAATTCTGGAGGACCAATTTGCTGTTGGTGAATATGTGACCGCAGCCGGTGTGTCAGGGATTGTGGAAGACATCGGGCTGCGCGTAACGCGTTTACGGGACTTCAGCGGCGAGCTGCACCTAATACCGAACGGTCTCTTAGAACAAGTGACAAACCATTCTCGCGGCACAATGCGGGTTTGGGTAGAGATCTTCATATCTTACGAAGACGATATCGATCGCGCCATTGCAGTCATGCAAGCTGCCGCAGACGAGATGGCGGCGGAGGTGGAAGATATTACCGAAGGACCGTTGGTATTGGGCGTGACGGCTTTGACGGATTCCCGGGTTACGATTGCGGTGTGGGCGAAAACAAAGTCCATGAAGCAATGGACGGTGGAACGGGAACTGCGCCGGCGGTTGAAATACGCTTTAGATGCGGTTAACATCAAGTTGCCTTACCCGCGCCAGGTGATCCTGTCGGTGGACGATGCCGAAATGGGAGGAGAAATGGCACCAAAGGAAGCGAAAAAAGAACAGGAGCGGGAATTGGATCGGTCATCATCCAATTGAGGAGTTGAGCGCTGTGCCGGAGCATTACGGGTTGGGCTGGGTTGTCAAATTAAAAAAGAAACATCCCTGTGGAGAAGACCGGTGGGAGATTACGCGCACCGGGATTGATTTCGGGTTAAAATGTCTGGGTTGCGGCCGGCGGGTGATGGTCCCGCGCCGCAAATTTGAACGCTCCGTGCGTGAAATCATCAGTAAGGGCGCCAATGGTGCATAGTCCGGGTCAGGTGGGCGAAGAATACGGCCGAAGCCTATATTGTCTAAAAGGGGGTCCAGGCCGTGACTACTAAAGACGCTGAAACACTATTGATGGCCTTGCGGATGAGTCTGGTGTCAACGTTGGAAATGATAAATCAGTATCAGGAGTACATATATCTGACGGATGTCCAAGAGGCGCGCAGAGCCCTGGCATATTTGCGTGATGATGAAAAAAAACATGCTGCCCAACTGATGATGCTGATTCAAAAACTAGATCCGGTGCAAGCCCATGCCTTTGCGGAGCAAGATTTAATTGATATCGATTGGCAACGCCTGGAGGAGATGATTGCCCAACGGGAAAGCGTGATGGCGGAAAAGCCGGAGTTACACCCGGGTCATTGAAATACATCAAAACTGATGGAGACAAACTGAAGGCCCGGCACGGGCTTTCAGCTTGTTTTGCCCTTTGGTCTATGGTAAAATATGGAATGAATGCGGTGCAGGCGAGCCCGGTCCGGCATCCTTGCATAATTCTTCCCCAAGTGCTATAATCAATCTCGCTTCTGCAGCAAATACAAGAACCTCGATCGCCCATCTTGGCGGTCACCCTGCTCTGTGTCTGAAAACACGGGGCCATTAGTCCAGAGGGAGGAGGTGTCCATGTCATGACCTACTACGAGGTTACCTACATCGTAAGTCCCGAGCTTGACGAAGAAAAATTGTCGGAAACACTGGAACGTTACCAGAACCTTGTTCAGGAACAAGGGGGTCGTGTCCTGAATGTGAACAAATGGGGCAAGCGCCGCCTGGCTTATGAGATCGCTGATCGCCGGGAAGGGGTATATGTCACCATGCAGTTCGCTGGTAATGTCCAAGTCACGGATGAGCTCGATCGGTCATTCAAACTCGCCGAAGAGGTACTTCGCCATCTGATCGTCCGCATCTCCCAGGATCAGGTGGTAGAAGAACAAGCATAAGGCGGTGGATTGTCTTGTTGAATCGAGTAATCTTAATCGGACGATTGGCCCAAGATCCTGAGCTCCGCTACACTCCCGGCGGCGCAGCGGTGGCGAATTTCACAATCGCCGTCCAACGGTCTTTTGCCAATCAACAGGGGGAGCGCGAGGTTGATTTCATCGATATCGTAGTTTGGCGTCGTTTGGCCGAGACCTGTGCCAACCATTTAAACAAAGGCCGCTTGGTGGCGGTGGAAGGACGTTTGCAAATCCGTTCCTTTGAAACGCCGGAAGGACAGAAGAGACGTGTGGCGGAGGTAGTGGCTGACAACGTGCGTTTCCTGGACTGGTCGCGCGACGGAGCCTCAAGTGGAATGGAACCCGGCCGGGAGGAAGGCCAATTTGACGACGAAGTGCCATTTTAAAAGTTTTAGGCCGTATGGAAGGAGGCAAGGCTGAGGGTGCGTAAAGAACGTGGTCGCAAGAAACGCAAGGTGTGCAGTTTCTGCGTTGACAAAGTGGAGATAGATTATAAGGATGCCGGTCGTCTCCGGCGCTACATCACGGAGCGTGGGAAGATATTGCCGCGCAGGATAACCGGCAATTGTGCCCACCACCAGCGGCAACTGACTGTTGCCATTAAGCGGGCTCGGAATCTGGCGCTTTTGCCCTTTACTGTGGAGTAGATTGCCGGGACATAAAAAATAATGGTATGATAAAGTGACCTTCGGGATTAGGTGAGGGGGCAGCCCCCCAATTCCTAACCGGCGGTGATGCCTGGCAAAGCCAGGACAAGCCCGCGAGCCTTTTTGGCTGACCCGGTGTGAAACCGGGGCCGACGGTAAAGTCCGGATGGGAGAAGGGTTTTTAGTCCGCTCCAAGCGGGGTATCCTGCCTGGGTATTTTGCGGCTCCCGAAGGCATTGCTGCGGGAGCCGTTTTTTTGGGGGGTAAGGTCGCTGGCAACTGATGGCGATTTCATGCAACAGGCCATACTTTTAGCAGAGCGGGCCCGAGGGCGCACCAGCCCGAACCCGTTGGTGGGTGCGGTGGTGGTTAGCCAACAGGGACAGGTAATCGGTCGGGGTTACCATGCCCGGGCCGGGGGACCCCATGCCGAGGTAGTGGCGTTGCGACAAGCGGGGGAGCTGGCACGCGGGGCGACGCTCTTTGTGACCTTAGAACCGTGTTGTCATTATGGCCGTACGCCACCGTGCACGGAGGCGATTATCGCCGCAGGTATCAGACGAGTGGTGATAGCGGCTTTAGACCCAAATCCCAATATGGCTGGAAAAGGTGTTCAGATCCTGCGGGAAAACGGCATCAAGGTCGAGACTGGCCTGCTTGAGCTGCCGGCCAAACAACAAAACGAGGTGTTTCGCAAGTACATCACCACCAAGCGACCTTTCGTGATCGCGAAGTGGGCTATGAGTTTGGATGGCAAAATTGCTACCGCCAGCGGGGAATCAAAGTGGATCACAGGGCCCAGGGCGCGCGCCTGGGGACACCGGCTGAGGGATGAGGTGGATGCCATCCTGGTTGGGGTCGGCACCGTGCTGGCGGACGACCCGCAATTGACGACCCGTTTGCCAAGCGGGGGCCGTAATCCGCTCCGGATTGTCTTGGACAGCAGAGCACGCACCCCTGCCGGGGCACGGGTTTTGCAAGCTGAACCGGGGGCTGTGATAGCGGTGACGGAAGCTGCTGACCATGAGCATGTGCGGCAACTAAGGCGAGCTGGGGCCAAGGTAGTGCAGCTACCCGCCGGCAAAGAAGGGATCGCCTGGCCGGCCCTGTTGGATTTGTTAGGCACGTGGGAAGTGTCCAGCCTGCTGATTGAAGGTGGCAGCAGGGTATTAGGTTCGGCCTGGGGCGCCGGCATCATCGATAAGGTGATCTGCTTCATGGCGCCGTCAGTGATTGGCGGAGAATCGGCTCCCGGGCCAGTCGGTGGGGCAGGTAGCGACCGGCTTGACGCAGCCGCTCGGCTGACAAATTTGCGCGTGGAACGAGCGGGCGCAGATTTAGTGATCATTGGGTATCCAATAGGAGGCAGGTCATGTTCACAGGGTTGATTCAGGAATTAGGGCGGGTGCAAAGGATGGTCAGGACTGGCAGCGGGTTCTCCCTGCATATCAAAAGCACGCTCGTGGCTGACAGCCGCGTCGGCGAAAGCGTTGCTGTCAATGGCACCTGTCTCACGATCACGTCTCTGCTCACGGATGGCTTTGCGGCCGATGTGATGCCTGAAACTATGCGCCGTACCAGCCTGGCAATACTAAAACCAGGGGATTTGGTCAATTTGGAATTGGCATTGCGTTTACAGGACAGGTTGGGCGGCCACCTGGTAAGCGGTCACATTGATGGGGTGGGATATATTAAACGGATCGCGCCGGAGGGTAGCGCTCAGGTAGTGGCAATAACGGCCCCCAAAAACGTACTGGACTTGCTTGTACCCCAGGGGTCAGTGGCCGTTGATGGGATTAGCCTGACGGTGGTGGCGTGTGACGATGAGCAATTTTCGGTGTCCATCATTCCCCATACAGCTGCCGCTACCACATTGCTGTGCAAGTCACCGGGTGCGCCGGTCAACCTGGAGGCGGATCTGATTGGGAAGTATGTGGTGCGGTTTTTGGAACAAAGAGCGCGGCAGTCCCAAGGGATAGGGCTTGATTTTTTGCGCGCTCACGGTTTTATCGATCATGAGGGGGGCAGATAGATTGAGCGAGCGTACGAGCCAATTCGATACCATTGAGGAAGCCATTGCAGCAATCAAAAACGGCGAAATGGTGATTGTGGTAGATGACGAGGATCGCGAAAATGAAGGTGATTTATTAATGGCGGCCGAAAAGGTGACTCCGGAAGCGATCAACTTCATGGTACGGTTTGGGCGTGGCTTAGTCTGTATGCCTTTGGAGGGCAAACGCCTGGATGAACTTGATATTCCCCCTATGGTGACCAACAGCCGCGATCCGATGGGGACAGCCTTTACGGTTTCCATTGATGCTAAGGCAACGAAAACGGGCATCTCCGCCCACGAACGGGCATTGACAATTAAGACTGTGATTGATCCGCATACCACTTCCCAGGACCTGGTGCGGCCGGGGCACATATTCCCTCTGCGCGCTAAAGAGGGCGGTGTGCTGAGAAGGCCCGGTCACACGGAAGCAGCCGTGGATTTGGCCCGTTTGGCCGGCTGCTGCCCGGCTGGTGTGATATGCGAGATTATGAATGAAGATGGCACGATGGCCCGGCTGCCACAGCTAAGAGCCTTTGCGGCCGAGCACGGCCTGAAGCTAATCAGCATTGCTGATTTGATCCGTTATCGCCGCCAAAGAGAAAAGCTAGTGACCAAGGTGGCGGAAGCTAGTCTGCCCACGGTTTACGGCATATTCCGTGCCTTGGCCTATGAGGAAAAGCTGACTGGCGAATGTCACATCGCCCTGCGCAAGGACAAAGCTGCCAACGGCCTCCCGCCACTGGTGCGGGTGCACTCGGAGTGCCTGACGGGGGATGTGCTTGGTTCCATGCGTTGTGATTGCGGTCAACAGTTGCAAAGGGCATTGCAAGTGATCGGGGAAGAGGGCGGTGTGTTATTGTATATGCGCCAGGAAGGCCGCGGGATCGGGTTGGGTAATAAAATGCGCGCCTATGCACTACAGGATGAAGGCAAGGATACCGTGGAGGCAAATGAATGCTTGGGCTTTCCGCCCGATGCGCGGGATTATGGCATCGGTGCCCAGATCCTGGCCGACATGGGCGTGCGGCAGATGCGGCTGCTCACCAATAATCCGCGCAAATTCCACGGGCTGGAGGGGTATGGTTTGGAAATAGTAGACCGGGTACCATTGGAGATCCCCCCCAACCCATACAATGAACGTTATCTAGCTACCAAGCGGGAAAAACTTGGGCACTTGCTGTCAGAGAGAGAAGCGATCGATATTTGTAAGCGGAAAGGAGGGCATTGAAATGCCCAGAACTTATGAAGGTCATCTGATTGGACAGGGTCTTAAATTCGGGCTAGTGGTGGGGCGTTTCAACGAATTCGTGAGCAACAAACTATTGGATGGAGCCTTGGATGCCTTGCGGCGGCATGGTGTGGCGGATGACGATATTGAGGTGTGTTGGGTTCCGGGAGCATTTGAAATACCTTTAGTGGCAAAGCGACTGGCTGCCAGTGGACGATATCATGCGGTTATTTGTCTCGGCGCCGTGATTCGCGGCGCGACGCCGCATTTCGATTATGTGGCCAGCGAGGTGGCAAAAGGGGTGGCGGCCGTTGCCCTCAACACCGGTGTGCCCGTGATATTCGGCGTGCTCACAACCGATACGATTGAACAAGCGCTGGAAAGAGCCGGCACGAAAGCGGGGAACAAGGGTTGGGATGCGGCCGTGTCCGCCATTGAAATGGGCAACCTGGTGAACGCAATTGGCTAATCTCTAAGGGGGCCAGGGGCAGGCCCCCTGCTCATAAAGAATAGTCCAGTTCCACGTCCCGGTTGAAGTCAAAGTCCCGGTCGCGAAAGATTGTCAGGCAGGCATCGACGACGTCCGGATCATAGGCCACGCCTTTGTTGGCCACTAACTGCTTCAACACTTCCGACAGGGTAAAAGCCGAGCGATACGGGCGTTGGGATCCCATGGCTTCAATGCAGTCCGCCACCGCCAGGATCTTTGCTTCCAGCAAGATTTCATTTCCTTTCAATCCCTGCGGGTATCCTTTCCCGTTTATGCGCTCATGGTGCTGTAAGACCATCTCTGCCACCGGCCAGGGGAAGTCGACTTCTTTCAGCATGTCATAACCCACTTGCGGATGAGCCTTGACCAACAAGTATTCCACTTCCGTGAGCCGGCCAGGGCGGGACAAGATCTCGGATGGCACACTTATTTTGCCGATGTCGTGCAATAGCCCCGCAACATAAATGGCATTATATTGATCAACAGATAAAGACATTTCCCGGGCAATAGTGCAGGCCAGGTTTGTCATCCGCCGCTGGTGACCGGCGGTGTGGGGATCCCGGATTTCGATCATTTTGGAGATCGCCTTAATCACGCCCAGCAAACTGCGGCTGGTCTTGGTTAATGTTGCCTTTAGTTTGCGTTCATTTTCTTCATGCATCGCTACGAGTCGCTGCAGGTTTTCATTGGCGACAGCCAGTTCCATACTGCGACGCTCTAAGCGGCGCTCCAAATCAAATTTGGCCGCCGCTAGTCTATCCTCCAGGATTTTTACCTCGGTGATATCGCGGCCGACCGCTTGATATTCTACCGGGCAACCTTGGTCATCGAACAGCACCCTACTGCTCCAATGCAGCCAGCGGGTTTCATTGTTTATTGCTGTTACGGAGCAAAAATCTTCGGCAGGACGGCTATGGTTCAAAGATTGAATGACGGCTTTGATTTTTTGGCGTTCATGGCCCGATGCCAGCATGAAAAAATTGACTTGTGTGCAACTTCCCTCAGGAAGGGCGAAATAGCGACAAAAATCTGGATTGGCGTACGTTAAAGTCCCATCTGCCTGAAACCGGCAGATTAGCTCAGCGCCAGCGGCCAAATCACCCCGATAGACATGATGGTCGCCCGCTCCTGAAAAAACCTCAGCCATTGATTCTCACTCCCTGTGGTTGCCCAAGAATATCGTAAAAAACACATTATTATTTCTTCGGCAGACACTGGCTTACACCTGCCCGGGCAAGGAGTGATTGGCAGGATATGCTCGTCGGGTTGTTGAATCCATAGTTGCACCAGTGGGCGCAAAGGGGGCCCAGCTGAAGAACGGGGGATGTTTAGGGTATGAAATGTATGCAACAGCTCAATGATTCGTTTGGGCTTATAAGGAAGCAAGTGTTATGATTAAGCAGTTGACAAGTATCCCCTGGCTGGGCGTGCTATTGCCGGGGGTGTTCTTGGCGATGCTCCTTTTGATCGGGTTGTTTGTGCCGTTTGGTCCAATCCTGATCTTGCTTTCACCGGTGCTGTTGGCTTATCAAATGGTGACGGAGGGCTTGGCCCGCACCGCCGCTGTTATCTTATCAGCAGCCATTATTCTCTCATTGGTCCTGTCGGTGCCGGTCGCCCTTTGTTTAGTGGCCTTTTCTGCTCTGCCAGGCTTGTCAATGGGGCGGACTATGCAAAAGCAGGCCGGTTTTTTGACTGGTTTGGGAGCCAGCAGTATTGGTTTTGTGTTGGCGGTATCGTTATCGGTGGGGATTTATTTCTTCCTATCCGGGCAGAGCCCTTTGCTTGCTTTCCAGGAAATCCTGGAGCTGTCAAGGCAATCGGCCATGGAGTTGGCGCGGCAGTTTGGCCAGACTGCTGACCAGGTACACAAGCTGGGCGAGCAATTAAAGGTTATGGCGGAGACCCTGCTGCGGATTTTCCCGTTTTTGGTGGTGAGCATGGCCGTGGCGTCCTCTTTCCTTTGTTATTGGTTCACGGCCGGGGTGCTGAACAGGGCGGGGCGGCGGGTGCCGGCCATCCCACCGTTTGCTCATTGGCGATTCCCGCCCGCCATCGTGCTCGGGTATGCGGTGGGCTTTGTGCTGGTTTTTTGGCGGGACAGCACTGTACTGGCAGGGTTATATCCCCTTGGGCTTAATTTGTATTTGTTTTTCACCCTGATGTTTTCCATCCAGGGTTTCAGCTATTTCTATTATTTGATGACCAAGCTGGGTTTCCCGAAGCCGATCAGGGTCGTGCTGGTGTTTTGGGCCCTTCTCATTCCCCTGCTCGACCAAGCCTCAGTTTGGCTCGGCATGCTGGATATGGCGCTGGACCTGCGTAATTTCCGCTTGCCCTGGCGCCGAGATAATGGCCAAAAGTAGAGGGGGCGATGGCGGTGAAAGTGATTTTACTGGAGGATGTCAAGAAGCTCGGGACCAAGGGCCAGGTAGTACAGGTGGCGGACGGTTACGCGCGCAATTACCTGATTCCGCGGGGCTTGGCCAAAGAAGGTTCGACTGGCAATCTGAAAAACCTGGCCTTGGAGCAGCAACGCCAATCCCAGCAACAGGAGAAACAGCACTTGGCGATGGTGGCGAAAGCGGCCCGGCTGAATGGCACCCGCCTGGAGATCAAAGCCCGTACGGGCGATGGCGGCAAGTTGTTTGGTTCCGTGACATCAAAGGATGTGGCCGAAGCTTTGCGTGCCGCCACCGGGGAAGATGTGGACCGGCGGCGGATTGCGCTTGATGAGCCAATTAAGGCTCTGGGCAGTTACCCGATCGAAATTAAGCTCTACCCGGGTGTTAGCAGTCAAATTACAGTTGACATCGTGGCCGAGCAATAACGGCTAACCTGCGAGAGAGGATGCTGTACATGAAAAGCGTGATGGAGCGGCTATCAAGTCTCAAGGATACCGGGGTGGCCGCCAAAATTAGTGAGGATCAGCAGCTTTACCGGCGGGTGAGCGCTTTGTATGGGCTGTTGACAGATTTGTATGGACCGGACCGCTTGGTCTTGAAAGCGGGTAAACTCCATGCTTTAGATGGGATGCGTTCAGACAAAGTGTCTGAACAGGTTCTGGCTTTGCAGCGGTTGGTTTTTGAAGACCCGACAATCGATCATGTGCCTGCCCAGGAGGAAATTCCGGCCATTCTCGAGGCAGTTGAGGAGGAAATCGCGGATCGCATTGCCCGCCGTTCTGTGGAAGAGCAAGTGGAAAAACAAGTGGCGGAAAAGATGCGGGAACGCCATGACGATTATATGCGGGAAATCCGCTTACAGGTCCTCAAGGAGGAGGCCGGCCCGGAGACTCCCCAGACTTTGCAGCGGTTGGCACAGCTGGAGAAAATGGACGAAGTGGCGCTTGCCCGTCCCGTCATTGAATCATTGCGGCCCAGGACATTGAGCGATATCGTGGGGCAGGATCGCCCGGTGCGGGCGTTATTGGCCAAGATCGCCTCCCCATTTCCGCAGCATGTGTTGCTTTATGGTCCGCCTGGGGTGGGGAAAACGACCGCTGCCAGACTGGTGCTGGAGATGGCGAAGGCGCTACCCTACACTCCATTTCAAGCTGACGCACCTTTTGTGGAGGCGGATGGATCCACTTTGCGATGGGATCCGCGGGAGATTACCAACCCGTTGCTGGGTTCTGTCCATGATCCGATCTACCAGGGGGCGCGCCGGGACTTGGCAGAAGGCGGTATCCCGGAACCAAAGCTTGGTCTGGTGACCGAGGCCCATGGGGGAGTGCTATTTTTGGATGAGATTGGTGAGCTCGATTACCTGCTACAAAACAAGCTGTTGAAAGTGTTGGAGGACAAAAGGGTGGAGTTTGACTCCCCTTATTTCGATCCCCAGGACGAGCAGACGCCCAAATATGTGAAAAAGCTCTTTGAGCAGGGGGCGCCGGCTGATTTCGTGTTGATCGGCGCCACAACTCGCTCTCCAGAGGAAATCACCCCGGCCTTGCGGTCCCGCTGTGCGGAGATATTTTTTGAGCCTCTTTCGCCAACTGACATTGAACAGATCGTCCGCGAGGCGGCCGAGCGTCTGCAAGTGAGTGTGACGGAAGCAGCAATTGAGCTGATCTCAACCTATACCATTGAAGGGCGAAAAGCGGTTGGGATCCTGGCAGATGCCTTCAGTCTGGCCTTGAATAATAATCCAGACGCGCCTGCGGCGGGGATGGCCATATCCGAGCGGGAGGTGCGAGAGGTCATTCAAACTAGCCGCCTTGTGCCCAGTAGTCCGGTAAAAGCTTCTGCCACACCGCAAGTGGGTCACGTTTTTGGCTTGGGTGTAGCTGGTTTCCTGGGTTCCGTATTGGAAATAGAAGCGATTGCTTTTCCGGCTCGCGAGCCGGGGAAAGGGAAGGTGCGGTTCAATGAGGCCGCCGGTTCCATGGCCCGGGACGCGGTCTTCAATGCCACCGCCGTAGTGCGCAAGCTTTCTGGTCTCGATCCGTCGGATTATGATGTGCACGTTAACATCGTTGGCGGCGGCCGGGTGGACGGCCCCTCCGCGGGGGCTGCGGTCACGATCGCCATTTTGAGTGCCCTAACGGAGCGTTTGGTGCGCCAGGATGTGGCGATCACGGGAGAGGTGTCGATTCAGGGCTGCATCAAAGAGGTTGGTGGGATACCGGAAAAAATCTACGGTGCTCGCCAGGCAGGAATGAAACGCATCATTGTGCCGGCGGAGAATGCCAACGAGATCCCGGATCACCTGAAGGGGATTGAGGTGGTGACGGTGAGCCGGATAGAGGAAGTGTGCCGAGCAGTGTTAACCGGAGGTGATAAAGTTGAGCTCGCTCATTGATCGCGTTCCGCCTCAGAACTTGGAGGCAGAGCAGTCCGTTTTAGGGAGTATGCTCTTGGAGCGTGAGGCGGTTCTGAAGGCAATGGAGCTCATCCGGCCGGGAGATTTTTACCGCGAGGCGCACAGAATAATATATGAGGCCATGGTACGGGTTTCGGAGCAGGGTGATGCCATCGATACCATTACCGTGAGCGCAGAGTTGCAGCGGCGCGGATTGTTGGAAGATGTCGGCGGCATTGCTTACCTGACCAGTCTCGCTAATGCTGTCCCAACTGCCGCTAACGTGTATTATTATGCTCGCATCGTCGAGGAGAAGGCTCGCCTGCGCGAATTGCTATCGGCGGTCGCTCAGATTTCCGCCCGGGTTTACGAAGGGTCAGAAGATGCCGAGGTGCTGATCGATGAAGCTGAACAGGCAATCTTCAAGATCGCCGAAGGGATGCACCGGCAGCCGTTTGTCGGTCTGAAAGAACTGTTGAAAGATACATTTGAGCGGGTAGAGCACCTCTTTTTGAATAAAGGTGAGGTAATCGGGGTACCGAGTGGGTTCACAGACTTGGATAACCTGACATCCGGTTTTCACCCCTCCGAGTTGATTATTCTAGCCGCGCGGCCGTCCAGTGGCAAGACGACTCTGGGGCTAAACATAGCCTGTCACGCCGCTTTGAATGGGACACCAACGGGAGTTTTCAGCCTCGAGATGTCCAAAGAGCAGCTGGCGCAGCGCATTTTGTGTTCTGAGGCCCACGTCGATGCGCAAAGACTGCGGACAGGCTTTTTACAAGATAAGGATTGGCAAAAACTTTCCCGCGCGCTGGGTCGTTTGGGGGAGGCCCCGATCTTGGTGGATGATACAGCCAGCATATCGGTAATTGAGTTGCGGGCGCGAGCGCGGCGGATGCGCGCAGAGCATGATATTGGCCTAATCATAGTTGACTACTTGCAGTTAATGCGTACCCATGGCAGGTTTGAAAACAGGCAACAGGAGGTTTCC